>NZ_JAHBDD010000004.1:0-138114 GCF_019956155.1 Pseudomonas sp. BF-RE-22 | reverse complement strand
GGTCGTCAACGATGACGCGGGGTTGCAGGAAAATCGCGGTGCTCTTGAATCCATCGCCAGCAAGCCGGCTCCTACAAAGGTGTGTGTCCGTTCGGGTTATGCAGTGGCAATACGTGCGGGTTTGACCGTCGTTTTACGCCCCAACATCACCGTCACGATCACCCCGGCAGCAAACAGCCAGGTGATCGGTTCGATGTGTTCACCGAAGAACAACGCCGAAAACGCGATGGTGAAGAAGATCTGCAACAGCTGGATCTGACTGACCCGGGCAATGCCACCCATGGCCAACCCGGCGTACCAGGCGAAGAAGCCGATGAACTGCGAGAACAGTGAAACATAACCAAAGGCCCACCAGGTCTTGGCCGAAATTTCGCCCTGGTGTTGCAGCGCCAGGTACACCACCGGTCCGATCAACAGCGGCGTCGACAACACCAGCGCCCAGCAGATCACCTGCCAGCCGCCCATCTCCTTGGCCAAACGTCCCCCTTCGGCATACCCCAGACCGCCCACGGCAATCGCGCCGAGCATCAGCAAATCACCGGCCTGAATGCTCCCGGCTCCGCTGATCAACGCGTAACCCAACACCAGCGCACTGCCCAGCGCGGCGCAGGCCCAGAAGGCTTTCGACGGGCGTTCGTGGGACAACCACGCGGCGTACAGCGCCACGCACAAGGGTTGCAGGCCGTTGACCAGTGCGCCGTGGGACGCGGGCAAGGTTTGCATCGCCCAGGCGGATAAAACCGGGAAGCCGAGGATCACGCCGGCGATCACCAGCGTCAGGCCTTTGACCTGTTTCCAGGTCGGCCATTTTTCCCTGCGCCACAGCAACAACAGCGCCGCCGGAATCGCCGCGAACAACGCACGGCCGAGGCCGTTGAGCAACGGATGGAGTTCCTGCACGACGATCCGTGTGAAGGGCAGGGTCAGGCTGAAAATCACAACGCCGAGCAGGCCGAGGGCCATGCCGGTGTTTTCGCGCGTGGACATGAGGGCAACCAGAATTCAGGGTGGCGGGAAGTGTCTTCATCTAGCCATAAATCCGGTGGCGGCCGCTGTTACAGCTAGGCGCAGAGTTATCCGTACAGTTGAGGACGCCTTCGCGGGCAAGCCTCGCTCCTACAGGTTTTGTGCCGAGCGCAATACCGCGACCAACCGAAATCCTGTAGGAGCGAGGCTTGCCCGCGAAGAACGATAACGCCGTAGTAGCTGGTTATTACCCGACCCTCTGGATAACGACTACCTTGAATACTCCTAAGCATTTCCCCAGAGGAGTCCTCCCCATGGCTGCCAAGAAAATCCTGATGCTGGTCGGCGATTACGTCGAAGACTACGAAGTGATGGTGCCGTTCCAGGCATTGCTGATGGTCGGCCACACGGTGCACGCCGTCTGCCCGGACAAATCCGCCGGCCAGACCGTGCGCACGGCGATCCACGACTTCGAAGGCGACCAGACCTACAGCGAAAAGCCCGGCCACCTGTTTGCCTTGAACTTCGAATTTGCCAAGGTCGCTGAAGCCGACTACGACGCGCTGCTGATCCCCGGCGGTCGAGCCCCGGAATACCTGCGCCTGAACGAAAAAGTCCTGGACCTGGTGCGTGCCTTCGACAAGGCCGGCAAGCCGATCGCCGCCGTGTGCCATGGTGCGCAATTGCTGGCGGCGGCAGGCATTCTGGAAGGTCGCGAATGCAGCGCCTACCCGGCTTGCGCACCGGAAGTACGCTTGGCCGGCGGTACGTTTATCGATATCCCGGTGACGGAAGGTCACGTTCAAGGCAATCTGGCCACTGCTCCGGCCTGGCCGGCCCACCCGAGCTGGCTCGCCGGTTTCCTCGGGTTGCTGGGCACCAAAATCACGCTGTAACGAGGGACTTTTTCATGTGCGAGCTCTACGTCAAGGCCGACCCGATTCTCTACGAATCGCGCTCCCGCTCGCTGCGCATCTGCGGGGTGGTCACCACCCTGCGGCTGGAGAATCAGTTCTGGGACATCCTCAGCGAAATCGCCGAGGTCGACGGCATGACCACCAACCAGTTGATCGCCAAGCTGTATGAAGAGGTGATGGATTATCGCGGGGAAGTGGTGAATTTTGCTTCGTTCTTGCGGGTGAGTTGTACGCGGTATTTGTCGCAACGGCGGGTGCAGACGCCGGAGTTGTCGGTGGTTCGTGCGGTGGTGAAATAGCGTAGACCGTGTCGATCCATTCGCGGGCAAGCCTCGCTCCTACAGGGGAACGCGTTCCTGTAGGAGCGAAGCTTGCCCGCGAAGAGGCCGGTTCAGGCGACAAAAATCCATGGCTGGTCTTTACTCTGAAGCGCGAAACCCCTCAATCGCCAAGGAGAAAAATTATGTCTGGATGGTATGAGTTGAGCAAAACCAGCAACGGCCAGTTTCGCTTCGTGTTGAAAGCGGCGAATGCCGAAACCATTCTGAACAGCGAGCACTACACCACTCGCAGCGCCGCCGAAAACGGCATCGCCTCAGTGCAGAAGAACAGCCCGCTGGATGAGCGCTACGAGAAAAAGACCACCAAGGATGGCCATCCGTATTTCAACCTCAAGGCTGCCAACCACGAGATCATCGGCAGCAGCGAGGCCTATTCTTCCGAGGCCGCGCGGGAAAAAGGCATCGCCAGCGTGAAGACCAACGGCCCGACCACCGTGATCAAGGACAAGACCTTGCCGGTGCTTTGAGCACATCTTCCAGACCCAATACAAATCCACTGTGGGAGCTAGCCTGCTAGCGATGGCTGCTGAACATTCGACGAAGATGTTGAATGTCAGGCCGCTATCGCTAGCAGGCTAGCTCCCACATTGGTTTTTTGTGAACTTCGAGATCAGCGCAATGCTTTCAACAAGGTTTGTAACTGACCAAGGCCATCCTCACCCAACGGAAACACCGGCAACCGTGGATCCCCCACCTCCAGCCCGGTCGCACGCAAGCCGGCCTTGATCGTCGCCGGCAACCCACCCTTCAAAATGAAGTCCAGCAACGGCAACTGGCGATAGAACAGTTCACGCGCCTTGCTCAGATCATTGGCCAAAACCGCTTCATACAAATCGAGATTGAGCTGCGCAATCAGGTTCGGCGCCGCCGTGCACCAGCCTTTCGCACCCGCTGCAAAAGCCTCCAGCGCCAGCGGATTGCAGCCGTTGTAGAACGGCACCTGACCTTCGCCGAGCCGTTGCAATTGGTGCATGCGCTGGATGTCGCCGGTGCTCTCCTTGACCATGGTCACGTTGTCCACGGCGTTGACGATGCGCAGGATCAGGTCGACCGACATGTCCGTGCCGCTGGTGGCCGGGTTGTTGTAGAGCATGATCGGTACGCCGATGCTGTCGCCGATGGCGCGGTAATGGGCGAGGATTTCCGCTTCGCTGAGTTTCCAGTAAGACGTCGGCAAGACCATCACCACGTCGGCGCCATGGGCTTCGGCGAAACGTGCGCGGCGCACCGCTTTGGCGGTGGTCAGGTCGGATACGCTGACGATGGTCGGCACCCGTTTGGCCACGTGCTTGATGCTGAACTCGCTGACCTGGTCCCACTCCGCGTCGCTCAGGTAAGCGCCTTCGCCGGTGCTGCCCAGCGGTGCGATCGAGTGGACGCCGTCGTCGATCAGGCGGTCGATGGAACGTCCGAGCGCGTCGAGATCAACGCCTTCGCCATTGGCGGTGAACGGGGTGATGGTGTAGCCGATGATGCCGTGAATCGTTGGGGTCGACATGGCGACGCTCCTCTTGAAAATGCGTGGGTTCAGTTCAGGCAATCGGCGTGTTGGCGCAGGTTCTGCCGAGCGTAGTAGTTGAACGCAGCGCCATGGCGCTTGGGTTTCGAGATCCAGTCGTGGGCTTCACGACCCAGTTCCGGAATGATCGGCTTGATGGTCCCGGCGCTCATGGCCAACAGTTGCAGCTTCGCGGCGCGTTCGATCAGTTGCGCGATCACACAGGCTTCCTCGATGGTCGTGCCGGTGGACAACTGACCGTGGTGCGACAGCAGGACCGCGCGCTTGTCGCCGAGGGCGCCGGCAATCAGCTCGCCTTCTTCGTTACCGACCGGCACACCCGGCCAGCCTTCGAGAAACGCGCAATCGTCGTAGAGCGGGCAGAGGTCCATGTGGGAAATCTGCAGCGGCACTTCGAGCATCGACAGCGCCGCGACGTGCGTCGGGTGCGTGTGAATGATGCAGTTCACGTCCGGCCGGGCGCGGTACACCCAACTGTGGAAACGGTTGGCCGGGTTGGGCATGCCGTGGCCTTCAAGCACTTCCAGGTCTTCGTTGACCAGCAGCAGGTTGCTGGCGGTGATTTCGTCGAAACCCAGGCCCAGTTGTTGAGTGTAGTAAGTGCCGGGCTGCGGGCCACGGGCGGTGATCTGCCCGGCCAGGCCGGAGTCGTGGCCGTGCACGAACAGAATGCGGCAGGTCAGGGCCAGCTTTTGCCGGTCGGTCCACGTATTATCTGCCAGGGTATTTTGCATCTGGGTCAGCGCTTGCTTGACCAGTTGCTCTTTGGGTAATGCTAAGGTCTTGGCCATATCGGTGTCCTTTGGGTGGTTCAATGGACGTCGGATTTGCCGTTCACTCGTTGCTCGCAAGGCCTTGGTGAATGCAAATGACACAAATGATGCTATATGACACATTGTGTCATTGGCAAGGATGAATCGTTGCCTCCTTGATGGATTAATCGTTCTGCATGTCTATCCGTTTGAAATTACTGAGAAAAAAACTGGGCGTGACGCTCGAGGCCCTGGCTGAAAAATCCGGGATGACCAAGAGCTATCTGTCGAAAGTCGAGCGCGGGTTGAATACGCCGTCCATCGCGGCGGCGCTGAAACTGGCCAAGGCGCTGAACGTCAAGGTCGAGGAATTGTTCTCCGAAGACAGCGTCAGCCTCGACAGCTACAGCCTGGTGCGCAGCCATGAGCGTCAGTCGCTGGCGGCCAATGATGAGAGCCCCGGCTATGCGGTGCTGGCGCATCAGGTGAGTGAGCGCAGTCTGCTGCCGTTCATCATTTATCCGCCGTTCGAATTCGCGGACAAAACCTTCAAGGAACACGTGGGGGAGGAGTTTCTGTTTGTCCACGAAGGGCAGGTGGAAGTGGACTTCATGAACGAGCGCGTGCTGCTAGAGCGCGGTGATGCGCTGCACTTCAATGCGCAGAAACCGCACCGGATCCGCTCAGTGGGCGAGGTTCAGGCGCAGTTGCTGGTGGTGGTGCATAGCGCTGAAGAGTGAGCTGCATAACACCGCGCACCCCTGTAGGAGCCGGCTTGCTGGCGATTGCGTCCGATCAGGCGATAAATGCGTCGACTGACCCACCGCCACCGCCACCGCCATCGCCAGCAAGCCGGCTCCTACAAAATCGGTGTTACACCTCGACGGGAACGGTGAGCTTGGGACTTCCAAGCGCATGCGTCTTCGAATCAAAAAACCGCAGCTCTGATCCGGTCCCCTCAAACACCTTCGCGTAATGCCGCTTCTGATGCTGGATAAACGCCTTGCTGCGCGGATAAATCGAAATCGCGACCACCTTGGGTTTCGCCTGGCGCAACGCATGAATGATGTGGCTGTCCTGCTCGCCCAGCGCATGCCCAAAGATGCACAAGCCCTCGGCATGCCCCAATAACTGGTCATAGCAAAACGACAGATAATCCGAGCTGCGGATGGTCTTGAGCTTGTCTGCGCTCGGCCCTTCGTTCACAAACAGCGGCACGTCATCCAGCGTCTTGATCGTGTTGTTGATCGCAAAGCTGCCCAGCAGCGTGCCTTCGGTCGACATCAGTTTGCGTGCCGTGCCGTCCTGATTGCGCACCAGATGCAAACCGCCGTGCAGGTACAGCAGACGGGTTTTATCGGTCGCCGTGGCGCTCAAATCAAACCCTGGCTCGGCACCCTGGAACAGGTCGGTGATCGCATCCGGCTGGTGCTGGATCGCCCAGTAGTTGAGCAAGTCGTAATTGGTGGTGAACACCGTCCGGTAACGCCCCAGTTCCTGATTGATCGTCGCCAGTGTCGAAGGCACCACCAGTCGCCACGGGATGTGCACCGCGTGCACGGTGTTGATCAGCGCTTCCTTGATCGCGTAGTAGCGATTGCGCGGCGCGGCGGAGCTGACGGCCAGGGCCTTGTTCACCCGGCTGGTGGTTTTCAGCGCACCCAGCACCTGCTCGAAACTGCGCGTTTGCATCGCGTCGAACACGCTGAGTTCGGACTGGCTCAGGGGTTTTTCTTCGACGGTGCGGGCGTTCTCGAACAGCGAGTCGTAGCCGAAATCGTCCCAGACCGCGCGGCTGGCGCCGTTGCCCACCAGCAGGCCGCTGATCGAGGCGGTGGCGCGCAGGGCGTTCCAGTCTTCTAGTTGGGCATCGACATCCTGGAAATCGGTCATTGCGGTCGTCGTCTCAAAAAGCAAAAGGTCGGATGGGCGGCGACTTTATCACGACCCGGACTTGAGCCAGATCAAGTTAACGCCGCGCCGATGGGTCGATCCTGTGGGTATCCGCCGGATCGAACCACCGATACGGCCCAGACCTGGAGATTCGCCATGAGCAGCACGTTTTTCATCCCCGCCGTGAACATCATGGGTATTGGTTGCCTCGACGAGGCCATGGACGCCATCGGCAAGTACGGTTTTAAAAAGGCGCTGATCGTCACCGACGCCGGGCTGGCCAAGGCGGGCGTGGCTGCGATGATCGCCGAGAGGCTGGCAATGAAAGACATCGACTCGGTCATCTTCGACGGCGCCAAGCCCAACCCGAGCATCGCCAACGTCGAGAGCGGGCTGGGCCTGCTCAAGGAAAGTCGCTGTGATTTTGTGGTGTCGCTGGGCGGTGGTTCGCCCCACGACTGCGCCAAAGGCATCGCGTTGTGCGCGACCAATGGCGGGCAGATTCGCGATTACGAAGGCGTCGATCAATCCGAGAAGCCGCAACTGCCGTTGATCGCCATCAACACCACCGCCGGCACCGCCAGCGAGATGACGCGCTTCTGCATCATCACTGACGAAACCCGTCACGTGAAAATGGCCATCGTCGACCGCAACGTCACGCCGCTGCTATCGGTCAACGACCCGGCGCTGATGGTCGCCATGCCCAAGAGCCTGACCGCCGCCACCGGCATGGACGCGCTGACCCACGCCATCGAAGCCTACGTGTCCACCGCCGCCAACCCGATCACTGACGCCTGCGCGCTGAAGGCGATGACGCTGATCAGCAGCAACCTGCGCTTGGCCGTGCGCGATGGCAACGACCTGGCCGCACGGGAAAACATGGCTTACGCACAGTTCCTCGCGGGCATGGCGTTCAACAATGCGTCCCTTGGCTACGTGCATGCCATGGCGCACCAGTTGGGTGGTTTCTACGACTTGCCCCATGGCGTTTGTAACGCCGTGCTGTTGCCGCATGTGCAGAGCTTCAACGCGCTGGTGTGCGCCGAGCGCCTGACCGACGTGGCCCACGCAATGGGCGCCGATATTCGCGGCTTCAGCCCGGAAGAGGGCGCGCAGGCAGCCATCACGGCGATCCGCAGCCTGGCCAGGGATGTGGAAATCCCCGCCGGGTTGCGTGAACTCGGCGCCCGGCTCAACGACATCCCGACGCTCGCCAGCAACGCCTTGAAAGACGCGTGCGGCGTGACCAACCCACGTGCAGCGGATCAGCGGCAGATCGAGGAGATTTTCCGCAGCGCGTTCTAAGCGGTTTTACGGCCGGGCGCGATGATCACGCAGAGCATCGCGCCCAGGGCCAGCAACGTGCATAACAGTGACAACGGCCATGCCTGCTGGCTGGCGATCAGGCTCGCGATACCACCGATGACGGCAGCCATCAGTTGATGGATGAACCCGCTCAACGCCATCGCATAGGCACCGCCGACCGGCGAACCGTCGTTGGCCAGCGCCAGGCTGATCGGGTAATTCAACGACTGGCCGAACACCGCTACGCAGTAAGGCAACCAGAACAACAGCGCAATCGAAGTTCCGGCGATGCTCCCCAGCAACATCACCGCACTGCCGGCCAGCACCAGCCCCACCCCCGCCGTCATCATCCGACGCTGACCTGTGCGCAGCACCAGACCGTTGACCGCCCATGCCCCGAGAAAATACCCCGCGCTGATGGGCCAGCCCAACAGCCCGTATTCCACGGCCGACCAGTTGAACGGTCCTTGCAGAATCAGCGGCGCCGCGGTGTTGAAGGCGATGATCACCCCATAACCCAGCCCGCCGGTGAGCGCCGGCAGCAGGAAGGCCCGATCACGCAGAATGCGCCAATAGCTCGGCCACGCGGACGACTGAACGGTGTCTTCCACCCGCACCGGGAACGTGACCCGTGCCACGACCATCGCCAACAACAGACTCACACTGCCCAGCAGGTAGAAAATCGCCGGCCAGCCCAACGCGACCTGGATGACCGACCCCAGGTACTGGCCGATCCCCAGCGCCACCACGAAAGAAATCGAAAGCCAGGACAGCGCTTTGGCCAACAGGTCGCCACGAAAACTGTCACGGATCAACACCCGGGCCATGACCGAAATTCCGCTGGCGCCGATGCCCTGAACCAGTCTGAAAAAGAGAAAGGATTCCAGCGTCTGGCCCAAGGGCAGCGCAAGGTTGCCCACCCCATAAATACCAAGCGCCGCCAGCAGCACCGGTTTTCGGCCGATGCGCTGAGCAAGGCTGCCCCAGAACAGCATCGGCAGCGCCATGCCGATCAGATACACGGCCAGTCCCCACGAAACCTGCGAGGCGTCGGCAGACAGATACCGAGCCATCTCCGGCAGCGCCGGCAGGTAAATGCTCATGCCTAACTGCGCGAGAAAAACCGTGCTGCAGGTGACGAGGAGGGTGGTGCTGCTCTTCATGAATGTTCCCTGGCTTCAGTCGCTGACATCTGCGGCGTGTGAGTGCAACAGCTCGGTCACGCGTTCACAAAACTGGCGAATCAACACCGGCTCCATGTCGGCACGCAGAGTGATTCTGATAGCAGCATTGCCTTGTGCAACCACCGGAAAAAATACGGCTGAGGTAAAGAATCCGTGATTGGCCAGTTCAATGGCAACGCTATTGGCCAACGACGCTTTACCGCAGCGAATCAGTCGAATGGCCATGTTGCTGCCGCATTGTGCGGTTCGAATCAGCGTGTCAAAGAGCCGGATATTAACCTGAAGTTTTTCCTGCAATGCAGCGAACTCCGGTGTGCGGTGCAACTGGATGGACGCTCTGCCCGCACCAATCGCTGCACTGTTCAGACTTTGCGACCAATTGCTGGGGCCGCCATAACGCTGAATGAGGGTCTTGTGCCGATCGCTGCCGAGCATCACCAGTCCACCACTGGCGCCAAACGATTTGGCCAGGGACGCGACGATCAGGCTGTCTTCATCAAGGGCGTTCATCCAGGGACGGACGAGACCGGCACCGAAGGTTCCAACCGCTGAAAGTGCGTGGGAATCATCCAGATAGAGAAACAGCCCATAGCGTTCCTTAAGGTACAAAAGGCTGTTCATGTCTGCGACTCCGCCCATGCTGTACGCACCGTCGGCGATGTACGCAACGTTGGCGTGTCGTTTACACAGGTCTTCGACGAAATCCATATCGTTGTGCGGGCACGTCACCACCCGGGTTTCATCCGCACACGCCGATTTCAAGTGGTTCATCGAATAATGGGCCAGTCGGTCGAACGCCATCAGCGGAGGCCGGTTTTGCGTAAATACACCACTGGCGAGCATTGGCAGTATCCCTGCACTTGCGGCGCTGCATGACAGGGTGCTCAGGCAGGTAGCGCCGAACAACTCCGACAGTTCGCTTTCGTACCGTTCCAAAGCGGCCAGTTTGCAGCGGTTTTTTGAGTTGGCAATGCGCAACGTGCCGACTTCCCGCAACGCAGTCATGGCGCCTTCAAGCAGGGCGGGATGATGATCCAGTCCTAAATAGGACGTGGTACAGAAGTGATGGAACGAGCGCCCGAACTGGTCAACCATCTGGTTTGGGCTTTTGACCTCAACATTCAGCCCCGCAATTTTCCCGGCTTCAGCGGTCTCCCAGTCGTGATCGGCTAGCGAGACGAGTTTTCGATAGTTGGTAAAGGTGTTTGCCGCGTGCGCTGTCTGGTCCATGTGTGCGTTTCTTTCCTTGAGTGCGAAGCGATCCATTGCTTTGAAGCAAGCGGTGTACGTTTCCAGACTTTACAGCGTGTGGTCAGGGGCTTTGAATCAGCCGTTTCCGGTATACCTGAGTGTTACAAGAGATAAGTGTGTAGGGCGATGCCTCGTGAGGTTGTGGGTCAAATGCTTTGCCGAGTTGCACAAAAACCGGGCTATCCTCCCGATTCAGCCACTCCCCAAACCATCGAGCCCTCCATGCTGCAAAAAAGCCTGATCCGCCGTCTCGATCTGATGACCCTTCAACTGTTTGTCGCCGTCCACGAAGAAGGCACGCTGACCCGTGCCGCTGCGCGCGAAGCGATTGCGGTGTCGGCGGCGAGCAAGCGGTTGATGGAGTTGGAGGAGGCGCTGGGCATCAGTCTGTTTGTGCGTCAGGCCAAGGGAATGACCCTGACACCGGCCGGCGAAACCCTGTTGCACCACGCTCGGCAGATGTTGTTCAACGTCGAGAAAATGGGCCTGGAGTTGGGTGAGCACAGCCACGGTATTCGCGGCTATGTGCGGATGCTCGCCAACCTGTCGGCGATCATTCAATTCCTGCCGGAAGACCTGCGGGACTTTTCCGAACGTCATCCGCAGGTCAAGACCGACCTCGAAGAACGCCCCAGCAGCGGGGTGATTCAAGGGGTGCTGGATGGCGTGGCGGACCTCGGGATCTGTTCCAGCGACAGCGATGTGAAAGGTCTGCACAGCGTGTTGTATCGCCAGGACAAACTGGTGGTGCTGATGCTGCCGGATCATCCCTTGGCCAGCCGTTCCAGCCTGGCGTTCGCCGATACGCTGGACAGCGATTACGTCGGCCTGCACGCCGCCAGTTCCATCAACATGCGCACCCACGCAGCCGCGCGTCAGGCGGGCAAAGTGCTGCGGCTGCGGATTCATGTGCCGGGGTTCGATGCGATGTGCCGGATGGTCCAGGCCAACATGGGCATCGGGATTTTGCCGCAGAAGGCTTACGAGTTGTTTGGCCGGGCGCTGGGGTTGCATGCGGTGCCGTTGACGGATGACTGGTCGGATCGGGCGTTGATCATCGTCGTGCGCGATGAAGCGGCGTTGTCGCCGGTGAGCCGGATGTTGTTTGAGCAGTTGCGCGGGCAGGGTTGAGATTATTGTTGGCAGGTCCGGCGCCTTCGCGGGCAAGCCTCGCTCCTACAGGGATCTCGCAAACCTGTAGGAGCGAGGCTTGCCCGCGAAGACTGACCTGAGGTCGCGACAATCTTCCAGAGCGTTCGCGTTTGGCGAACGCTCGTTGCCAACTGAAGGTTGGATTCCATTCCCCTCGCTCCTCTAGCCTTGGCGCATATTCCAAGAATAAGAGGTACCTCGCGATGACTGCCCCCCTGAGCGCAATCAAAGTGATCGAAATCGGCACGCTGATCGCCGCGCCGTTCGCCGCCCGCATGCTCGCCGAGTTCGGCGCCGAAGTGATCAAGATCGAAGCCATGGGCCAGGGCGACCCGCTGCGCAAATGGCGCAAACTGCACGAGGGCACCTCGCTGTGGTGGTACCTGCAATCGCGCAACAAGAAGTCCCTGGCGCTGAATCTGAAATCCCCCGAAGGCATCGAACTGGTCAAGCAACTGGCGACCAGCGCCGACGTGCTGATCGAAAACCTGCGCCCCGGTGCCCTGGAAAAACTCGGTCTGGGCTGGGACGTGCTGCACGCGCTCAATCCCAACCTGACGCTGGTACGCATTTCCGGTTACGGCCAGACCGGCCCCTACCGCGACCGCCCGGGTTTCGGCGCCATCGGCGAGGCCATGGGCGGCATTCGCTACACCACCGGCACCCCCGGTTCGCCGCCGGCGCGGGTTGGTGTCAGCCTCGGTGACTCCCTGGCGTCTTTGCACGCGGTGATTGGTGCGTTGATGTCGCTGCTGCGGGTCAAGACCGGGCAGGGCGGCGGGCAAGTGGTCGATGTGTCGCTGGCTGAAAGCGTGTTCAATGTCATGGAAAGCCTGGTGCCGGAATACGACATGCTCGGCCATGTTCGCGAACGCAGCGGCGGTGCCTTGCCGGGCATCGCGCCGTCCAACACCTACCTGACGGCCGATGGCGCCTACGTGGTGATCGCCGGCAACAGCGACCCGATCTACAAGCGTTTGATGGACGTGATCGGTCGTCGCGATCTGGCCGAAGCGCCAGAGTTTGCTCACAACGATGGCCGCGCCTTGAAAAGTAACGTGCTCGACGCCGCCATCACCCACTGGACCAGCAGCCTGCCCATCGATGACGTGCTGGCGGCACTGGAAGCCGCTGAAGTACCGGCCGGACGCATCTATTCCGTGGCCGACATCGTCGCCGACCCGCACTATCAGGCGCGGGACATGTTGCTCAGCGCCGACCTGCCCGGTGGTGCGAAAGTGAAGATGCCGGGCATCGTGCCCAAACTTTCCGAAACCCCCGGGGGTGTGAACTGGTCGGGGCCAAGCCTGGGCCAGCACACCGACGGGATTCTCGCGGGGCTGGGCCTGACGGATGCGGACATCGAACGCCTGAAAACTGAAGGGGTGGTGCAATGATCACTGATTTTTCCGAGAGCCTGATCGTTCAGGAAGTCTCCCCGCGCGACGGCCTGCAGATAGAGCCGACCTGGGTGGAAACGGTCGACAAAATCGCGTTGATCGATCAGCTGTCACTGGCTGGATTCAGCCGCATCGAAGCCGGCTCGTTCGTGTCGCCCAAGGCCATTCCCGCACTGCGCGATGGCGAGCTGGTGTTCAAGGGCATCACCCGCCAACCGGGGGTGATCTATGTTGCGTTGATCCCCAACCTCAAGGGCGCGCAACGGGCGTTGGCGTGCCGCGCCGATGAGCTGAACCTGGTGATGTCCGCCAGCCAGACTCACAACCTGGCCAACATGCGCATGCGTTGCGAGGCTTCATTGGCCGCATTCGGCGAGATCGTGCAATACGTGGGTGACACCAAGGTTCGATTGAACGGCAGCATCGCCACCACTTTCGGTTGCCCGTTCGAGGGCAAGATCGATGAGGACCGCGTGCTGCAAATCGTCGATGAATATCAGGAACTCGGGATTCAGGGCGTCACCTTGGCCGACACCACTGGCATGGCCAATCCACGGCAGGTGGATCGGCTGGTGCGGCGGGTGTTGCAGCGGGTTTCGCCAGCGGATCTGACCCTGCATTTCCACAACACCCGCGGCCTCGGCTTGTGCAATGTGCTGGCGGCTTACGAGGCGGGTGCCCGACGCTTCGACGCGGCCCTCGGCGGGCTCGGTGGTTGCCCGTTTGCCCCCGGCGCCTCGGGCAATATCTGCACCGAAGACCTGGTCAACCTGTGCGATGAAGTCGGTATTCACACCGGCATCGATCTGCCATTGTTGCTGAATCTGTCGCGAGGATTACCCGCGCTGCTCGGCCACGAAGTCCCCGGCCAACTGGCCAAGGCCGGCCGCAATTGCGACCTGCACCCGGTGCCTTCCTGACCCACCCAACACCCCTGTAGGAGCCGGCTTGCTGGCGATAGCGGTGGGTCAGGCGACATCTATGTTGGATGGGCCGGCCATATCGCCAGCAAGCCGGCTCCTACACAAAGCGATATCCACCAGACAACAAAAACAATCGGACACCCACGGGAAGTCCGCCTGGAGAAAGCACCATGAGCCTCAATGTACTGGAGGCGGGCGCGAGCCCGTCCGTTAGCCACGACGAAGAAAAAGCCCTGGTCAGCAAAGTCGCCTGGCGCCTGATGCCGCTGATCATGGTCTGCTACCTGTTCGCCTTTTTCGACCGCATCAACATCAGCTTCGCCAAGTTCCAGTTGCAGGCCGACCTGAGCCTGAGCGACACCGCATACGGCCTCGGCGCCGGGCTGTTCGTGGTCGGTTACGTGATCTTCGAAGTGCCGAGCAACATGATGCTGTACAAGGTCGGTGCCCGGCGCTGGATCGCGCGAATCATGATGTCCTGGGGCCTTGCGACGGCGGCGATGGTCTTCGTCAACAGCGAATGGCAGTTCTACGCGCTGCGCTTCGTGATCGGCGCGATGGAAGCGGGTTTTGCGCCGGGCGTCCTGTATTACCTGACGCTGTGGTTCCCGCAGCATTATCGTGGACGCATCACCTCGATGCTGTTCCTGTCATCAGCATTTGCCGGGCTGGTCGGTGCACCGTTTTCCGGGTTGGTGCTGCAACACCTCGATGGTTTCCTGGACATGCGCGGCTGGCATTGGCTGTTTCTGCTCGGCGGCGTGCCCTGCATCGGCCTCGGTTTGCTGGTGCTGACTTTGCTCAAGGACCGCATCGAAGATGCCCATTGGCTGACACCGTCGGAGAAGACATTGCTGGCCAGCCGCATCGCCCACCACGAACCGCACAAGAGCGGTGGCTCGCTGCTCGCCGCACTGCGGATTCCCGGTTTTCTCACGCTGGGCCTGATCTACTTCCTGATTCAGGTGGCGTCCTACGGCTTGAACTTCTGGGCACCGCAACTGATCCGCAGTGCAGGCACCGAGAGCCCGGTGATGATCGGTTTGCTGACGGCGATTCCGTACATCTGCGGCGCTATCAGCATGGTGGTGATCGGGCGGTTGTCCGACTCGACCGGCGAGCGGCGCAAGTTTGTCGCAGGGCTGGTGGCGGTGGGCGCGCTGGGGTTCTTCTGTGCCGGGATTTTCGCTAACCACACGACTTTCCTGATCGTCGCGCTGGGCTTGCTCGGCGCCGGGATCATCGCCTCGATTCCGAGCTTCTGGACCCTGCCCCCGAAACTGCTGGCCGGTGCCGGCGCAGGGGCTGCGGGCGGGATCGCGGTGATCAACACCCTCGGCCAGTTCGGCGGCATCGTCAGCCCGGTCATGGTCGGGCGCATCAAAGACCTGACCGGCAGCACCACCCCGGCGCTGTACGTCATCGGCGTCTGCGCGCTGATCGCGGTTGCGCTGTTGTTGTGGGGATTGCCGCAAAAACTGCGCACACTCGACAAGTTCTAGGGAAGTACCTAACCCTGTAGGAGCCGGCTTGCTGGCGATGCGTCCCTCGAAAACCGCATTGCAACTTCAGACCGCAATCGCCAGCAAGCCGGCTCCTACAAGACCGCGGCGTGCAGGTAATAACAATCGCTCCCAAAACACGCACAACCCTGTAGGAGCCGGCTTGCCGGCGATGGGGCCCTCGAAAACCGCATTGCAATCCCAGACCGCTATCGCCAGCAAGCCGGCTCCTACAAGACCGCGGCGTTCAGGTAATAACAATCGCTCCCAAAGCACGCACAACCCTGTAGGAGCCGGCTTGCCGGCGATGAGTCCCTCGAAAACCGCATTGCAATCTCAGACCGCAATCGCTGGCAAGCCAGCTCATACAAGGGATCTGGTCCTGAATCAGACGTTGAACGGGTTGTATGAGCGGATTGAGGAGGAGATATTGCACAGCCTGTCTTTCGACGTTCGAGGTAATCAGATTGCTAACCGGCCTCAACCACCTGACTCTCGCCGTCACCGACCTGAACCACAGCGTGGCGTTCTATCGCGACATTCTGCAGCTTCAGCTCGAAGCCACATGGGACTCCGGCGCCTATCTTTCGCTACCCGGCCTGTGGTTGTGCCTTTCCCTCGATCCCCTGCGCAACGCCGAACCCGCCACCGACTACACCCATTACGCCTTCAGCATCAGCGCATCCGGCTTCCTGCCATTCGTCGAACGTCTTCGTGCCGCCAACGTCCGCGAATGGCGCGAAAACCGCAGCGAAGGCGCGTCGTTCTACTTCCTCGACCCCGACGGCCACCAGCTCGAAGCCCATGTCGGCGACCTGGCGTCGCGATTGGCCGCCTGTCGTCAGCGGCCGTATGCAGGAATGAAGTTCTTCGACGATCAGTCAGTCGATTCCCCGGGACCTGATATAGACTTGCGCCCATTCACCGGATAGTACAAAAGGATTTCCCGATGACCCCATCGCTGCTCATGGCCGTTCTCGCCTCGGGCTTTATCTACGGCATCACGCCCGGGCCCGGCGTTTTGGCGGTGTTCGGTATTGGTGCAGCGCGTGGACGAAGGGCAGGGGCAGGCTTTTTGTGCGGGCATTTGCTCGGGGACGTGGTTTGGTGCAGTACCGCGCTGATCGCGATTGTCGGTGCGCGGGAAATCGGCAGCACTGCGTTTGACGTGTTGGGCGTGCTCAGCGGGCTCTATCTGTTCTGGCTCGGTTTGCGCGCGGTGCGGGCCAAACGCAGCAGCGCCGAAGCGCCGCAAGGCCCGGCGCGGCAGCCATTCTGGCACGGCATTCTGTTCGGTCTGACCAATCCCAAAGCTTACCCGGTGGCGGTGGCGACTTTTACGGCGTTGCTGTCCAGTCGTGCGGAACTGCTGCATTGGTCGATGTTGCCGTGGCTGATCGTTCTGAGCTTCGTTGGCGGTTTGATCGCCTACGCTATCCTCATTGGCATCGTCGGTGCACGGCAGGTGCGCAGCCTGTATCAACGGCATGAACTGGCGATCACCCGGTTGTGCGGGGTGATGTTTATCGGTTTCGCCATCAACGCCCTGGTGCATGCCTTGCCGGGGCTGATGCCGAACAAGGCTTGAAACTGATCGCAGGGACGCGTCAGCGGCATCATCACTGGTCAGGGATGGTTCTTTATTGCTGCATTGTTCGGACATGCTCTCTGCACCATGGCAACCAGAAATTCCGCGCCGTCGGCGAGTTACATCGATCTACTGCTGGACGCCGTTTGCGCGGTCGATAAACAGGGTCGCTTTGTTTTTGTCAGCGCGGCCTGCGAGCGCATTTTCGGCTACACGCCTGACGAGTTGGTCGGCCAGCCGATGATCGAACTGGTGCATCCCGCCGACCGCCAGCGCACCCTCGACGCCGCGCGGGAGATCATGGGCGGCGACCCCAAACTCAACTTCGAAAACCGCTACGTGCGCAAGGATGGCCGGGTGGTGCATATCCTGTGGTCCGCACGCTGGTCGGAAGTCGATCAACTGCGCATCGCCGTGGCCCGTGACATCACCGAACGCAAGCAGGCCGAGTCCCGACAAGCGGCGCTGTACGCGATCTCCGAAGCGGCCCACGCGGCGGAGGATTTGCTGGCGTTGTTCAAGCGCATCCACCTGATCATCGGTGAATGGCTGCCGGCGCTGAACTTCTCCGTGGCGCTGTATGACGAGCATTGCGCGCAGCTCAATTTCCCTTACCACGTCGACGACAACGAGCAGCAACCCGAACAGCCTGGAACGGTGACCGGACGCTTGTGTGCCGAAGTGATCCGCAGCGGTCAACCGATCCTGCTGACCCCGAATCAGGAAAACACCCCCGCCGGATTCGAGGCGCTGGTCACGGGCCAGCATTCGCCGTGCTGGCTGGGCGTGCCGTTGAACTCCCAGAAAGGCACCATCGGCGCACTGATCGTCAAAAGCGTGGCGGGCGGCGAGCGCTACACCGAGCAAGACAAGGAACTGTTGCAGTTCGTGTGTGCCCAGGTCGCCACCGCCATCGAGCGCAAGCAGTTGCACGCCCGACTGCAGCGCATGGCCCAATACGATCAACTGACCCAACTGCCCAATCGCGAGTTGCTCCGGGACCGGCTGAAAGCCTCACTGGCACTGGCCAAGTCGGAAAGCGGGCGCATGGCGCTGTTGTACGTCGACCTCGACCGCTTCAAGGAAGTCAACGACACCCACGGCCATGCAGTCGGCGACATGCTGCTGCAAGCGGTCGCCAATCGCCTGAAAGGCTGCGTGCGGGAAACCGACACCGTGGCGCGCATCGGCGGCGATGAGTTCGTGGTGCTGCTGCACACCATTCAGGCCTCGGAAGATGCCGACAGCGTGGCGGGCAAAATCCGTCATATCCTCGCGCAACCGCTGCGGCTGGATGGGCACAGCCTGAACATTCAATTGAGCATCGGCGTCGCGCATTTTCCCGAGCATGGCACGGAAGAAAAGCAATTGTTCCGCCATGCCGACGAGGCGATGTACACAGCCAAACGCCAGCATCACCTGCGACTCGGGGCCTGAAAACCACGGCACCGTTCGTCGCGTCGATCCCGTTTTTTTTTAAACCTTTGCGGTGATGGAAATTCAGATCCTATGCGGGCTCCTGCTCGCTGCGATCATCACCAAGAGGTAGAGAATCATGCCTAACTCAAGAAACTCGAACTCGGGAAGTTTCGCCAACGATCGAACGAAGGCGTCTGAAGCCGGTCGCAAAGGTGGGAAAACGACCACCACGACTGTCGATAAAGAACCTTTGAAACCCGACATGGGCCGCAAAGGTGGCCAGAAATCCAAGTAGTGGTGAAAGTGGTTTTGATTGAGAGGCGGGAGCGAAAGCTCCCGTTTGAATTTATAGAGAGGAGGGCGCGACCATGAGCCAGATGGCCACCCGATTATGCAGCGCCGGATTTGCCACGTTACTGGGCCTGTGTGCCAGCAGTGCCTTTGCCCAGTCCCCCGCCGAATTCATCAACGATGCCTCGGCCAAAGGCATGGCCGACATCGAAGCCAGTCGCCTGGCGCACCAGAAATCCGAATCCAAAGAGATCAAGGACTTCACCATCATCGTCATCAACGACCGCACCACTGCGAACCAGCACCTGGCGAAAATCGCCAGGCAACTGGATCTGCCGGTGGCGCCACGGGAAGAGGTGGTCGACAAGGCCAAAGCCTTGATGCCGCAAGTGCAGGAGGGCGATTCTTTTGATCAGGCATACGCCGCCAGCCAGGTGAAAACCACGCAGGAAGCCATCGAACAACTGGAGCAGGAGGCGCAGACCACCGACGTACCGGAAATCAAAGCCTTCGCTGAAGAAACCCTGCCCAAACTGCAGAACCACCTGCAAATGGCCAGGGCGCTGCAAGCAGATTGCTGACGCGCTTTCTGTAGGAGCCGGCTTGCTGGCGATCCGGACAACGCGGTGTGGCTGATTAACTGCGGTGATGCCATCGCCAGCAAGCCGGCTCCTACAGATCAGGGCACCCTTACTTCAACCGCCCAACTGAAATACCCCAACGCCTCGCAGTTTTTATCAACCAGCATGAAATGCAGCTCACACGCCTCAACTCCGGCGGCGAGTCGGGTGCATGCCCAATAATGATCATCGGCCTGGTGAGTGCCCGGTTCAGTCGGGTTTTCAGCGTCGGGTGCTGGCACTGTCAGGCTGCCCCGTACCACCAGTTCCGGCGGCGACAATACGCCGGCGTCACCCACAGACATCTCGTAAAACACCACACTGTGCTCAGCGAGCAAGCTGACGGTTCTTCCACGGATATGGAAAGTCGCACCGCTGCCAGCGGTCAACGTGATCAGGCTGTCATTTGTTGTACTTTGTGGTTCTGGCGATCCGTTGATGCTGAAGACGAATCCATCGGAAATGGGTGTCGGATTGTCCGCCTCAAGACTCGGGTTCGGGTAGCGTAAAAGCAGTGATTCGGCGTCGACAATCAGCAACACATTGTTGGCAGTCGCGACGCTTGAGGAAGGAGATTTGATCGGTTCGGAAGTCATCATGGATTCCTTTCATGATGGTGACACTTGACGGTAGCCGCTTCGGTTTATGCAAGGCATTCCGTTCCTGTCGAGGCGGCAACGCAGTCAGCAAAAGCCCCTCGTTGCCAAGGGGCCTGACGCTCGTCAGTTGCGGATGGTAATGAACGGGTCCCACGAGCAGCAGCCGACGATCTTGCACTCGCGATCCACGATCAGGAAGTGGAAGTGATACGTCACGCTGCCGCTGGACAGGGTTTCCGAAGACCAGTAATGGTTATCGACTTTCTGGCAGCTGGGCACTGATGGATTGCTGGTGTTGGGCACGGCTACGCAGGCGACAGCCTTGCGTGGCGTGGGTGTGGAGATCAAGTCGAGGCCGATATTGCCGACGAACTTGTAGAAAATCACTGCGGTCTCGAAGCTCTGCGACAGGCTGGTTTCACGCCAGCGAATCAGGTCGCCCACCTGGGCTTTCAAGTTGAGTTCGCCACCGGCCTGGCCGCTCACCACGTTGTTCTGGTTGGTCACCATGTACACGTGATTGACGTCGATCAGCGTTGGTGCAGCAGGGTTTTTGCTGATGTTCGGGTAGTTTTTCAGAATGGTTTCGGTGTCGATGGAAACCAGTACATCCGTGACTCGAGACATAGTGAAACTCCTTGTTCATAGTGAATGCCTGGCATCTTTCCAGGCTCAACAACGCTTGCTTGCCTTGCGGTCGTTGCGCAAACACTACGGACGGAACCCACCTGTCACGGGCATGAGCTGGCCTTGCTCCTTGAGTACAAACCAACGGGTTCGGGTTCCTTCCGACGGGCCGCGATTGGACTATAGAAGTGAAATTCAGGCTGTCAAAACTGCTTTGGCGATGGCTCGACGAACGGTCGATCTGGTTATGAATTCTGATCATTTGGCGATAAGAAACGACCTGCATAGCCTTAGAACATCCAAAAGTCGGATAGGGAGGGATGCGTGGGGCGAGGTATCGTAGCGAACCGGTTGTCGGCCAAGGCCCGGACAACGCTTCGACAGGAGAACGCAATGAGTTGGTCCGCCAAGCAATACGTCGCTTTTGAAGATGAACGCACGCGCCCGGCCCGGGATCTGCTCGCGGCGATCCCGCCCGTTGACGCACGCTCGGCCATCGACATCGGTTGCGGCCCCGGCAACTCGACCGAATTGCTGGTGGAGCGCTTCACCAGCGCCACGGTGCGCGGCGTCGACAGTTCGACCGACATGATCGAAGCCGCCCGCAAGCGCTTGCCGCAGGTGCAATTCGACACCGTGGATATCGGCACCTGGAACGAGAGCGGTCCGTTCGACGTGATCTTCGCCAACGCGGTGTTGCAGTGGTTGCCCGATCACGCGAATTTGCTGCCGGCTCTGGTGAGCAAGCTTTCTCCCGGTGGCAGCCTGGCGATTCAGATGCCCGACAACCTCAACGAACCGTCCCATCGCCTGATGCGCGAAGTCGCTGCCGATGGCCCGTGGGCCAGCAAATTGGCGGACGCCGCCGGGCAACGCACGGAAATGGCCAGTGCCAGCGACTATTACTCGATGCTGCGACCGCACTGCGCGCGCGTCGATGTGTGGCGCACCACCTACCATCATCCGCTGGCGGGCGGTGCGTCGGGCGTGGTCGAGTGGTTCAAGGGCAGCGGCTTGCGGCCGTTTCTCGAACCGCTGGATGACGCGGAAAAGGCGCAATACCTCAAGCAATATCACGCCGCTATCGAGCAGGCGTACCCGACGCTGAGCGATGGTTCGGTGCTGCTGCCATTCCCGCGATTGTTCATCGTCGCGACCCGCTAAATGCGGAAAAGGGACGGATAACGCTGAACGTCATCTGTCCCTTCGCTTGGTGCTCAAGTAATCGAAAAGAAACGACGCAAAGCCGAATAACCCGATCATTGAAATGATCATGAGCCCCAACTCTGAATTGTCCATGCTGTTCTCTGCGTGAAAGGTGAGAGGGCAGGGTAGGGGGTTTTTGGTCGGGTTTGAGGGGGCGCTACGGCTTCTTTACTGGGTGGCGGGGATCTATACGAAAACTATACGTGGGGCGGTTAAATGCGGAGAGCGCCCCGAAAGACGCCCTCAAATCACGGCACTACTTTTCCGTATCCATACGTCGCGCAATGACATCCATCACATCGCAGCCATCGCGCAGCGGAATGGCGCAGAGCAATGCGAAGTCACTGAGAATCACTGAGTCAGTGGATATTTCACCACGCATCGCGAGGTTTTCCAGGACCTGCGTTACCGCGCCGATTCTGTAGCGGGCGGAGCTGAGTAGGGAATGCAGTGGTTGGGTGGTGTTGACGTAGAACGTGGGGAGGTCGTCGGCGTTGCTGGTTAAAGCCATGTAGTCATTCATGAGTGGTTACCTTGAAGTGAAGTTATGTCTCCTACCACTCGTTGTCGCCAAACAAAGGGTGGCAGCTGTACGCGGGTTGGCGAACCGGACAAGGCACAAACCGGCAGACCCGAAGGTCTCCCACGCACAGCCACCAAAAAGCAGGTAGCCGCGTGCGTTCAGAAAAGCTCCGAGCGGGCTCGGAGGTTTCTGTACCTTGCTATCGAGTCGCCAAACCCGATACGCCATTTGGGCGCGTTCGGACTATAGGTCTCATGACAAAGGCACAGCAATGGACAAGTCTACGGACAATTCCCAGTGTCGTGTAGGACCTTGCCTATTCAGCTATTGGCCACTTTTTGGCCACCAGTATTCGTGTACTTGACCCCTGGTTTTTCAGGTGTTGATTGGCCGTTCAGGATGAAGTGTCAGTGTCCCAACAAGTCCCGCCCATAAAAAACCTTTACTGGCCCGAGAAAAACGCTAACAAAGCATCGACTTTATGTGAAAACGTTAATTTATTCCTATGCCCCACCCGACACCTTATCGTCGCGACGCGTTGATGAAACAGGGCAGACGCCACTCTTTCCGTCCGCCCCTTTCGCGCATTTGAGAACCGAAAATCCCTTAGCCGCTAATCAATCAACTGATCAACCAAAACCGCGTTGCTGTAGATCAGGCAGCCATCGCTCGCTCGATGTCCCACCAGATGAAACTGGCCGCGCTCGTTGTGGATATAGACGCGCATCTGGCAGTCGGACAAAGGCCCGTACCCCCCTGGCAAGATCAACTCCAGGGTGCTCATGTCGACGTCAACCATGGCTTCCTTTTCATGGGTCTCCTGCAAGCGTTCTTCAGCCTCTTCCAGGCCCCGGTGGAGGGGGCCATCGACGTAAAAATGGATTTCACCTATGGGGGTCGATTTTTGTGCGCCGTTGAATTTGCACCAGCCTTCGATCGTCAAGGCACTCATGACGAAATCTCCGTTGTGGACGGCTGGACGTTGTAGCTCTTAGCCGTCATGGGTCTGACCGCTATACCCGACAAGGACCGTCTTCAGTGGCATTTTCAGCCGATCCCTGCCTGCGTAACACAGATACTAATTATAGCTGGCCACCGCGTTTCGCTTACTCGATGTCTCTGCGCGCCTTATTAGTCTGAAGGGGTGTTACTGAATAGAGACAGTTAGATATAGCGAATGGATTTTAAGTAATCAGCTTGATGGCCAGGTTGGAATATCCAGGTGCGCGGGCCTTGTAGCAACAGCGTCTGTAGCGCCCATGAACTATACTTCCAGCGAACTTTGCCACGACGAAAGGTGGTATTGGGTCAGCCTGTTTTGGCGTCGGATGAGTCGTGATTAGACGCTGCTGTTCTGTGGGGATGCTTATGCATGCCAATGAGTGACAGGAATAGGAAGAAGGCAAAATGGCAATGGCAATTATTCTTGTCCTGATCGTTATTGCATCCGTGCTCTTCCATTTATTAGCGCCCTGGCATGCGGCACCACCCGCTTCCAATTGGGGTTCAATAGACACCACGCTGTTCATCACGCTGGTAATCAGCGGCATATTTTTCATCGCCATCACCGTGTTCATGGCGGTGGCCGTCATGCGTTTCCGTCACAAAGAAGGCGTCAGGGCCGCCTACCAGCCAGAAAATAAACGCTTGGAGTTCTGGTTGATTGTCGTGACGTCGATCGGGATTGCCGGGATGTTGGCGCCGGGTCTTGTTGTTTATAACGATTTTATCCGGGTGCCAAAAAATGCGTATGAACTAGAGGTGGTCGCCCAGCAATGGCAATGGGCTTTTCGTTTTCCGGGCCAGGACGGGAAGTTGGGGAAGTCGGATATCAAGCTTGTTGATTCGGTCAATCCACTCGGTCTTGATCCCAAGGACCCTGTTGGACAGGACGATGTAATAGTCAGAAGTAATGAAGTTCGTCTGCCGGTCGATCAACCAGTGAAAGTCTTGTTGCGCTCCAAAGATGTTCTGCACAATTTTTATATACCGCAGATTCGCAGCAAGATGGACATGGTGCCGGGAATGGTGTCGTACTTCTGGTTTACGCCAACTGTCATGGGCAAGTATGAAGTGCTGTGTGCCGAGTATTGCGGCGTCGGTCATTACAACATGCGCGGCAATATGATCGTGGTCGACCAGGCCGCCTTCGCTCAGTGGCTGGGCAGCCAGCCGACCTTTGCGCAGACATTGACCACGGCCGCCAGGCCCGGTCGGGACAGCGTATTGGAAAAAGGTCGCCAACTGGTCGAGCAATACGGCTGCCATGCCTGCCATAGCCAGGATGGCAGTGCCAGTCTCGGCCCGGGATGGAAGGGCTTGTACGGCCGCACCGAACAACTTGCCGATGGCAGCAGCGTGCAGGTCGATGAGGCTTACCTCAAAGAGTCGATCCTCGATCCGAAGGCCCGCCTGGTGCAAGGCTACCCGCCGGTGATGGTGGCCTATACTCTCAAGGATGATGAATTGGCTGCTCTCATCACCCTGATCAAATCGCTGGGTGCCGGGCAGCCAGCCGAAGAACCGTCTACCGGCGACGTGTCGGGCTCAGGTGACGACCTGGTGGCACAGGGACAGCGGCTGGCGCAGTCGCTCGGTTGTCTGGCCTGTCACAGTGTCGATGGCAGCAAGGGTATCGGCCCCGGTTGGCAGGGCCTGTATGGCAAGGCAGAAACCCTTGCCGACGGTACGAGCATCAAGGTCGATGAGGGCTATTTGAAAGACTCGGTTCTCAATCCCGCTGCCAAAATCGTCAAGGGCTACGCAGCTGTCATGCCGCCCTTCACGCCGAGCGACAAGGAGCTGAACGCCCTGATCGCTTTTATCAAATCCAAAGCGAATGCTGACGCTGAATCGAGCAAGGCTGAGCCAGGGAAGTCGCCGTAAAGCCGCCAGAAACACACTGAAACTTCGGCCGGAGGATGACGTGATGGCCTATGCGGAGCAAGCCGAAACAGATGCACTGCACGAGCCGAAAAGTTTCCTGACCAAATACATCTGGAGTCAGGACCACAAGGTCATTGCCGTTCAATATTCCTTGACGGCGCTGTTCGTGGGTCTTATCGCCGTGGTGCTGTCCGGCTTGATGCGCATGCAGATTGGCTTCCCCGGCAGTTTGGCGTTCATGGACGCCAGTGCTTATTACCAGGCGATGACCATGCACGGCATGATCATGGTTATTTATTTGCTGACAGCCTTGTTTCTGGGGGGCTTCGGCAACTACCTGATCCCGCTGATGGTGGGCGCCCGCGACATGGTCTTCCCCTACGTCAACATGCTCAGCTACTGGTTTTACCTGCTGGCAGTCGTGGTGTTGCTCTCCAGTTTCTTTGTCCCGGGCGGCCCCACCGGTTCGGGCTGGACGCTCTATCCGCCACAGTCCATTACTCAGGGGACACCGGGGGTCGAGTGGGGCATCGTCCTGATGCTCGTCTCTCTGGCGATTTTTATTGTTGCCGCCACCATGGGCGGGTTGAACTACGTCACCACGGTGTTGCAGGCGCGCACCCACGGCATGACGTTGTTTCGCATGCCGCTCTCCGTGTGGGGAATTTTCATGGCCTCGATCATGGCCTTGCTGGCGTTCCCGGCGTTGTTTGTCAGCGCCGTCATGATGCTGTTCGACAAACTGTTGGGCACCAGTTTCTTTATGCCGGCGATCATCTCGCTGGGGCAGCAACTCGATCATCAAGGGGGCAGCCCCATCTTGTTCCAGCACCTGTTCTGGTTCTTTGGCCACCCGGAGGTCTACATCGTTGCACTCCCGGCGTTTGGCCTGGTCTCGGACCTGATCAGCACCCATGCGCGGAAAAATATCTTCGGTTACCGAATGATGGTGTGGGCCATTATCGCGATTGGCGTACTCAGCTTTGTGGTCTGGGCGCACCATATGTATGTCAGCGGAATGAACCCGTACTTTGGCTTTTTCTTCGCCGTCACCACCTTGATCATCGCGGTGCCGACTGCATTGAAGGTCTACAACTGGGTGCTGACCCTGTGGCACGGCGACATTCATCTGACCGTGCCGATGCTGTTTGCCCTGGCCTTTATCGTCACCTTCCTGGTCGGTGGCCTGACTGGGTTGTTTCTCGGCAATGTGATCGTGGACATTCCGCTCTCGGACACCTATTTCGTCGTCGCCCATTTCCATATGGTCATGGGCGTCGCGCCGGTACTGGTGGTGTTTGGCGGCATTTATCACTGGTTCCCGAAAGTCACCGGTCGCCTGTTGAATGACACGCTGGGCAAGTTGCATTTCTGGATTACTTTCCTGGGTACCTACGCCATCTTCTTCCCCATGCACTACCTGGGTTTCCAGGGCATGCCGCGCCGTTATTACGCTTATGACAACTACGCGTTCATCCCGCAGTCGGCGCAAGAGTTGAATGCTTTCATTACGGTGGTGGCCTTGACCGTCGGCGTTTCCCAGTTGCTGTTTGTGTTCAACCTGGCCTGGAGCACTTTCAAGGGCAAGCCCGCCGGCGGCAACCCTTGGGGCGCAGCCAGCCTGGAATGGCAAACGCCGAACACTCCGCCGATACACGGTAACTGGGGCGCGAAGCTGCCAGTCGTGCATCGTTGGGCCTATGACTACAGCGTACCGGGGATCGAACAGGATTTCGTGCCGCAAACAGTCTCCGCCGAGGAGCTGGAACAGATGCGGCAGCTCAGTGCCGGAACCCGGGCAGCGGACGTTAAAACATGAACAGACTGCTGTTGAAAAACGCCGATGGCGCGGACCCTAACGG
Organism: Pseudomonas sp. BF-RE-22; assembly: GCF_019956155.1. Taxonomy (NCBI): domain Bacteria; kingdom Pseudomonadati; phylum Pseudomonadota; class Gammaproteobacteria; order Pseudomonadales; family Pseudomonadaceae; genus Pseudomonas; species Pseudomonas sp. BF-RE-22. Next base: position 111,388 of record NZ_JAHBDD010000004.1, on the reverse strand, counting down.
CAGCTGGAGTCGTGATCCCGAAGGGATTCAGTCCGCTGAAGGTGCCAATCGAAACCAGACCGCAAAAATAGGCCTGCGCCTGTTTCTGGTCGTGGTGAGTTCGTTGTTCTTTCTCTTTCTGCTGGCATTTATCGCCCGTTCACAAATGTCCGACTGGCTACCGCTGACAGAGCCCTTGGCGCCGTTAGCCAATCCATGGCAACTCTGGGTGAATTCGGCATTTCTGGTGTTGAGTTGCATCGCGTTGCAGTGGGCGCGCATGGCCGCTCGCCAGGCCCGGCTGAACGCAACGGTCATTGGCTTTGTAGTGGGAGGCGTATTTGCAATTGCCTTTCTGGCGGGGCAGTTCTGGGTCTGGCAGCAGTTTGTCGCCTGGGGCTACTTTGTCGCCAGCAACCCGGCCAATAGCTTCTTCTACCTGTTGACCGGTGTGCACGGGCTCCACCTGCTGGGCGGGTTGTTTGCCTGGGGCAGGACCGTCGCCAGATTCCTGAGTCGCGTGCCGTTGCCGCAACTCAGCGCCAGCGTCGAACTCTGTGCCATCTACTGGCATTACTTATTGGGTCTGTGGATTGTGTTATTCGCTTTGCTGACCAGCACGCCACAGACTTATGAAGCCATCGCCAGACTCTGCGGCTTGAGGTGATCAGCCATGGCATCGCATCCACAAGCTCCAGGCGAAAGCTCTTCCAATACCCTCGGCTCGCCGTCTGCACCAGGATGGCAAGGCATCGCCAATGATTGGGCCTCGGACAAGGAGGCTTTCAAGCAGGTCCCTTGGGGCAAGGCGATGATGTGGATATTCCTGCTCAGCGACACGTTTATATTCACCTGTTTCTTGACCGGCTACATGTCGGTTCGCATGACCATCACCACGGCCTGGCCAAACCCCAGTGAAGTGTTCGCCTTGACCATCGCCGGTCGAGAAATTCCGCTGATTCTGATCGCCATCATGACGTTTGTGCTGATCAGCAGCAGCGGCACCATGGCCATGGCCGTGAACTATGCCTATCGCCGTGATCGCGCGAAAACCACGGCCCTGATGTTGGCGACCGCTGCCTTGGGCGTGACCTTCGTCGGCATGCAGGCATTTGAATGGAGCAAGCTCATCGCAGAAGGGGTACGTCCCTGGGGGAACCCCATGGGAGCGGCACAATTTGGCGCCAGCTTTTTCATGATTACCGGTTTTCACGGCCTGCACGTGTCCATCGGCGCCCTCTACCTCAGCATCGTGGCGAGGAAAGTATTGCGGGGCGATTATGAGCGCTCCGGAAACTATCAAAACGTCGAGATAGCCGGGCTGTACTGGCACTTCGTGGATTTGGTGTGGGTGTTTATTTTTGCGTTTTTCTACTTATGGTAAGTCCGGGACGCTGTTCATGAAGGGGAGAGCAGGATCCGCAGAGGAGCACTGATGATGGCGCATGCTCAAGGTCAGCAACATCCGATCAGCCTGTACCTGAAAATCTGGGGGCTGTTATTCGTCCTCAGTACCCTGTCGTACCTGGTCGATTACTTTCACTTCCACGGCTACCTTCGCTGGGCCCTGATCATCACTTTCATGTTGCTGAAGGCCGGTTTGATCGTCTCCATCTTCATGCACATGGCCTGGGAGCGATTGGCCATGGTCTACGCCATCCTGGTGCCACCGTTGTGTTTGCTGGTGCTTGTCGGACTGATGGCCACCGAGGCGGACTATGTGTTTCTCAGCCGGGTGATTTTCTTCGGTCAATAGGAAACGCCCGGACGACCTTGAGCCTCCGGGGACTGATCGGCAACCAATGCCGTTATATCGTTCGTTTGAACTGATGCCACCTGTGCAGCCAGGCGACTGTCCAGTGAGGGGCTGCCGTGCCCGTGCCGGCGATCTTCAGCAGTGGATGGTGTTCGATAACCCCGTCCAATACCGGCTCCTGGTTCGGCTCGACGTCCACAAAGAAAATGTGTTTTCCCTCTTCTACCACCTGTTTAAAACTGCGGAAGTGAGCGTTTGGCACCTGAATACCAAAAAAACCGCCTTCCCAGATGCAGAAGCCGAATATAACAACGGCGAGAAAGATAAAAGGCATCCAGCCTGCGACGGATTCGGTCCAGCCCAGCCAGTAGGCGCCGCCAAGGACCAACGCGGCGAGTGGCAAACCGATCACCGCACCGATTTCGCCAGAGTGAACGACATCCTGCTCCATCAGCGAGTTGATCTCGTGCAGGTGATGTTGTTCAACATCAGCCACACGTTCGCTGAGCACATGGATTTGTTCGGAGTTGATGCCGTTGGCTTCCAGTTCATTTTCAACGGCTTCAAGGTCGTCGAGATTGTCACTGATGTAATAGTGTCGATTCATGCCACACCTCCCATCCCGTGCTTGCCGTAGACCTCCTTTGTCTTGCAGCCGTTTGCCGGAATTTGCAGTCGGTTTCGGTACCCGTGGGCAACGCTTCTCACTTCGTTCAAGCCATGAAAAAGTATAGCACCGCATGGCGTGCGGGCAGGGTAGGGGCATCGGGTCGGCTGGCCTTGCGGCTGGCTCGCGGGATTCCAGATTCAGGGCACAAAAAAACCGGTCACTTGGACCGGTTTTTTGTGTTCCTGCATCCCCCGTCAAAACCATCCTGACGTGAGACATAAATTCGATTGGAGCGGGTGAAGGGAATCGAACCCTCGTTATCAGCTTGGGAAGCTGGTGCAGGTGGGCTACTGGAATTGATTAAATTTCATGAGCTCCTTCCAAATGTAACCGTAGCTGTAGCGTAGCCATGTAACTTTTAACAGGTCGAAGCTACGTCGCAGCCAACTGTTTTCTCGCGCTTTGAGTTCTTTGGCTATTTCATCTAGTAACCATTCATCCTGAAAACCAGTCCAAACAGGAGGGACGGGCGTTTCAAGGTTGCTGAAACACACAGGCGCGACCTCTGAGTACAAGATGTCTTCAACGACCTTTGGGTCATAGCCCCGGATTCGTTCTGCAATAGAGGCGTAGTCGACAGTGCTGTCTACAAAAGCCTCTGCCAGCGCGATCTGGATGCTGGCTCGTTCCGCGGGGGTCAGAATATGTCCCAATGGGCCAGCTCCTCTAGCTCTGCGTCGAACGTATCAGCCGCGACCCCGCCTGCAATGCCACCAGCAATGCTACCGATGAGAACAACGGCTATGGCGCAAGCCGGAGCTCCAGGACCACAAAGTGCGGATATGCCCAAACCCGCCAGAAATCCACCCGCCGCACCACCACCCAGGATCGTGGCTTGACGAGCCGTTTCCTTGGCCTTGTCGTCTGCGTTCAGTATTTGGTAAGTGGCCAGCACCGCTGTCATGATGATGCCAACCTTGCCCATAACAGACATGATTTTGGTGCCAGAGGTGAACTTGGCATTGGCACTTCCGGACCGCTCCAGCGCTTTGTACAGGACTTCTTTTTGTTGGGCCTTTGAAAGTTGTTCGTAATTTTTGTTGAACTGGGTTTGAGATTTTTCGTTCAGGATTTCGCTGTGTGTTTTCCCGGTTTTCTTCTTTTTTTGCACGATGGCCAGGCCCTGCGCAGAGGTCAGCTTGCGGTGTTCGAGCATGATTTTGTTGCGCATCTCATTGCTGAACTTTGTCGCGTCCTCAACGCTTATGTTGCCGGCCCGCACCTCGGCGAATATCTGCTGTGACATTCGTCGAATATTGCCCTCGTAGCTTGCGCGGACGCGTTCGTCCTTTATGGCATCGATGGAAAAACGACTGGCCGCCCCCTCCATGCCTGCAACCGCCATCTCAAGGGGGGATCGGTCGAGCGTATGTTCACTTTTTACAACATAACTTCCGGTTACCAGGTTCGGTTCCGTCACGAGAATATCCTTATCCCAAAATATCGTTCAGCAGTCCGTCGATACCTGCGGTTGTGCAGGTGTTCTCGTGTTGGGCAAATGCCAAGGTATGGCATGCCTTTCCGGTGGGGTTGGAAAATTTGACCGAGTTGTTTGCGTCAAAGACGCCGGGCATGGAAGACCCATCGTCAAAGTGAGCCGTGCAAGCAAATCCTTTGTAGCTTTCTTCTGCGGAAATCTTAAAACCGATCCAGTTCCCGTGAATGACCATGGGCGTAGGCGGAGTAAAGGGGGCAGGGGTGTGGGAGCTTCCGATGATGACCGTACCCGAACCGCCGATTACGACGTCGCCATGGGTTCCGACAGTGCCGACCAATGCGGCGTTTTTGCCGTTGATAAACACTGTGCCGGACACTTCCGAGGCTAACGCACTACCGCAAGTACACGTGTCCCCTTTGCGAGCGGCTGCAAGGCCGTCGAAGAACACATCAGGAGAGCCGGAGGCGATAGCTTTGGAGCCGTGCCCAGGTATGGGGCAACTGGTTGGGTCGGTGATTCGTGCAGCTGGCTTTGCCATGCTTGACTCCCTGTCAACGAATTTAACGAGGGCGACTGTATCAGACTTGTGCTGGAAAATAGCCCGCGCGGATGTTCGCGGGGTCATGCCTGGGCATGGGATGGGAGATGATGAACCAGAGTTATATGACTAAGCCTGATCAGCTGTGGGTGGCATGCGAATAGTGGTGTGTTGGCCAGTTGCCAGCGTGCAGGAGGGGCGCAATAGGTCTAAGTCGACTAAGCACTGGTATCTGTTTTTAGTTTGTTCGTGTTCTGAAAAAACAGAAACAGATACCTTGTTGACGCGGGGTAGGCTGGAGGCCTTGAAAATAGTGGAGCGGGTGAAGGGAATCGAACCCTCGTTATCAGCTTGGGAAGCTGGAGTAATGCCATTATACGACACCCGCTCAGAGCGGCTGACTTTGTACCAGATGTGCGCATGAAAATGAAGTTTTTCTTTGCGCGTGAGGGCTTTGGCGCAGGTGAAACAAGACATCGGACCGGGTGACGGTCGTTCGCGGGCAAGCCTCGCTCCTACAGGACTGCATTAGGCTGCGAAGCTTGCTCGCGATGACGCTGTTTCAAATGGACAATGCATGTTGGTCCTGGACGTAGTGGTAACGCGGTCGGCTTGCCTGTTGCTCAGGTTTCAGGAAACCCAGCAACGCATTGCGACTGTCTCGGCAGGCGGCTTTGTGTTCCATGTCGAGAAAGTGGCCCGTCGCATCCAGCGTCGTGAACGTGGCGTGTTGCACGTGGTTGGCGAACAAAGCCGCGCCATCGGCGGCGGTGTATTCGTCCCATTCGCCGTTCATGAACAGCACCGGCACGTTGATTTTCTCTGCCGCCTTGAAGAAGCACTGGCGGTCGCTGTGCAGCAGGTCGCTGATGTGGAAGTGCATCTGCCCGTATTCATGATCGGCCAGGCTGCTGACGTGACGATAGTTGAAGCGCTTGAACAGGGTCGGCAGGTGTTTGCCGATGGTGCTGTTCACCAGGTTGCCGACCCGGTCGCCGTCACGGCTGCCGAGGTAGTCGACGCCGCGCTCGAGGTAGTCGAGCATGTGCGCGTTGATCTCCGGGGAGAACGAGCTGATCACGGCTTTTTCGATCCGTCGCGGTTGTTGGGCGAGGGCGACCAGGGTCGCGGCGCCGCCCCAGGAAAACGACAGCACGTGTTCGGCGGCGAAGTGGTCGATCAGCTCCAGGAGGATCTGCCCTTCGACTTCCTTGGTCAGCAATTTTTCATGCAGGTTGTGGGCTTTTGACTTGCCCGCGTAGGGCTGGTCGTAGCAGACCACATTGAACTGCGGGTGGAGGTTTTTCACGGTTTGTGCAAACGACGCAGTCGTGGCCATCGAGCCGTTGACCAAGATAATGGTCTTCTCTGCGGCGTCTGCGCGATAGAACTCCGTGTAAACCCGATACTGACCTTGTATATCCAGCACAGCGATTTCTGGCCTCATGTCATAAGACTCCTGGCAAGCGGGTATGCGCGCAAATGAGATTGCACGAGCTTTGTGACAGGTAGGCATATGCCTGGAATTTGAAGGCCCATGTCGATCCATTGCAGTCCGGTCGACGGGTGTTGTTATTGGCGGGCAGTCTGTCGGTCTGAGGCGGAACCTTGAGGTTCTCTAACCGACAAAAAGTTTCTTAGACGTATGTTGTGACTCGTCAGTCACATTTCGGCTGACGACCTGATTCAAGCAGGGGAGTTGGCATCGCGCAAGTGCCATTCGTAAATTGTTCGACAACTTCTGCTGAGCGGTAGGCTGCTTAGATCAATCCGATCTCTTCATCGCTCAAAGGGCGGTATTCGCCCGGTTTCAACGTGCTGTCGAGCACCAGCGGCCCCATGCGTTCGCGGTGCAGGCGCAGCACTTTGTTGTCGAAGTGGCCGAACATCCGCTTCACCTGGTGATAACGACCTTCGACGATGCTCAGCCGCGCTGACTTCGGCCCGAGCAGCGCCAGCTCGGCCGGCAGCGTGGTGAGGTCTTCGAAGGCGAAGTACAGGCCTTCGCTGAATTTCAAAGCATATTCCGGGCCGATGTCCTGCTCGGTCTCGACGTAGTAGACCTTGGGCAATTTGGTCTGCGGCTGGGTCAGGCGTCGTGACCAGCTGCCGTCGTTGGTGATCAGCATCAGGCCGGTGGTGTTGAAATCCAGGCGGCCGGCGATGTGCAGGTCTTCCTTGTCCGGCTCGTCGAACAGATCGAGCACCGTCGGGTGCTCCGGATCGCGGGTGGCGCTGACGCAACCAGGGGGCTTGTGCAGCATGAAATAGCGGGCGGGTTTGCCTAGTTGAAGCACTTCTTGATCGACTTCGACGCGGCTGAACTCCAGCACCTCTGTGTGAGGGTCGCTGACGATTTTTCCGTCGACCCGCACGCGCTTTTCCACCAGCAACAGGCGAACCTGCTTACGGTTGAAGCGGGGCAGGTTGCTGAGGAAACGGTCAACGCGCATGAAGTGAGATCGGCAGGAAACGGGCCGCGCATCTTACGTGATCGGCCACAAGGATGCTTACAACTGCGCCTCGACCTGCGCGCAGCGCGGGCACAGGCAGGATTTGTCGCGCAGTTCGGGCGGCAGTGCTTCGAGCACCGCCGGGTCGATGCTGACGCCGTAGCACCAGCAGGCCCGATCGGCGGTTCGCGGGTCGGCCAGGGTGCAGTCGTTGGAGGCGCCGCAGGCCGGGCAGAATTCAGGCTTGTTCATGTAGGACTATGCATAACTGGTGTGAGGCATTTCCGCGCAGGTACGGTTACGGCCGGATTGCTTGGCCCGATACATCGCATGATCGGCGCGGGAGAGCAGGGTGTGCAAGGTGTCATCCGGTTGCAGCGTGGTCAAGCCAATGCTGACCGTCAGATGCAAGGTGTGACCGTTGTAGGCATAAAGCTGTTCTTCGACATGCTGGCGAATTTTCTCGGCAATCATCAGACCGGTCTCACCGTCCGTGTCCTTGAGCAGCACGATGAATTCTTCGCCGCCCCAACGGCAGACGATGTCGGAATGGCGCAGGCAACTCTCCAGATCCCTTGCGAAGCCGATCAGCACCTGATCGCCGGCGAGGTGACCGTAGGTGTCGTTCAAGGCCTTGAAGTGGTCCAGATCCAGCAGCAAGGCGGTCAGCGGTTTCGGTTCGCGTTGGGCTTCGTGCATGGCTTGTGCGGCCAGTAGATCGAAGCCGCGACGGTTCGGCAGTTCGGTCAGGCTGTCGAGGGTCGCCTGCGCCTGGATCTTGCCCTGATAACGTTTGATCACCCGATTGAGCAGGGCCAGCACAGTCAAGGTCACGAGCAGGCAAATCAGCAGGTTGAGGTACAGCGACTGGCGGATTTCGCTGAGGGCGCCGTCTTCGCGTTTGTCGACGAACAGGTACCAGTTCAGTTCCGGGATGAAGCGCACGTTGAGGAAATGGCCCTGGCCCTGGACGGAATATTCGTAGCTGCCGCTGTGGGGCTTGGGCAGCTGGTTGACCAGGCCTTTCATGCTTTCCAGGTCGTTGAGTTTCTGGCCGATATGCGCGCCCTGCGGGCCACCCTCGGCGCCGGTAAGCACCAATCGACCGAAGCTGTCGACGAAATACACACTGCGTTGATAGCGCTGTTGATACTTGTCGATCAGCTTGATCACCGCATCGACGGTCAGACCAACGCCTGCCGCGCCGATGAAACGGTTGTTGTAGTCGTAGACCTTGTAGTTGATGAAGAACGTCAGGTTGTCCTTGTTGGCCAGGTCCGGGTCGACGTTGATCTCGTAAGGGGCAGCCATGTCACGCACGCGGAAATACCAGGCATCGCGCGGCTCAGTGACCTTGACCTGTTTGAGCACGCCTTTGGCGTGGTAGTACGTGAGCGTGCCGTTGGAGACGAAAAATGCGGTGTAGGCGCCGTAGTGGGTCATGACCTCGTTGAGGTAGCGGGTCATCTGGTCGGGGTCGTGTTCGCCGTTGACCACCCAATCACGCATGAAGGTGTCGCGGGACATCATCGAGGAAATCAGGATCGGTCTGACGAGGTCTTTCTGGATTTCCGAGTAGACCGTGTCCGAAGTCAGCGGCAGCTCAGTATTGACGATGTTGTCGCGGATCGAGGCGCGCGAGGCGTAGTAGCTGAGAAATGACGTGGCGAGAAAACCTGCGCCCAGCAGCGCGATCAGCGTGAGGACCAGCGAACGTTGCGAATACAGCGGCGAGTGAAGCAGCATGGCGATTCCGTTGGCAGTGGCCCGTTGGAGAGCATTCTAGTGGCACTGCGGGGAAATAACTGCGGGATTTGTGGGGTGAATCGGCGAGGGTCAGGTGCGGTGGCGTCTGCGCTGACGCCATCGCGGGCAAGCCTCGCTCCTACAGGGGATTGCGTAAACCTGTAGGAGCGAGGCTTGCCCGCGAATCGAAAGATCACCTCGAATCTGTCAGGTACGCACGCCATCCACCCAAATGACTGATATCCACCGCACCCTCCAACCCATACGCCTCGCAGATAAACCCACTCTCCCAACGCCCATCCGCCAGTTGCACCTTGCCCAACCCCAGCGGTGCAGGAATCCCGGTCAAAAACGACCCCAGTTCACTGCTCGGCAACTCCCAGACCTCCACCGCAATCGCTACGCCGCCATCCTTCACCCGCACCATCCCCGGACGAAACGGCGGGCCACCGGCCAATGCATACAGTTGATAGTCCGGCGAGCTGAACGTCGTCTCGACCAACGTTGCACCGCGCCGCTTCAACTGCCAGTTCAGCGCCAGCCCATCCAGATGCGCGCCGCACACCACCAGCCTTGCACGATCGTTACGCGCGACCGTTGCGGGCGCAGGAGAACGACGCTGAAACGCATCCGCCACACTCAACAAATACTGATCGGTAAACGCCCGGCCAAACACCGTCACGCCCCACGGCAAACCATTGCCCATGAACCCGCTCGGCACCGCGACGGCGGCGTAGTCCAGCAGGTTCATGAAGTTGGTGTAGTAACCCAGTTCCGAATTGCGCAGCACCGGCTCAGCCTCAAGCTCCGCCAGTGTGACGGGACGGCCGATGGTCGGCGTGACCACGCAATCGAGTCCTTCCAGCGCCTTGTCGCACAGCGCTTTCAAGGCTTGCAGCCGATATTGGGCGCGGAAGGTTTGCACACCGTTCACCGCCGGCGCCTTGGCCAACACCGCACGAATCACCGGCAACACCGCTTGAGGATTTTGCTCCATCAACTCGCCGGCGACGCTGTAGCGCTCCGCCACCCACGGGCCTTCATACAGCAGGCGTGCCGCTTCAAGGAAAGGCGACAAATCCAGTTCCACGGCTTCACCGCCCAACGCCTTGAGCCGGTCGATGGCATCGCCGAACAACAGCGGACCTTCAGGGCAACCGAAGAATTCCAGGTCTTGCGCACGCGGTACGCCGAAGCGGAAGGGGCGCGGTGTGCCGAACGCCGAGCCGTCATTCCACAGCGGATTACGGCGGCTGTATTCGTCCCGTGGATCGAGATGCGCGGTGAGCGCCAGCAACTGACTGGCTTCCCGAGCCGTCGCGGTAAAGGTCGTGACGCAATCGAGCGTACGACACGCCGGCACCACGCCCGCCGTGGAGATCAACCCTTTGGTGGCTTTCATCCCCACCAGATTGTTCAACCCCGCCGGCACTCGCCCCGAGCCCGCCGTGTCCGTGCCCAACGAAAAACTCGCCACGCCCAGCGCCACCGCCAGCGAGGAACCGGCACTGGAACCGCCTGACGGATACTCTGGCAACACGCTGTTCGGGCACGCGCCATACGGCGAGCGGCTGCCATTGAGGCCGGTGGCGAACTGGTCGAGATTGGTCTTGCCCAGCGGAATCGCGCCCAGCGCCAGCAATTGCTCGACGATGGTCGCCGACTGCTGCGGCACATAGGCAAATGCCGGGCACGCTGCCGTGGTCGGAATGCCCGCCAGATCGATGTTGTCCTTGATCGCGAACGGCACGCCGTACAGCGGCAGGCTGTCGATATCGCGGCCGTCGAGCGCGGCGAGGTACGGCTCCAGTTCTTCAATGCTGAGCAAATGAATGAACAGGTGATAGTCCGGGTTCAGGGCGGCGGCTTTATCGCGCAGGTTCAGCAGCAGTTGTCGCGGTGTGATGCTGCCATCGCGGTAGGCGCTGCGCAGGGCGTCGAGTTGCAGATTGATGGTCATGAAGTGAGTCCTTTGCAAAATGGGTTCAGTCGAGTTCCAGCACCACGACGCGCTGTCCGGCGCGCACGGCCGAACCCGGTTGCACGCGGATTTCGCGCACCACGCCGGCCATCGGTGCGAGCAGCGGGATTTCCATCTTCATCGACTCCAGAATCACCAGCACATCGCCGGCAGCGACGCGGCTGCCGGTCTCCACCTGGACCTGCCAGAGGTTGCCGGCGATGTGGCTGTCGACGCTCATTTCGCCACTGGCCAACGGTGCGTCTTCGGTCGTTTCCGGGGCCGCTTCCTCACTGTCGAAGTGGGCCTGGCCGCTGGCGATCCAGCGCTCGCGCTCGGCGTTGAACGCGCCTTTCTGTTGATCCCGAAAAGCTGCAATGCTCGAGGACTCTTTGGTCAGGAACGCCTGGTAATCCGCGAGGTTCAACTGGCTGTGTTCGATGTTCAAATCGAAGCGCCCGAGGGGGAAGTCCCGACGGATGCGCAGCAGTTCATCGGCGCTCACCGGGTAGAAACGGATCTGGTCGAAGAAACGCAGCAGCCACGGTTTGCCATCGAACGCGGCGACTTCGCGGTAGCGGTTCCACATCTGCAACGTGCGACCGACGAACTGATAACCGCCGGGGCCTTCCATGCCGTACACGCACATGTACGCGCCGCCGATGCCCACCGAGTTTTCCGCAGTCCAGGTGCGAGCCGGGTTGTATTTGGTGGTCACCAGACGATGACGCGGGTCGAGCGGGGTGGCGACCGGCGCACCGAGGTAGACGTCGCCCAGCCCCATCACCAGATAGCTGGCGTCGAACACCGTGCGCTGCACTTCATCGAGGTTCGGCAGGTCGTTGATGCGGCGGATGAACTCCAGATTGCTCGGGCACCACGGTGCGTCCTTGCGCACGGTGGTCATGTATTTCTCGATCGCCAATTGGCAGGCCGGATCGTCCCAGGACAGCGGCAGATGCACGATGCGCGACGGCACTTGCAGATCCTTGGCGGCGCACACCGCGTCCCATTCACCGGCGACGATACCGAGCAGATCGGCCAGCGGCAGTTGCTCGGGTTGGTAGTGCACTTGCAGCGAACGGATGCCGGGTGTGAGGTCGATCACGCCGTGCAGGTGTTTGCTTTCCAGGGCTTGCATGAGGGCGTGGGCGCGGAAGCGCAGGACGAGGTCCAGTTCCGGTGCGCCGATCTCAAGCAACAGGTGCGTATCCCCCGACAGTCGCGCAACCAACCGCGTATCGTCCTGGCCAATCTCCATAACAACAGGCGATACAACCCCCTGTAGGAGCCGGCTTGCTGGCGATGAAGTTGACGCGGTGTCTGTTAGGGCCCCATCGCCAGCAAGCCGGCTCCTACAAGGGTTCCATTTCAAGGCTAGGTTGCGGGCGGTTTTGAGATCGACGGGAAGGAACTGCACTTTGTCCCCGGCCTTGAGCTGGCCGAGTTGCCAAAGATCCGCCTCGATCACTGTCACCGGGCACACAAACCCGCCGAGGCTCGGGCCGTCGGGCCCCAGAATCACCGGCATGTCCCCGGTGAAATCCACGGCGCCAATCGCATACGGATTGTCGTGGATATTCGACGGGTGCAGCCCCGCCTCACCGCCGTCCGCACGCACCCATTCCGGCTTCGGCCCGATCAGACGCACGCCGGTGCGGCTGGAGTTGAAATGCACTTCCCACTGAGTCTCGAAAAACGTGCCGATGTAGTTTTCGGTGAAATACTCCGGTGCGCCATGGGGGCCGTAGATCACCCGGATCTGCCGCACGGCAGGCAGCTCAGCGATTGCAGGCAGTTGCTCACCGACGCTGTGATCGGTCAACGCCGGCACATGCAACACATCGCCGGCCCGTAATGCGCGACCACCATGGCCGCCAAACTGTCCAAGGGTGAAGGTGCTTTTGCTGCCCAGATAATCGGGCACCTGCAGCCCGCCGCGCACACACAGATAGCTGCGGGCGCCTGCGCCGCCAATCGTGCCGAGACTCAACGTAGCGCCTGCCGGAATCAACAGCGCCGTGTTCATCGCCACGGTTTCGCCGTTCAACGTCAGCGGAATCACTGCTCCGGTGACCGCCACCACCGCCTCGCAATTGAAGCGCAGCAACGGCCCGCTCATGGTGATCTCCAGGGCGGCGGCGCCTTCGTCGTTACCCAGCAAAAGGTTGCCCAATCGCAATGCGCGACTGTCCATCGGCCCTGACGGCGGCACGCCCACGGCCCAGTAACCGAGTCGCCCCGGATAGTCTTGAACGCTGGTCTGCGTACCGGCGCTGAGCACTTCAAAAGTGTTGGCCTGATACACCAGGCCTTCGAGGCAACGGGTCCACGGTTGGCCGCTGGTGAACGGCGCGTCGAGCAAAATCTGCCGCAGGTAATCGCGGTTGGTTTCCACGCCGTAGAGCTGGCTGTCGCCCAGTGCTTGATGCAAATCCGCACGCGCTTGTTCGCGGGTCGGCGCCCAGCAGATGACCTTGGCGATCATCGGGTCGAAGTACGGCGGTATCTCGCAACCGGCCTCGACCCAGGTGTCGATCCGCAGCTGTTTGCCGTCGGCGACAGGGAAATTTACAGCGGTCAGTAAACCTGGGCTTGGCTGAAAATCGCGCCCCGGATCTTCCGCATAAAGCCGCGCCTGAATCGCATGGCCCTCGGCTTTCAAGCCTTGGCTCAATACGCTCAGCGGCGGCAAATCACCCGCCGCCAGTTCCACCATCCAGCGCACCAGGTCCACGCCCCACACCTGTTCGGTGACGCCGTGCTCCACCTGCAAACGGGTGTTCACTTCCAGAAAGTAGAAGCGCTGGTCTGCGCTGTCGAACACAAATTCCACGGTGCCGGCGCTGCGGTAGTTCACCGCTTTTGCCAGTTTGATCGCCGCCGCGCACAGCTCATCGGCCATGCCGTCGGGCAGGTTCGGCGCCGGGGTTTCTTCGAGGACTTTCTGGTTGCGCCGTTGTACCGAACAGTCGCGCACGCCGAGGGCGATCACTTCACCGCGACCGTCGCCGAACACTTGAACTTCCAGGTGTCGGGCGCGTTGGATGTACTTCTCGATGAACACGCCGGCATCGCTGAAATTGTTTTGGCCGAGGCGTTTTACGGCTTCGAAGGATTCACTCAACTCGCCAGCGTTGCGGCACACGCGCATGCCGATGCCACCACCACCGGCAGTGCTTTTGAGCATCACCGGGTAGCCGACCTGATCGCCGGCGATCAATGCCGCGTCGAGGCTGTCGAGCAGCTCGGTGCCTTCGAGCATCGGCACGCCGTGTTGCTTGGCCAGGGCGCGCGCGGTGTGTTTGAGGCCGAACACGCGCAGCTGTTCTGGCGTCGGGCCGATGAACGCGATATCGGCGGTTTCGCAGGCTTCGGCGAATGCGGCGTTTTCCGAGAGGAAACCGTAGCCGGGATGGATCGCCGTGGCGCCAGTGGCTTTGGCGATGGCGAGGATTTTATCGACCGCCAGATAGGTGCCGGCGGCGGCGCCTTCTCCAAGGCTGTGGGCTTCATCGGCATGCAGGATGTGCAGGCTCGCGGCATCGGCTTCGGAATAAACGGCGACGCCTTTGACGTGCAGTTCACGCAAGGTGCGCAGGACGCGGCAGGCAATGGCGCCACGGTTGGCAATCAGGACTTTTTCGAACATGGCATAACCCCTGGAGGGGATGCGGGCCGTCCCGCAGTTTTTCGTTGGGCGCCGGGGTCGTCCCCGGCGGAAAATCACAAGTCTTCAGAACACCGCTGAACCCTGTGGGAGCGAGCCTGCTCGCGATGGTCGTGAACGATTACGCGTAAAACCAGATGCCCCGCGGTGCACTTGGGTTTTTCGCGAGCAGGCTCGCTCCCACAGGGGGTTAGTGGTGTTCCTGAGGTTTGAGGCACTGCCCGGAACGGGCCTGGCACAAGGCAAACAACCAGCGACGCAGACGGTTCAGTTTCAGTTCCATACCAGCAGCTCCGCAGGCGTAGGGTTGTAGGCATTGCACGGATTATTCAGTTGCGGACAATTGGAAATCAGCACGATCACGTCCATCTCCGCTCGCAAATCCACGTACTTGCCCGGCGCCGAAATACCGTCCTCAAACGTCAGCCCGCCATCCGCCGTGACCGGCACGTTCATGAAGAAGTTGATGTTCGGCCCGATGTCGCCCTTGCCCAGTCGCCCGTCGTGGACGCAGGCGCGCAGGTAGTTGTCGCGGCAGCTGTGCATGTAGCGTTTTTCCAGGGCGTAGCGCACGGTGTTGCTCTCTTGCGCGCAGGCACCGCCGAGGGTGTCGTGGCGCCCGCAGGTGTCGGCGACGATGGTCAGCATCGGTTTGCCGAGGTTGGAATAGAGCACGCTGCCGGTGCTCAGGTAGACGCTGTTCTGCCGGCGCAAGGTGCGTTGCACGTCGTAGCGTTCTTTCGGGTTGGCGACGCTGTAGAACAACGTATCAACCGCCTGATTGCCTTCCAGGTCGAGGATGCGCAGGGTCTGGCCGGCCTTGACCTCCATCAGCCACGGTTCGCCGGCGGGAATGGTGGCGCGGTAGACCGCTGTTTCTGGATGCTTTTGAGCGGTAGCGATTGCGAGTGACATGGCAGCGATCCTCAGGCGAACAGGCGGTCGGTGTTGATGAAGCCGCGCTCGTTTTCCGGGCGCGAGGTGCGGCAGTGTTCGGCGACACTGGCGTCGGCGTTCATCCAGCTCAGCTTCAACGGTTTTGGTGCATATTCCGGCGACGGGTCCATCGGATGTTGCAGGGCGGTGAGCACCACCAGCGTGTCCATCGGCGCGTACAACTCGATGTAGTCGCCGGCCCTGGAGTTGCCTTCGACGAAGTGGAAACGCCCGGCCTCATCGACGTTTACGCGGCTGAACAGGTTGAGGGTCATCAGCAAGTCCGACAGGCCCAAACCCCACTTGCCGAGTTCCACCAACAGGTTGTCAGTGCCGTTGCGGAAGAAGCCGTTGCGCAGTTCCTGATAGCGGCCCGCGCCGTATTTTTCCGCGACTTCTTCAGCGCACAGCACACCGCCGAGGCTGTCGCTCCAGCCGCAGGTGTCGGCGGTGATCGCCGCCAGCACGCGGCCCATGTCCGAATACAGGCAATGACCGGTGGTGAGCTTGGCGGTGTGTTGGCATTTGAGGCTGTCGGGCAGGTTCAGGCGTTCGGTTTTTTCGTTGGCGTTGAGCAGCGTCAGGCTGACGTTGGCGCCACCGCGCAGGTCGGTCAGGCGCAGCAATTGGCCGCGCTTCAGGACGAAGGAACGATGGCCGCCGCCGGGGAGCATTTCCTCGGCGAAGGGGGGGAACAGTTGGGTCGAATCAGTCATGTGCAAAATCCTCTTAAGCGGTGCGAAGCGCGCCTGCCAGTGTTTCCGGCAAGGCATCGACGGCGGCACGAGTGGTGCGGCGGTCGCTGTTCAAAGGGATGTCGTAAGTGATGCGCGCGCCATAGGCGCCGGGGGCGTGCGGGTCGACGCGGACCTTGTCGAATACGAGCAATCGCGTGCCGAGGCTGAAACCTTCGGACAGGTCGTGGGTGACCATGAACACCGTCAGTTGCGTCTCGCGCCACAGCTCCAGCAGCAAGGCGTGCATGTCTTTGCGGATGCCCGGGTCGAGCGCGCCGAACGGTTCGTCAAGCAGCAACACCCGCGGTTTCATGATCAGCGCCTGGGCGATGGCCAACCGTTGCTGCATGCCGCCGGACAGCTGCGCCGGGTATTTGTCCAGCGAGTGGCCGAGGCCGACCTTTTGCAGCAGCACCGAGGCCTGTTCGCGAGCGTCTTTTTTGGCGCTGCCGAACAGGCGCCCAAGCAGCGGTGAGCGCGGCAGTTCGAGGCCGAGGGCGACGTTGTCCAGCACCGTCAGGTGCGGGAACACCGAGTAGCGCTGGAACACCACGCCACGGCTCGAATCCGGTTCGCCGGCCAGCAGTTGACCGTCCAGCAGAATCTCGCCGCGACTGGCGCGTTCCTGGCCGAGCAACAGGCGCAGGAAGGTCGATTTGCCGCAGCCCGACGCGCCGACCAGGGTGCAGAACTCACCCTCGTTGACGTTCAGGTTCAAGCCTTCGAGCACCACTTGATCGGCGTATTGCTGCCAGACGTTTTTTACCGTGATGAAGCTCATGCGCGGGCTCCTTCATACCAAGGGAACGCACGTTGAGTCAGGCGCTTGAGGCCCCAATCCATCAGCCAGGCGAGCAGGGTGATCCACACCACGTACGGCAGGATCACGTCCATCGCCAGGTAGCGGCGCACGAGGAAAATCCGGTAGCCGAGGCCGTCGGTGGAGGCGATGGCTTCGGCGGCGATCAGGAACAACCACGCCGAGCCCAGCATCAGCCGCAGCGAGATCAGCAGGCGCGGCAACAATTGCGGGAGCACCACGCGCAGCATCAGCGTCCAGGTCGAGGCACCGAGGGTCTGGGCCTTGATCAGCAACTCGACCGGTATTTCTCGGGCGCGCTGCTCCAGATCCCGCGCCAGGCACGGGGTGATGCCGATCACGATCAGCATCACTTTCGATAACTCCCCCAGTCCAAAGACGATGAACAGAATCGGCAGGATCGCCAGCGGCGGCACCATCGACAGCACCGTCAGCAACGGCGACAACGGCGCGCCGAACAGCGGCAACGTGCCGGCGGCGATGCCCAGGCACAGCCCGGCCAACGCGCTGATGCCCAGACCAATGGCCAGGCGCCGCAGGCTGGACGCGGTGTCTTGCCACAGCACGTATTCGCCGGTGCGACTGTCGGCGGTGAACGCCAGGCGCTTCACCGCGTCGGTCATTTGCACGGTGCTCGGCAACAGCTTGTCGTTAGGGTTGTCCAGCAGCCGTTCGGCCGAGCCCATGAAGTAGGCGAACAGCACCAGGGCGAACGGCAGGATCACCAACAACAGGCGACTCGGGCGATCCGGGTGACGATTGATCAGGCGCATGGCCAGGTCCTCTTGTTACAGCTTGGCGTCGGCAGCCATCTGCACGTAACTCGGATCGAAGCGAAGCTTGAGGTTGCTCTTGTCGCCGCTGGTCACGCCGTTGGCGAAGGCCATGCCCACTGCGCTGGTGTCCTTGGCGCCTTCACCGAGCAAGCCGTGCTGGAAGGAAAACTCCGCGACCTTGCGCATGGTTTCCGGCAGTTGCTTGCTGGTAGAAAACGCCAGGGCTTCTTGCGGTGTGGCGAACAGTTTGGTGGTGTCTAGTTGCGCCTGGAAACCCGCGAGGTCAGTGCCCGAGGCCTTGGCCATGTGTTCGAGCGCAGCCTTGCTGGCGGCGTTTTTCGCGTTCATCAACTCGACCACTTCGAACCAGGCGCCGGTCAGTGCCTTGCCCAGGGCGGGGTTGTCTTTGAGGGTGGCGCTGTTGACCACCATCATGTCCATGATCTCGCCGGGGATCTGGCTGGAATTGAACACTTCGGTCACGCCCGGCTTGGCCTTGATGTCCGAGAGCATCGGGTTCCAGGTGGTGACGGCGTTGACCTGCTCCGTGTTGAACGCGGCGGAGATGTCGGCGTCGGAGGTGTTGACCACTTTCAGGTCTTTCTCGGTGAGGTCCACCGAATCCAGGGCCCGGGCCAGCAGGTAATGGGACACCGAGAGCTCGACCAGATTGACGTCCATGCCCTTGAGGTCGGCGACTTTCTTGCCGTCGCCCTTGAGCACGATGCCGTCGTTGCCGTTAGAAAAGTCGCTGACAATCAGCGCGGTGCTGTCGACGCCGCCGGCGGCCGGAATGGTCAGCGCGTCCATGTTGGTCATGGTGCAGCCGTCGAACTGGCCGGCGGTGTATTGGTTGATGGATTCGACGTAGTCGTTGAGCTGCACCACATCAATCTTGATGCCGTACTTCTTCGCCCATTTGTCGACGATGCCTTGGCTGCCGGCGTATTCCCAGGGCATCCAGCCGGCATAAATGGTCCAGCAGACGCTGAAGTGGTCTTTTGGCGCGGCCTGGGACGAGACGCTCACGATGGCTGCGAAGGCAGCGGCGAGGAGGGCGGGTAAACGAAGTCGGGACATGGTGGTTCTCCAGTTGATCAAGGGCGGACAGGAGTCAACGCGGCACCGCGAACGGTGGCTTGTCTCCCGGGCTTTTGTCCCGCCGTGTAACCTCAACTGGAGGTCGCCAACTCTCGGACCAGTCACTCGCCTTAGCGAGCCGGAACCCTAGTCAGCCATTGCAAATTGTGGTGCCGCGAACCTGTGATGACTCCTGCACGGGTTTGCTAAAGCGAGAGCCGTGCCAAGTCGCTAGAAGCGCTCTGGGCCGGGGGATTGCCATTTTTCGGGAGGGCGCAAGGGCCGTTCGCTGCTTTGTGATGGTGCGCCCGTGCACTGAGATGCAGCGTGGCTGGCCGCTGATCCGAAGGTCAGGCGTCGTCCGGCACTCGCCATCGTATTGCCAGTCAAAACAGGTGTCAGCCGGCTGTATCGGCTGTGGTCTTTCAGGAGGCCGCCATGTTTCGTCGACTGTTACTGGGCGTTGTGCTCGGTGTCGGGTTGTCCGGCTGCTACTACTACTACGCCGGCACCTACGACGTGTATTCCACGCCTTATTACTACCCCGGCTATGCGCCGTATTCCTACTATTACGGCCCGCGTTATTACTATGGACCGCGCTTTTACGGTGGCTATCGCTACTACTATTGGGGCGGGCATCACCCTCGTTATTACGGCGGTGGATACCATGGGCGGCACCATTAATCAGCGGGTGAATAGATGAAAAACCTTTCATCGGCTAGATGTTTCAACTTGTTTCAGGGGCGCACCGGATGTCGAAAACGATGTCTGATCTTTCGACAGTCACCGAATAATTGACTGTCGCTCGCCAGCGTCGCTGGTGTGGCTCACTCGCGGTCCAGGAGGCCGCCATGCTCTGTCGAAAACAGCTCCGCCCAATTCTTCTGATGGCTGTATTAGGATTGTCACTTGGCGCGTGCGTGCCCTATGCCGATGGAGGAGGCAGCTACTACAGTTCCGAGGTTTACACGTCCCCCGCGCCGTACTACTCAGATGGCGGCGGTTACTACTCCAGTGGCGGTTACTACACCTCGCCGCGCCGGTATTACTCACCGCCGGCCCGCTATTACCAGCCAACGCCGCGGTACTACTACCAGCCGCGGGTGTATCAACCGGCACCGCGTTATTACCAGCCTTCGCCACGAAGCGATTACCGGGCGCACCAGGGGCGCGGTTGGGACGGCAATGGCCGGGGCGGTTGGGATGGCCGTAACCGTGGCAATTGGAACAATGATTACCGTGGTGGCGGACGCAATCACGGTGGACGAGGTGACCACTACGGTCGCGGCGATCACTCTGGCCGAGGCAGCCACCGATAACATGAGTTGAATGCAATACCTGTGGGAGCGAGCCTGCTCGCGATGGCGGATTGTCAGTCACATCATTGATGAATGACAAACCGCCATCGCGAGCAGGCTCGCTCCCACATTTCGTTTTGTGACCTTACAAATCCGCCAGCGGATGCCGGCCTTCCCAGACCTTGCGAAAATGCGCCTCCACCACCGCATCCGGCACGTGATTGATATCAGGCCAATGCCAATGCGGTTTCTGGTCTTTGTCGATCAACCGCGCACGCACGCCTTCGCTGAACTCCGGATGCCGGCAGCAGTTGAGGCTCAAGGTGTATTCCATCTGGAAAACCTGAGCCAGCGACATATGCCGGGCGCGGGATATCTGTTGCCAGATCAGATGAGCAGTCAGCGGCGAACCTTCACTCAGGGTCCGCGCCGCGCGGCTAAGTACCAGGTCCGTGCTATCACGCTGTTGGCTGATGGCTTTCCAGGCGCAGCGCACATCACTGACGTCCAGCAATTCGTCGATCTGCTGGCGGCGCGGCAGCCACTGGGCTTCGGGCATTCGCGCCAGCGCTTCCTGCTGCAGGGCCTTGAGCAGGCTGTTGAGCTGCATCGGCGTCTGTTCCTGCCAGTTCAATTGCAGCAAGCCTTCGATCAGCTCTTCTTGCTGTTCATCGAGCAGGAAGCGGTCGGCCAGGCCCAGATCGATCGCATCGCGACCGTTCATGTGCGCGCCGGTCAGGCCGAGGAACAAGCCGAGCTTGCCGGGCAGGCGCGACAGGAACCAACTGGCACCGACATCCGGATACAAACCAATGCTGATTTCCGGCATCGCCAAACGGCTGCTCGGCGTGACAATACGGATGTTCGCGCCCTGCAGCAGGCCCATGCCGCCGCCGAGGACATAACCGTGACCCCAGCAGATCAGCGGTTTCGGGTAAGTGTGCAGGCTGAAGTCCAGCCGGTATTCCGCCGCGAAGAAAGTTGCGGCCAGCGGGGGCACTACGCCGGGGTGCGCGCGACACGCTTCTACCAGGCTGCGCACTTCGCCACCGGCGCAAAAGGCCTTGGCGCCATGACCGCGCAATAGTACGCAGACGATTTGCGGATCCTTGGCCCACGCGTCCAGTTGATCGCGCAGGGCGTTGATCATCGGCAAGGACAGTGCGTTCAGGGACTTTTCGGCATCCAGGCTGGCAACGCCGATGCGGGCGCCGTCGGTGCCGGTGAGTTCTTCGAAGTGCAGATTCATCGTGACCTCGATCGGGAATTTGAGCGTTCAGTATGATCGCAATGCAGGAAAGTGCCGGATCTGCGTCAGATCAATTGACAAGCGTGATGGGCTTTCCTAGGGTTCGCCCCATTGTTTTTGCCGGATGTAACCATGACTGCTGACGACCGTATCAAACTCGAACCGAGCTGGAAGGAGGCACTGCGTGCCGAATTCGACCAGCCCTACATGGCAGAGTTGCGCGATTTCCTGCAACAGGAGCGTGCGGCCGGCAAGGAGATTTATCCACCGGGCCCGATGATTTTCAACGCGCTCAACTCGACGCCGCTGGACAAGGTCAAGGTCGTCATTCTCGGTCAGGATCCGTATCACGGGCCAGGCCAGGCCCATGGCTTGTGCTTCTCGGTGCAACCGGGCGTGCCGGCGCCGCCGTCGCTGGTGAACATCTATAAGGAGTTGAAACGCGACCTGAACATCGACATTCCCAATCACGGTTATCTGCAGAGCTGGGCCGACCAGGGCGTGTTGATGCTCAATACCACCATGACCGTCGAGCGCGCCAACGCCAATGCGCACAAGGACAAGGGCTGGCAGTTCTTTACCGACCGGATCATTGAAGTGGTCAGCCAACAGCAACCGCATCTGGTGTTCATGCTGTGGGGCGCCCATGCCCAGAGCAAGCAGAAGCTGATCGACGCGACCAAGCATCTGGTGCTGACGTCGGTGCATCCGTCACCGCTGTCCGCTTATCGCGGGTTTCTCGGGTGCGGGCACTTCAGCCGGACCAACAAGTTTCTTGAGCAGAATGGCGAGACGCCGATTGATTGGCGGTTGCCGCCAGTCTAAAAAGCTTCGCGGGCAAGCCTCGCTCCTACAGATTTCGTGCAAAACCTGTAGGAGCGAGGCTTGCCCGCGAAGGGAACACCTCGGTCTATCAGACCGAATCCGGATTACGGTTCCAATACTTGAACAACGGCTCCGCCAGAAACAACACAAACAACAACCGCATCACCTGCATCGCCGTCACCAGCGGCACCGACAATTGCAGGGTCTCCGCCGTCAGGCTCATCTCCGCAATCCCGCCGGGCATCATGCCCAGGGTCAGCGAACGCAAATCCAGATGTGTCAGCGCACTCAATCCCAAGGCTGCCGCCGTGGCGATCAACATGGTCAACACCGTACCAATCAACGTCCGCCCCATAAACGAAGGCGCACGCCGGAAAAACTGCCGATTGAAGTGGCAGCCCAAGCCACTGCCGATCAGCCATTGGCCAATCTGGCTACCGCCGTTGGGCAAACCAATGTGCAGATCCCAACCAATGCTCACCGCCGCACTCACCAGCAACGGCCCGAACAGCCACGGGTTGGGTTGACGCAAACGCTCCCAAATCCACGCCGCCAAGGCGCCCGCTGGAAATAGAAGGGCCAGCCACCACCAGTTGACGGCCGTCGGATGAAAAACCGGTGCGCCGTCGCCCAGCAAATACTTGAACGCCGCCGGTACGCAAAGCACCACCACCAGCACCCGCAGGCTTTGCCCGGCCGCTACGCGACTGAGCACCGCGCCATTGCGTGCGCCGAGGTTGACCATCTCCCCGGAGCCGCCGGGCATGCTGGAAAAAAATGCGGTGGCGCGATCCTCACCGGTACGGCGCATCAACCAGACCCCGACCACGGCGGACAGGCTGGTGATCAACGCACCGAAGAAGATCAGGCCAAAGTGGCTCAACACCTGCTCCATCACCACCGGGGTGAAGTGAAGGCCGATGCCGATGCCGACGACCCACTGGCCGACCTTGCGGCCGCCAGGGATTTCGGCCAATTGCCAGGGCGTCAGGCAACGCACGAGGATGATCGCCAGCAACGAGCCGACCATCCATGGCAGTGGCCAGCCGATCTGGCTGGCCAGGTAACCGCCCAGCGCGCCGACCAGCGGCGTACCCCACCAGGCCTTGAAGGGTGTTCGATCAGACATCGGCGACCGCGCGACGAGCGACCGAACGTTTGCGCCAGATCCGCAGGATCGGCACCAGCAACATCACCACGATCAACGCCCAGACACCCAGCGTGATCCCGCTCGACCAGAGAATCTCCAGCGAACCGTTGGAGATCGACAGTGCACGGCGCAGATTCTGTTCCATCAAACCTCCGAGAATGAAACCCAGCAAAACCGGCGATAACGGGAAATCCAGCTTGCGCAGAATGTAGCCGAAGATGCCGATGCCGATCATCAGGAACAGGTCGAAGGTGGTGGCATGCACCGCGAACACGCCGATGGCGGTAATGATCGCGATCATTGGCACCAGCGCCCAGTTCGGTACGGCGAGGATGCGGGTGAAGATGCGGATCATCGGAATGTTGAGGATCACCAGCATGATGTTGGCGATAAACAACGATGCGATCAGGCCCCAGACGATGTCCGGTTGCTGTTGGAACAACAGTGGGCCCGGCGTGATGTTGTACAGCGACAACGCACCGATCATCACCGCCGTCGTGCCCGAACCGGGAACACCCAGGGTCAGCATCGGCACCAGCGCACCGCAGGCTTCAGCACCGATGGCGGTTTCCGGAGCGGCCAGACCGCGCTTGTCGCCCTGTCCGAATTTGCCGCTTGGGCCAGCGATGCGTTTCTCGGTCATGTAGGCCACGGCGCTGGCAAGTGTTGCACCGGCGCCAGGCAAAACGCCCATGATGAAACCCAGCACACCGCACCGCATGTTCACCCAGAACACCGACGCAGCTTCCTTGAAGTTGAACATCATGCGGCCGGTGGCTTTGAACGCTTCCTGGCCGCGATGGGTTTTTTCCAGCAGCAACAGGATTTCGCTGATGGAGAACAGGCCCAGCACCAACACCACGAACTGAATGCCGTCGGTGAGGTGGATGTTGTCGCCGGTGAAGCGGTAGACACCGCTGTTGGCGTCGATGCCGACGGTCGACAGGAACAGGCCGATCAGCGCCGCGATAAAGGTCTTCAGCGGTCGATCACCGGCCATGCCTCCGAGGCAGACAATCGCGAACACCATCAGGACGAAATATTCCGCCGGACCGAAGGCAATCGCCCATTTCGCCAGGATCGGCGCGAACACCACCATCCCGCACGTGGCAATAAAGGCGCCGATGAACGAACTCCACGCCGACAGCGACAGCGCGACACCGGCCATGCCTTGACGGGCCATCGGGTAGCCGTCGAGGGTGGTCATGACGGTGGACGCTTCGCCCGGGATGTTCAGCAGGATCGAACTGATCCGGCCGCCGTACTCGCAACCCAGGTAAACCGCAGCCAGCAGGATCAGTGCCGATTCCGGTGGCAGCCCGAGGGCGAATGCAATCGGGATCAGCAACGCCACGCCGTTGATCGGACCGAGGCCGGGCAGCAGGCCGACGACGGTGCCGATCAGCGTGCCGCTGAGTGCGGTGACCAGGTTGTAAGGGGTCAGTGCGACGCCGAAGCCGTGACTCAAATAACCAAGCGTATCCATTTCAGTTCTCCAGAACGTCGAGCAGGCCCAGAGGCAGCGGCACGTCCATCACTTTGTCGAACAGCAGGTACAGACCGATGCTCATCAGGCTGATGATCACTGCGCTTGGCAACCAGCGTCCGCCGTACAGGCGCGCCATCGGAATGCCGATCAAAATGCTGCTGAGGATGAAACCCAACGGTTCAAACAGGCCGGCGAACACCAGCAGCAGCACCACGCAGCGGCCGATCTTGTGGAGGGTTTCACGGTCCAGCGGCGGGTCTTCTTCGGAGTGTTTGATCGGGGACGGGCGAAATACCATGTAGATCAGGCCCATTCCCATCAGCCCCAGCATCAGCAAGGGGAAGGCGCGAGGGCCGATCGGTTCGTAGGAAAAAGGCGCCTGGTAGGGCCAGGCCATCAGCACCAGGCTGGCGCAGGCCAGCAGCAGCACCGATGCGAAAATGCGTTGTACGAGCATGGGGAACTCCTGTGCCGCGACCCCGCAGTGCGGGGTCGCAGCCGCTAGACAGAGGCGATCACTGAATCAGGCCGAACTCTTTGGCCAGCACTTTGTAGTCCGCGACCTGCTTCTTCACGTAGGTGTCCAGTTCCGGGCCGGTCATGGCGAACGGAAAGAGTTCACGCTGATCGCGCAGCTTGGCGAAGTCATCGGACGCCAGCAGTTTGTCGAAGGAGTCTTTCCACCAGGCGTAGTCTTCATCGCTGACTTTTGGCCCGAGGTAGAAACCGCGAACCACTGGCCAGACGATGTCGTAGCCTTGCTCTTTGGCGGTCGGAATGTCTTTCATTTCCGGCTCGTCCAGGCGCTTATCGGAGAACACCGCCAGCAGGCGCATGTCGCCGCTCTGGATGTGCGGCATGGAGTCGGAGATGTCGGTGCTGCCGACCTGGATGTGGCCGCCGAGCAGAGCGGTGGCGATTTCGCCGCCACCTTCGAGGGCGACGTATCGTAGATCGCGCGGGTTGATCCCGGCGGCCTTGGCGATCAACGCGGTTTGCATCCAGTCCTGGCTGCCGACGGTGCCGCCGGAACCGATCACCACTTTGCTTGGATCTTTCTTCAGCGCCTGAACGAGATCGTCGAGGGTCTTGTAAGGGGAATCGCTTTTCACCGCGATGGCGCCGTAGCTGGTGCCGACCGCTGCCAGCCAGCGCACGTTGGTTTCATCGAAGCGACCGAACTTGCCCTGGGCCAGGTTCAGCAACGAACCGCTGGACCACGCCACGAGCGTGCCGGCGTCGGCCGGACGCTGAGCGACCACCGCGTTGTACGCCACTGCACCGACACCGCCGGGCATGTAGGTCACGCGCATCGGTTTGCTCAGCAGTTTCTCGTTCATCAGCGCGCTTTGCGCCAGTTTGCAGGTCAGGTCGAAACCGCCGCCGGGCGAGGCCGGGGCGATGCATTCCGGGCGCTTGGGCTCGGCCATCAGTTGGCCGGCAAACAGCATGCAGCTGGCGGCGAGGGCGAAACGGCGCAGTGATCGATTCATTGTTGTCTCCACGGGAGTTGTTGTTTTTGGGGATGTTTCAGGTGCGGCAGTTTCGCGTCGCGCAGCCGTTGATGGCGCTGACAAACGTAAACGACGGGAATTGAAAAAAGAGATGAGGCGGGCAAACCTGGGGCTGTGTGGACAGCATGGCGAAGTACCTCGTTATTGTTCTTATTGGCGAAAACGCATCGAGGCGTTTTTCGGGAGCTACATTTCAAAGCGTGGGAGATGTCTTACAGACGAAACCATCCGTGGGCCGACTCTAACGGTCGAACCTTTCACTAACCTTTCAGCGGACTTTCACGGTTTTCGGGCTTCACAGCGGCGGATGCGGCTGTAAACTCCGCGCCAAAGAATGGCGTCGAACATCCCTGAATGAGGTAAAGATCCATGCGTGTTCTGCTCGTCGAAGACCATCTGCAACTCGCCGACAGTGTCGCCCAGGCGCTCAAGAGCACCGGGTTGACCGTGGATGTGCTGCACGACGGCGTGGCCGCCGACCTGGCGCTGAGCAGCGAGGAATACGCCATGGCGATCCTCGATGTCGGCCTGCCGCGCATGGATGGCTTCGAGGTGCTGGCGCGCTTGCGGGCCCGGGGCAAGAACCTGCCGGTGCTGATGCTGACCGCCCGCAGCGACGTCAAGGATCGTGTGCATGGCTTGAACCTCGGCGCTGACGATTACCTGGCCAAACCATTCGAGCTGACCGAACTCGAAGCCCGGGTCAAAGCCTTGCTGCGTCGCAGTGTGCTCGGCGGCGAACGTCAGCAGACCTGCGGCGTGCTGGCTTACGATCTGGACACCCGACGCTTCACCCTCGGCGACGAAATGCTGACCCTGACCTCCCGCGAACAAGCGGTGCTCGAAGCGCTGATTGCGCGCCCCGGTCGGGTGATGAGCAAGGAACAACTGGCCGCCCAGGTGTTTGGTCTCGACGAAGAAGCCAGCCCCGACGCCATCGAAATCTACGTCCACCGCTTGCGCAAGAAACTCGACGGCCAACCGGTCGCCATCGTGACGTTCCGCGGCCTCGGCTATTTGCTGGAAAGCCGCGATGCATAAGCCCAGCAGCCTGCGCTGGCGGTTGTTGTGGAACCTCGCGCTGTTGCTGGTGGTGTTGATGCTGGCCAGTGGATTGAGCGCGTACTGGAATGGTCGCGAAGCCGCCGACACCGCGTATGACCGGACCTTGCTTGCCTCGGCGCGAACCATCGCCGCCGGGGTGTCCCAGCGTGACGGAACCCTCAGTGCCGATGTGCCTTACGTGGCGCTGGATACGTTTGCCTATGACAGTGCCGGGCGAATTTTTTACCTGGTCAACGACATTCACCAGAACCTGATTTCCGGCTACGAAAACCTTCCCGCTCCACCACCGGGAACGCCGCGCACCGATGACTATCCGGCGCTTGCCCGTTTCTACAACGCGACGTATCGAGGGCAGAACGTGCGGGTGGTCAGCCTGCTCAAACCCGTGAGCGAGCCGAACATGAACGGCATGGCGGAAATTCGCGTGGCGGAAACCGACGAGGCACGCGTCAGCATGGCCCGTAGCCTGGCGGCAGACACGTTGTTGCGGCTGGGTATGCTGGCGGTCGGCGCGTTGCTGATGGTGTGGTTTGCGGTGAGTGCCGCGTTGCGCCCATTGGAACGCTTGCGCACGGCGGTGGAAGAGCGCCAGTCCGATGACTTGCGGCCGCTGCCGCTGGTGGAGGTGCAGCGAGAGTTGTGGCCGTTGGTGCGTGCGCTCAATCACTTTACCGAGCGTCTGCGCGGGCAGTTCGAACGTCAGGCGCAGTTCATTGCCGATGCTGCGCATGAACTGCGTACGCCACTGGCGGCGCTCAAGGCGCGACTTGAACTCGGCCTGCGTTCGGGCGAACCCGAAACCTGGCGCAATACGCTGGAAACGGCAGCGCAAGGCACGGATCGTTTGACCCATCTGGCCAACCAATTGCTGTCGCTGGCGCGTGTCGAAAACGGTGCCCGGGCGATTGCCGAGGGCGGTGCACAATTACTCGATCTGAGTCAGCTGGCCCGGGAACTGGGCATGGCGATGGCGCCGCTGGCCCATGCCCGCGGTGTGGCGCTGGCGCTGGAGGCCGACGAACCGGTGTGGCTGCGCGGTGAGCCGACGCTGCTGAACGAACTGTTGAGCAATCTGGTGGACAACGCACTGGCCCATACGCCGCCCGGCGGCAACGTGATCCTGCGGGTCTCGGCACCGGCGGTGCTGGAGGTCGAGGATGACGGGCCGGGGATTCCGCTGGAAGAGCGTGATCGGGTGTTCGAGCGCTTCTATCGGCGCAACCAGCAGGTGGCCGGGTCGGGGTTGGGGTTGGCGATTGTCGGCGAGATCTGCCGCGCGCACCTGGCGCAGATCAGCCTGCACGATGGCGAGCAGGCGGGGTTGAAGGTGCGGGTGAGTTTTATCGCGGGAGAGTGATGGTGTTCGTACTGGCCCCTTCGCGGGCAAGCCTCGCTCCTACAGGTCGTCATCGAACTTGTAGGAGCGAGGCTTGCCCGCGAAGCTTTTAATAGAACATCGACCGCGATTCTTCCAGATCCCTGCACATCGACTCATTCTCCGGGTCGATTCCCAGCTTCTTGAAGGCCGGCACGCCGAGCGGGTCGATACGGGCGATGGGGTGGTCGGTGTCCTTGTGGCAATACAAACTGGCCACTTGCACCAGATCCACATAGTCGACGCGCTCGGACTCGCGCTTGAAGTCCAGATACAGCCCCGGCACCTGTACCAGCATTTCCGGAAACTCCCAGACCCTGAGCAGCTTATCGCCGAGCAGCGGGTGAATGTGGTCGATCACATGGTTCAGGCTGACCGGGTCCGACAGCAGCTCGTAGTGGTCTTCGGCGTAGGTCAGGATCGGCAGTACACCAATCTGATGCACCAGCCCGCCCAGCGCCGCCTGATCAGGCTTGAGCTGCGTGTAACTGCGGCACAGCGCGTAGCTGACCCCGGCGATTTCCAGGCTTTTGCGCCAGACATCGCGCATCTTTTTCTCCACCACGTCAGAGCGCGCATGGAAAATCTGCTCCATGACCAGACCGATGGCCAGGTTGCTGCTGTAATTGACGCCCAGGCGCGTGATTGCCGTGTGCAAGTCAGTGACTTCCTGGGTCGCGCGCAGCAGCGGGCTATTGACCACCTTGATCAGGCGCGCCGACAGCGCCGTATCACGGCCAATCACTTTACTCAGGGTGCTGACACTTATTTCCGGGTCTTCAGCGGCCTTGCGAATCTGCAGGGCCACTTCCGGCAACGTTGGCAGAACCAGGTCATCGTTATCGATGGCCTCAACCAAATCCTGTTGGACCTTATCCGCCAAATCGCTCATTTCTTTTCTCTAGGGTGTTGCAACAAGTACTGCTGTTAACGCTGGATCTCGCGATCGCGATCCAGTTCATAAGGCAAGTCAAGCAGATGCAGGGCCGGCCCTTCGATCGCGCCGAGATGGACGTCGCCACCTTCCGCCGCTTCGGCTTGCAAGACGGCCAGGAGTTCAATGTTTTGTCCGGCGTGCGCGGCAATCACCACTTCGCCGATGGAACTGCCGTGTGTCGGGGAAAACAAGGGCGTGCCGGGCTCAGGCAATGTACTGGCGTCCAGCTTCAGACGATACAAGCGGCGCTTGAGTTTGCCCAGGTACTGCATCCGCGCAACGATTTCCTGGCCGGTGTAGCAACCTTTCTTGAAGCTCACGCCGCCGACGGCCTGCAGATTGAGCATCTGCGGAATGAACAATTCGCGTGTGCCCGGCATCACCTGGCCGATCCCTGCGCGGACCTGACCCAGCAGCCATTGATTGAGATCGCCCTCGGTCAGCAAAGCAGATAACCGGCCCTTGATGACGTCGGCCTGATCGGCGGCAACCCAGAGTTCGGCGCGGTCCGGTGAAACGCGGATGGCGATCAGCCCGTCATTGCGCGCCACGCTGTCGGTGTCCGCCGGCAGTTCGAGACCCAGGGCGATCAGGGCGGCATCGCCATGGTCAACGCCGAAGCGGACCCAGGCAGCGCTTTCATCGGTCAATTTCGATTTGGAGAACACCGCGTACTTCTTCAAGTCCGCCAGTTGCGGCTCCAGCAGCTCGGTGGCCATGGCCATGAGCACGCCATCACCTTGCAGCAGAATGCGGAAGCTCGATTGCATCCGGCCTTTCTGGGTGCAGCGCGCGCCGAGGCTGGCCTGGGTGTCGCTCAGGTAATTGAGGTTGCAGGTCAGTTGGCCTTGCAGAAATTTGCTGGCATCCGCGCCGCGGACCGCGAGAACGCCTTCGTGAGACAGGGTGCAGAAAAAAGCAGAATCGGCCATGGGAGATCGCAGGGTAAAAGAGTCTGGGGGACATCATAAGGGGGCGCCCATGAAATGGGTAGTTCACAAAAGGTCGACAGTGCCCGACCAAAGCCGACTGTTCGATGGTGTCCGGGGCTGTATACTTGCCGCCTATTTGAGGAGCGCTCCATGGTCGAAGATGTTGAACTGAATCGCCTCTACTGGCACAGCCGCCGCGGCATGCTTGAACTTGACGTGTTGCTGGTGCCGTTCGTGAAAGAGGTCTACCCGCACCTCAATGATGTCGACCGCGATTGCTACCGCAAGCTGCTCGAATGCGAAGATCAGGACATGTTCGGCTGGTTCATGGAACGCGCCGAGTCGGAAGATCCGGAGCTGCAGCGCATGGTTCGCATGATCCTGGATCGTGTCCAGCCCAAGTAATGCGTTCGAATGCCGCTGGCATGCCTCTGGGCAGTTGCTGGCGGCGTATCTGTTGGCCCAGCTGTTCGCGCTGGGTGCGTTGTTTCTGCTTGCCATACCGGTCTGGGCCAGCTTGCTCGGCGCTTTTTGCTGCCTGGCTCATTGCGTTTTGGCATTGCCGCGCCAGATTTTACTGACACACCCACAGGCGTTTCGTGGCTTGCGTCGCGATGCGGATGGCTGGCAGTTGTGGAATCAGGCGGCGGGTTGGCAGGCGGTTCAGCTACGGCCGGACAGCCTCGCGCTGCCGCTGGTCGTAGTCCTGCGTTTTCGCCTGCAGGGCGAGCGGCGGGTCCGGGCGATCTGTGTGCCCAGGGATTCGCAGGCGGCGGATGTGCACCGACGCCTGCGGGTTCGGCTCACGTTCAGTCGGCGTAGGTGGGCGGCACCAGAATAGTGTCCAGCGCCTCCGGCAGCAGGTTCGGGTAGTCGAGGGTGTAATGCAGGCCGCGACTTTCCTTGCGTTCCATGGCTGACTGAATCATCAGTTCCGCCACTTGGGCCAGGTTACGCAGCTCGATCAAGTCCCGGCTGACCTTGTAGTTACTGTAGAACTCGTCGATTTCGTCCAGCAACAGCCGCACGCGGTGCTGCGCACGTTGCAGGCGCTTGTTGGTGCGCACAATGCCGACGTAGTCCCACATGAATCGCCGCAGTTCATCCCAGTTGTGCGCAATGATCACGTCTTCATCCGAGTCGGTGACCTGGCTGGCATCCCAGACGGGCAGGGCGACCGGAATCGAAACCTGCGGCAGCTGCTCAAGAATGTCTTCTGCCGCCGAGCGTGCGTAAACGAAACATTCCAGCAGCGAGTTGCTGGCCATGCGGTTGGCGCCGTGCAGGCCAGTGAAACTGGTTTCGCCAATTGCATACAGCCCCGGCACGTCGGTGCGGCCCTGCTGGTCGACCATCACGCCGCCACAGGTGTAGTGCGCCGCGGGAACCACCGGAATCGGTTGCTTGGTGATGTCGATGGAAAACTCCAGGCAGCGCTCGTACACCGTCGGGAAGTGCGTCTTGATGAACGCTTCCGGCTTGTGACTGATGTCCAGATAAACGCAATCGACACCCAGGCGTTTCATCTCATGGTCGATGGCCCGGGCGACGATGTCCCGTGGCGCCAATTCGGCGCGCGGGTCGAAACGCTGCATGAAGCGTTCGCCATTGGGCAGTTTCAGGTGCGCACCTTCGCCGCGCAGGGCCTCGGTGATCAGGAAACTCTTGGCTTGCGGGTGATACAGGCACGTCGGGTGAAACTGGTTGAACTCCAGGTTCGCCACCCGGCATCCCGAACGCCAGGCCATGGCGATGCCATCACCGCAGGCGCCGTCGGGGTTGCTGGTATAGAGGTAGACCTTGGCGGCACCGCCGGACGCGAGGATCACGAAGCGTGCGCCGTAGGTGTCGACTTCCCCGGTGCCGCGGTTGAGCACGTAGGCGCCGAGGCAGCGGTCGCCTTCAAGGCCCAGGCGCTTCTCGGTGATCAGATCGACGGCGACCCGCTGTTCCAGCAACTCGATGTTGGGCCGCTGTCTGGCTTTGTCGAGCAGGGTTCTGAAAATCGCTGCGCCGGTGGCATCGGCGGCGTGAATGATGCGCCGATGGCTGTGACCGCCTTCGCGGGTCAGATGAAACTCGAAACCGCCATCTTCGGTACCGGATTGTTCATCGCGAGTGAACGGCACGCCTTGATCGATCAGCCATTGAATGGCCTCTTTGCTGTGCTCGACGGTGAAGCGCACGGCGTCTTCGTGGCACAGGCCACCGCCGGCATTCAGGGTGTCATCGACATGGGATTCAACGGTATCGGTGTCATCCAGCACGGCAGCGACACCGCCCTGGGCCCAGAAGGTCGAGCCATTGGCGAGGTCGCCTTTGCTCAGTACGGCAATGCGCAAATGATCGGGCAAGGTCAGCGCAAGGCTCAAACCGGCAGCACCGCTGCCAATCACCAGAACATCGTGTTGAAACTGTTGGCTCATTTCAGGATTCCGCTCAAAGCGACCCGGGTCGGGGTTGGCGCATGACTCCCGCAACGGCGAGTCAAGGCGGCCACACAGCGCACTAGTATATAGAGGGGGGGAGCGGCACAATAGCCGAGGTCACATGGCATTGTGAAACTACTGTGACGGAAAAGACTTGACGCTTCGTCGGATGATTTTTCGACCGGTTCGGCGACAAGAAGACTGTATCGTCGATTTAACAGTCTTTTTCCATTCACGGTTGCACAATATCGGTCTTGCGCAGCTATAAATATTTGGAACTTTTGCCAAAGGCCCAAGATCAATAGACCGTTGCCTGAATCAAGGGACAGTGTCGGCTTCAATGCAGGATTGCGGTTTGATCCTTGCCGGCGAATCCGATGACAAGATTATTCGCGCAGCCGGGTTATGCCGAGCTGCGCTTTTCGTGCGTGCCAAATCAGAGCCCGCAGGAAACTTGCTTGGAGGGGGAGAACTTTTGCGAAAAGCCCGAGTCTATGTTTGCAAGTCTGGTCGTTTAGTTATGCAAGCTTCCTCCGAGCTTATCGAGGAGAGTTCATGCTAACCCAGGAAGAGGATCAGCAGCTGGTCGAACGCGTTCAGCGCGGCGACAAGCGAGCTTTCGATCTGCTAGTGCTGAAATACCAGCACAAAATTCTCGGGTTGATCGTGCGTTTCGTGCACGACACCCATGAAGCCCAGGATGTGGCACAAGAAGCCTTTATCAAGGCGTACCGTGCGCTTGGAAATTTTCGCGGGGACAGCGCGTTTTACACGTGGCTTTACCGCATCGCCATCAACACGGCGAAAAACTATCTGGTTTCACGCGGCCGTCGGCCGCCGGATAGCGATGTCAGTTCCGAAGATGCAGAGTTCTACGATGGCGATCATGGCCTCAAGGATCTCGAGTCGCCTGAGCGCGCATTGCTGCGGGATGAGATCGAAGGCACCGTCCATCGAACCATTCAGCAACTGCCGGAAGATTTGCGTACGGCTTTAACTTTACGTGAGTTTGATGGTCTGAGTTACGAGGACATTGCGGCAGTCATGCAGTGTCCGGTGGGTACCGTGCGCTCCCGGATTTTCCGCGCTCGGGAGGCCATCGATAAAGCCCTGCAGCCGTTGTTGCAGGAAAACTGAGACAGCGGCGACAGCCAAGAGAGGAACGCCATGAGTCGTGAAGCCCTGCAGGAATCGCTGTCCGCAGTGATGGATAACGAAGCGGACGAACTGGAATTGCGTCGGGTATTGAATGCCTTTGACGATGTTGAAACCCGTGAAACATGGGCTCGTTATCAAATCGCTCGGGCAGTGATGCACAAGGATCTGCTGCTTCCACGTCTGGACATTGCAGCGGCCGTTTCTGCTGCGCTGGCTGATGAAGCCGTACCGGCGAAAGCCTCCCGTGGTCCATGGCGCAGCCTGGGTCGCCTCGCTGTAGCCGCTTCGGTTACCGTCGCCGTGTTGGCAGGTGTTCGTCTGTACAACCAGGACGAGATCGCGGGTGTCGAGCTGGCTCAGCACTCCACTCAACCGGGTCTGGCCGTTCCTCAGGTCAAGGGTCCAGCTGTTTTGGCAGGCTATAATGAGAGCTCGGAAGCCACTGGTCCTATGGCCAACGGCGTATTGCAAGCTCAGCCGGGCTGGCACGATCAGCGTTTGCCGGGCTACTTGCGCCAACATGCTCAACAGGCTGCACTGAAAGGTACTGAGAGCGCTCTGCCTTACGCTCGTGCAGCGAGCCTGGAAAACCGTTAAGGAGGATCATGCGCGCCATACCTCTACTTTCGCTTCTGCTTAGTGGCTGGTTCATTGTTCCAGCCCATGCCGATGAGGCACAAGACTGGTTGACCCGTCTTGGTCAGGCCGAGCAGCAGCAAAGCTTTCACGGTACTTTTGTCTACGAGCGAAACGGTAGTTTTTCTACCCACAACATCTGGCACCGCGTCCAGGATGGCAAGGTCCATGAGCGTTTACTCCAGCTCGACGGCCAGGCTCAGGAAGTTGTGCGCATTGATGGGCATACTCAATGCGTCAGCGGTCTTCTGATTGCAGGGCTTGGGGATTCCCCCAATTCCGCTGCTCGTACACTCGATCCACAGAAGCTCAAGAATTGGTACGACCTTGCCGTCATCGGCAAGTCGCGTGTGGCCGGACGTGCGGCAGTCATCGTTACCCTGACGCCTCGCGATCAACATCGCTACGGTTTTGAATTGCATCTGGATAAAGAAACCGGCCTGCCGCTCAAATCATTGCTTCTGAATGAGAAAGGGCAGTTGCTGGAGCGGTTCCAGTTCACGCAGCTGGATACCTCCGATTTGCCCTCCGACGACGATTTGCAGGCAGGCCCGGATTGCAAAGCCATCACCCTCGACAGCGACAAGGCTTCAGCCGTCAAGGCTGCCCAGACCTGGCATTCGGACTGGTTGCCTGCCGGCTTTGAGCTGACCAGCAGCACTTCACGCAAGGATCCCGCGACCAAAACCCAGGTCAGCAGTCTGATGTATGACGATGGTCTCGCACGTTTTTCGGTGTTCCTTGAGCCGCTCAATGGTGCCCCCGTCACCGATACCCGCACTCAGTTGGGCCCGACCGTCGCGGTATCCCGGCGCTTGACCACCCCGCAAGGCGAGATGATGGTCACCGTCGTCGGTGAAATCCCGGTAGGCACCGCTGAACGGATTGCGCTGTCCATGCGCTCCGATGCCACTGCAACCCAGTAGTGAGCTGAAACCGAAATGTTTGGTGAGCATTTCAATTTGCAAATATCCCCGAAATTTTTTATAGGTCAGAGCCCCTCGGCTCTGGCCTTGTTTGTTGTTCCCGGAACAAAAATACCGGCGTATCGTTCCCGGTGTTCCTTGCTCCATATCGCTTAACCATGCTCGTCGTAACGGGAGCCGTATGTCGATACCACGCTTGAAGTCTTACCTCTCCATATTTGCCACCGTGCTGGTGCTCGGTCAGGCGGTCGCTGTACAAGCGGCCGAGTTGCCTGACTTCACGCAGCTGGTCGAGCAGGCCTCGCCCGCGGTGGTAAACATCAGTACCACGCAGAAACTGCCGGACCGCAAAGTGTCGAGCCAGCAGATGCCAGACCTGGAAGGCTTGCCGCCGATGTTGCGCGAGTTCTTCGAGCGCGGCATGCCGCCACAACCGCGTACGCCGCGCGGTGATCGTCAGCGCGAAGCCCAGTCGTTGGGGTCGGGTTTCATCATCTCGTCTGACGGCTACATCCTGACCAACAACCACGTGATCGCCGATGCCGACGAAATTCTCGTCCGTCTCGCTGACCGTAGTGAGCTGAAAGCCAAACTGGTCGGCACCGATCCACGCTCCGACGTGGCGCTGCTGAAAATCGAAGGCAAGGATCTGCCGGTCCTGAAACTGGGTAAATCCCAGGACCTGAAGGCTGGTCAGTGGGTCGTGGCCATCGGCTCGCCATTCGGCTTCGACCACACTGTGACCCAAGGCATCGTCAGTGCCATCGGTCGCAGCCTGCCGAACGAAAACTATGTGCCGTTCATCCAGACCGACGTGCCGATCAACCCGGGTAACTCTGGTGGTCCGCTGTTCAACCTGGCGGGCGAAGTGGTGGGGATCAACTCTCAGATCTACACCCGTTCCGGTGGTTTCATGGGCGTGTCGTTCGCAATCCCGATCGATGTGGCCATGGACGTTTCCAACCAGCTGAAAAGCGGCGGCAAGGTCAGCCGTGGATGGTTGGGTGTCGTGATTCAGGAAGTGAGCAAGGATCTGGCCGAGTCGTTCGGTCTTGATAAACCGGCCGGTGCACTGGTGGCGCAGATCCAGGATGACGGTCCGGCTGCCAAGGGCGGCCTGCAAGTGGGTGACGTGATCCTGAGCATGAACGGTCAACCGATCGTCATGTCTGCCGATCTGCCGCATCTGGTCGGCGCGCTGAAGGCTGGTGCCAAGGCAAACCTCGAAGTGATTCGTGAAGGTAAGCGCCAGAATGTCGAGCTGACGGTCGGTGCCATCCCTGAAGAAGGCAAAGAGCTGGATGCCCTGCCGAAATCGGCCACCGAGCGCAGCAGCAATCGCCTGGGTGTTTCCGTGGTCGAGCTGACTGACGAGCAGAAGAAAACCTACGACCTCAAAGGTGGCGTGGTGATCAAGGAAGTTCAGGACGGTCCTGCATCCCTGATCGGCTTGCAGCCAGGCGACGTCATCACTCACCTGAACAATCAGGCGATTGGTTCCGCCAAGGAGTTCACCGATATCGCCAAGGCGCTGCCGAAGAACCGCTCGGTGTCGATGCGGGTTCTGCGTCAGAATCGCGCCAGCTTCATCACCTTCAAACTGGCTGAATAAACCGGTTGTCGGCTGAATAAAAAACCGCCTCGAAAGAGGCGGTTTTTTTATGCCTGGTGAAAAGTGTCAGCCCATCATGTCCTTGATCATGCGCTCCTGCTCCATCAGCTCCCGTTGGCGGGCGTCGATACGCGATGACAACGGGAAGTTGGTCCCGGCCTTGCGCTTGGCGAAGTCCAGTTGCTGAATGGCCTGACGGTAGTCGCCAACCAGCGCAAAGTACTCGGCGCGCGCCTGATGCAAGCCGATGATGTTGCCTGAAAGGCCACGGGTTTCCGCCACCATGTACCAGACATCCGGATCATCGGGACGGCTTTTGAGCAGGTTCTCCAGCGCTTTTTCCGCTTCGGGCGCCCGGTTTTGCTTGAGCAGCAAATCGACGCGCACCTGATTCAGTGGATAGTTGCCCGGATACTGAGTCAGCATCCGGTCCACCCGGGTTTGGGCGTCTGGCAGGCGGTTGTTGGTGATGTCCAGATCGATCTGCGCCAGGTTGTAGATGATCTCGTTTGGCGACTTGGCCAGCAGCAACTTGAGATTTTCCCGTGCTTCGTTCAGTTGGCCGCCCTTTATCTGGGCGATCGCCAGGCCATAACGCGCAACGTCGTTTTTCGGGTTTTCATCCAGCTGTGCGCGGAAGCGCTTGGCGCCCAGGCCTGGGGTTTCTTCGTAGATCAGCTGGACTCGCGCACGGATCAGTTGATAACGCATGCTGTCTTCAATGCCGCCGGGTTTGGCCTGCTCGGCGCGGTTGCGGGTGTCGGCGATACGCGATTCAGTCACCGGGTGAGTCAGCAAGAACTCTGGTGGCTTGGCGTCGAAGCGGTATTGGCGCGCCAACCGCTCGAACATGGTTGGCATCGAGCGTGGGTCGTAACCGGCTTTTTCAAGGTTGAGGATGCCGATGCGGTCGGCCTCCTGCTCGTTCTGGCGCGAGAAACGTCGTTGTTCCTGAATTGCTGCCGCCTGCGTGCCCGCAATGGCCGCGATCCCGGCATCGCCGGCACCGGCAGCGGCAATCACGATCCCGGCCAGCAGTGCGGCCATCATCGGCACCTGCATGCGTTGTTGCGCTTCGACGCCACGGGCAAAGTGGCGCTGCGACAAGTGAGCCAGTTCGTGAGCGAGTACCGAGGCATATTCGCCTTCGGTCTGGGCATTAAGGAACAAACCACCGTTGACCCCGACAATTCCGCCCGGTGCCGCAAAGGCGTTGAGCTGCGGGCTGTTGATCAGGATGAACTCCAGACGCCGGTCATTGACCTGGCTGGTCTCAACCAACCGGTAGACGCTGGACTCGACATAGTCCTTGAGCTGCGGGTCATTGAGCTGGTCAACCTGACTGCGCAGCAGCGCCAGCCAGGCGCGGCCCAACTGATATTCCTGTTGTGGCGAGACGATTGCAGAACTGGCGTCACCGAGTGACGGCAGGTCGTCGGCGAAGCCCGGTGAGGCGAGCAGGCAAGCGAGCGTCAGCAGGGTAGGGCGCAAAAAAGTCATGCACAAAGCCTTAGTCGACAAAGACCTTACTGTAGCCGGACAGTACGCTTCGGACCAGATATTCTAAGCCGCTCGACCACCTGACCCGGAGTAACGCAATGACCGACGCTGTAGCCCATGACGCCGAACTGGACGCCAGCGGCCTGAATTGTCCATTGCCGCTGCTCAAGGCCAAGATGGAACTCAACAAGATGGCCAGCGGCGCAGTACTCAAGGTGATCGCCACCGATGCGGGTTCGCAGCGCGACTTCCGCACCTTTGCCCGTTTGGCCGGTCATACGCTGCTTCGCGAAGAAGATGAAGCGGGTGTTTACCGCTACTGGCTGAAAAAAGCCTGAAAATTGCTGCGTTCGTTTCTAAGGATTATTGATGTTCAAAGTGTTACGCGACTGGATTCAGCGCTATTTCTCCGATGAAGAAGCGGTGGTGCTGGCGGTCCTGCTGTTTCTGGCGTTTACCGCCGTACTCACCTTGGGCGGCATGCTTGCGCCGGTGCTCGCCGGGATGGTGCTGGCGTATCTGATGCAGGGATTGGTGGTGACACTTGAGCGCCTGCGGGTGCCGGGCGGGGTGGCCGTCGGAGCGGTCTTTGCCTTGTTCATGGGCGTTTTACTGGTGTTCATTATTGTCGTGGTGCCGTTGCTCTGGCACCAATTGATCACCTTGTTCAACGAATTGCCCGGCATGCTCGCCAAGTGGCAATCATTGTTGTTGCTGCTGCCCGAGCGATATCCGCATCTGGTGTCCGACGAGCAGGTGTTGCAGGCCATCGAGGCGGCACGCGGTGAGATCGGCAAGTTCGGCCAGTGGGCGCTGACGTTCTCGCTGTCCAGTCTGCCGCTGTTGGTCAACATCATGATTTACCTGGTGTTGGTGCCAATCCTGGTGTTCTTCTTTCTCAAGGACCGGGAAATGATCGGCCAGTGGGTTCGCGGTTATCTGCCTCGTGAGCGCGCGCTGATCACCCGTGTTGCCCACGAAATGAACCGGCAGATCGCCAACTACATTCGCGGCAAGGTCATTGAGATTTTCATCTGTGGTGGCGTGACCTACATCGCGTTTGTCGTGTTGGGGCTCAACTACGCGGCATTGTTGGCGTTGCTGGTAGGCGTGTCGGTGGTGGTGCCCTATGTCGGGGCCGTGGTGGTTACCGTGCCGGTGCTGCTGATTGCGTTGTTCCAGTGGGGGTGGAGCGATCAGTTCATCTATTTGATGGCGGTCTACGGAATTATTCAGACGCTGGATGGCAATGTGCTGGTGCCGCTGCTGTTCTCGGAAGCGGTCAACCTGCATCCGGTGGCGATCATCTGCGCGGTGTTGTTGTTTGGCGGGTTATGGGGATTCTGGGGGGTGTTTTTTGCGATTCCGCTGGCGACGCTGTTCAAGGCGGTACTCGACGCTTGGCCGCGCAAGGAGCCTGTTGTGGCACCTCTGCTTTAACGTTCAGGCTTGATGGCCCCTTTCGCGGGCAAGCCTCGCTCCTACGCGACTCAAAACCTGTAGGAGCGAGGCTTGCCCGCGAAGGCGCCAGAACAGGCGCCATCAAAATCAGGCTTTGTTCAATGCCTGTGCAGCAGCCAAAACAGCATCCACATGCCCCGGCACTTTCACGCCGCGCCATTCCTGACGCAGCACACCGTTCTTGTCGATCAAAAACGTGCTGCGATCAACACCCATGTATTCCTTGCCATAAAGCTTCTTCAGCTTGATCACATCAAACAGCTGGCACAGCGCCTCTTCCTTGTCGCTGATCAGCTCGAAGGTGAACGCTTGCTTGGCCTTGAAGTTTTCGTGAGATTTCAGGCTGTCGCGGGACACGCCGAAGACTTCGGTGTTCGCCGCTTTAAAGGCATCGAGCTGATCGCGAAAGCCCTGGCCCTGGGTCGTGCAGCCCGGTGTGCTGTCCTTCGGATAGAAGTAGATCACCACTTGCTTGCCTTTAAGGCTCGCGAGGCTGACGGTCTGTCCGCTGGTGGCGGGTGCTTCGAAGTCGGCAACCGGTTGGTCGATGGCTACGGCCATGAAAGCTTCCTTACATTGGGTTTTGTGGGCGCCACGGTTCGATCAGGGCATCCAGGTTCAGCGCGTCGGCGAAATCCAGGAACTGGTCGCGCAACCAGCTGATCTGCACGCCAGCCGGCAAGGTCACGGTGAACGTGGCGTTGAGCATGGTCCCGCCGGTTTGCGGTGCCTGATAGGTGTCGCAGGTCAGGTTTTCCAGCTCGACGTTATGGTCCATGAAGAACTGGCACAGCTCGTTGATGATGTCCGAGCGGTAAGCCGAGCTGACATAGGCAACGTACGGCAGGGCCTGGGGACGGTTCTCCAGTGCCGCGCTGCGCACCACGTTGACCGTGAAGGCGTGCTTCTTGGCGAGGCTCGGCAGGCTGCCTTCCAGGCGCGCCAGGGCGTCCCAGCTACCGGAGATCTCGAGGATCAACGCACTGCACTCGCCATGACGGGTCAGGCGAGAGGTGACCACGGCGCAGCGATTTTCATGGCTGGCGCGGCACAGGACGTTAGTCAGCTCCATGGGGTTGGCGCCGAGGGCACTGATGACAAGGAATTGTTCGCGAACTGTGGGGGTGGACATGCAGCATTCCTAAAGCGATGAGCGGTCGATACTTCTACGGGCTTTTATTGCCGGGGGCGAGCCTGCGGATGCGA
Organism: Pseudomonas sp. BF-RE-22; assembly: GCF_019956155.1. Taxonomy (NCBI): domain Bacteria; kingdom Pseudomonadati; phylum Pseudomonadota; class Gammaproteobacteria; order Pseudomonadales; family Pseudomonadaceae; genus Pseudomonas; species Pseudomonas sp. BF-RE-22. The sequence goes on along the minus strand of NZ_JAHBDD010000004.1, from coordinate 70,067 downwards.
ATTCAGAAAACCCGAGCCGGAAGGTTGCAACGTGCTCCATCAAGGCAAGAGCGAGGGGTGGCAACGCTGGATCGGGGCTTGTGATGCCGAAAATGGAGGCTGAAACCCGGCGTACGAGCTTGTCAGTACCGATCAAAGTCTGAAGGGTAGCGAAAAGCAGCGCCAAGGGGAATGGCAGCAGCGCAGTACTTCGCTTGTACAAGCATCTTGGCGCCAGTACCATTACGGCTCTCTTTTTCCGGCAGGAGCGGTTGCATGATTGCGGGCAGTATGGTGGCACTGGTCACACCCATGGATGCACAGGGTCGTCTCGACTGGGACAGCCTGAGCAAACTGGTGGACTTTCACCTGCAAAACGGCACCCACGCCATCGTGGCGGTCGGCACGACAGGTGAATCGGCCACGCTAGACGTGAACGAACACATCGAAGTGATTCGTTACGTGGTCAAGCAGGTTGCAGGGCGCATTCCGGTGATCGCCGGTACCGGCGCCAACTCGACCCGCGAAGCCATCGAGCTGACCACCAATGCTAAGACCGCCGGCGCCGATGCTTGCCTGCTGGTGACGCCGTACTACAACAAGCCGACCCAGGAAGGCTTGTACCAGCACTTCAAGGCCATCGCCGAAGCCGTCGACATTCCGCAAATCCTGTACAACGTACCGGGCCGTACGGCGTGTGACATGCTGACCGAAACCGTGATCCGCCTGTCGACCGTGAAAAACATCATCGGTATCAAGGAAGCCACCGGCGACCTGGCCCGTGCCAAAGCGATCATCGACGGCGTGAGCGAAGACTTCGTGGTGCTTTCCGGCGACGACGCGACAGCGGTCGAGCTGATCCTGCTCGGCGGCAAAGGCAACATTTCGGTGACCGCCAACGTTGCCCCGCGCGACATGGCCGACCTGTGCAACGCTGCTCTGAAAGGCGATGCCGTCACGGCCCGCGCGATTCACGAAAAGCTGATGCCGCTCAATAAAACCCTGTTTATCGAATCCAACCCTATCCCCGTGAAATGGGCGCTGCATGAAATGGGCTTGATGCCGGACGGTATCCGTCTGCCGCTCACCTGGCTCAGCGCTGCCTGTCACGAACCGCTGCGGCAGGCCATGCGCCAGTCCGGCGTACTGGTTTAATTGAGGAAGCACTACGCATGAAGCGATTGGCCGGACTTTCCGCACTTGCCTTGATTATCTCCAGCACCAGTGGCTGTGGATGGGTCTGGGGCCCGGAAGGTTATTTCCGTGACCGTGGTAGCGATTACCTGGAAGCGCAACAGACTGCACCTATGCAATTGCCAACGGACGTCAGCACTGCCAAGCGTCTGGATCCGCTGCTGCCGATCCCGCGCAACGTGGCCGATGACACCGTCAAGGGCGAATACATCGTGCCGCGTCCGCAGCCGCTGTCCGCTGCTGCCGATGCCAGTGCCTACTCGCTGCAGAAGAGCGGTGATTCGAGGTCGATCCTGGCCCAAAACCCGCCAGCCGAAGTCTGGCCAGTGGCTGTGCAGTTCTTCCAGGACAACGGTTTCCGTCTGGATGAACAGCGCCCGCAAACCGGCGAGTTCACCACCACCTGGCAGCATTCCGACGAACTGTCCGCAGCGATGGCCAAGCGCCTGAGCGCAGCCGGTGTCGGCGCCGACAGCGAAACCCGCGTGCGGGTCCGTATCGAGCCAGGCGTGCAGCGCAACACCAGTGAAGTCTATGTGGTCAGCGCCGAGCGTCCTGCCGGCAGCACCGCCGATGTGGCCTTCACCAACCGTTCGGTCAACACGGGCCTGGACGCAGCGCTGGTCGACGACATGCTGGCAAGCATGAGCCGCACGTCGGAGAAGGGCGGTTCGGTCTCCATGCTGGCCTCGCGTGATTTTGATGCGCCAAGCCGTGTCAGCCTGAGCGAAGACGGCAGCGGCAACCCGGTTCTGAACGTCGGCACCGACCTGGATCGTGCCTGGTCGAGCGTCGGTCGTGCGCTGGAGCAGGGCGAATGGCGCGTTGAAGACATCAACCGCAGCCTGGGCCTGTACTACATCAACCTGGCCGAAAAAGCCGAGAAGAAAGACGAGAAGCCTGGTTTCCTCAGCGGTTTGTTCGGCAGCAAGCCGGACAAGGAAGAAGTTGAAGCCCGTGCCGAGCGTTATCAGGTTCGCCTGAGCAAGGTAGGCGATACCGTTCAGGTCACCGTCGAGAAAAACATCAACACCGTGGCGCCGGCTGACGTGGCGCGCAAAGTGTTGAGCGTGATTCAGGACAACCTGGGCTGATCACATGCGTTTTGCCGTTCTCGGCAGCGGTAGCCAAGGGAACGGCACGCTGATAGCCAGCGCTGATACGTATGTGCTGGTGGATTGTGGTTTCTCCTTGCGGGAAACCGAAAAACGCTTGCTGCGCCTGGGTGTGAACCCGGCACAGTTGAGCGCGATACTCGTGACCCACGAACATGCCGACCACGTGCATGGCGTGGGTTTGCTGTCTCGGCGCTACAATCTGCCTGTCTACCTCAGTCGCGGCACCCTGCGCGGGATGCGCAAACCGATTGAACCGGCCGGCCTTCTGGCTGGCGGCGAGCAACTGCAGATCGGCGCACTGAGCATCGGCGTCATTGCCGTGGCCCACGATGCACAGGAGCCGACGCAATATGTGTTCAGTGACGGTGAGCGGCGCTTCGGCCTGTTGACCGACCTGGGCTCGTACTGCAACAAGGTGCTGGACGGCTATCGTGACCTCGATGCGTTGATGATCGAGGCCAACCATTGCCGTGACATGCTGGCTCGCGGTCACTACCCGTACTTTCTCAAGCAGCGGGTGGGTGGTGAACTGGGACATTTGAACAACCACCAGGCGGCATTCCTGGTGTCCGAGTTGGGCTGGCAAGGCCTGCAACACCTGGTCCTGGCCCATCTGAGCAGCAAGAACAACCTGCCGCAGCTGGCCCGGCAATGTTTTGTCGACACCCTCGGGTGCGACCCGGACTGGCTGCAACTGGCCGATCAAGATTCAGGGCTCGACTGGCGACACATCGCCTAGCCCACCTACTTAGCAAGCGGAGCCCATCATGGAAAAACGTGAAGAACTCTACCGCGGCAAAGCCAAATCGGTTTTCAAGACCGATGACGCTGACCGCTTGATCCTGCTGTTTCGCAACGACACCTCGGCGTTCGACGGCAAGCGCATCGAGCAGCTCGACCGCAAAGGCATGGTGAACAACAAGTTCAACGCCTTCATCATGCAGAAACTCGAAGCAGCCGGCGTGCCGACTCAATTCGACAAACTGCTGGGCGACAACGAATGCCTGGTGAAAAAACTCGACATGATCCCGGTCGAGTGCGTTGTGCGTAACTACGCCGCCGGCAGCCTGGTCAAGCGCTTGGGCGTCGAAGAGGGCATGAAGCTCAACCCTTACACCTTCGAACTGTTCCTGAAGGACGACGCCAAGGGCGACCCGTTCATCAACGAATCCCACGTCGTGGCGTTCGGTTGGGGCACCGCCGAGCAACTGGTTCGCATGAAAGAACTGTCGCTCAAGGTCAACGAAGTCCTGAGCAAACTGTTCGACGACGCCGGCCTGCTGCTGGTCGACTTCAAACTTGAATTCGGTGTGTTCTCCGACGGCTCCATCGTCCTGGGCGACGAATTCAGCCCGGACGGCTGCCGTCTGTGGGACAAGGCCACCGGCAAGAAAATGGACAAGGACCGCTTCCGTCAGGGCCTCGGTGACGTCATCGAAGCCTACGAAGAAGTCGCCAATCGTCTGGGCGTACCGCTTTAATCGACGCAAGCATCTGATAGCACGGAAAAAATTTCGCTTTGGGGGTTCGCTTCCGGCAAAAGTGTTGTTATGATGCGCGCCGTTGGAGAGATGCCAGAGTGGCCGAATGGGACGGATTCGAAATCCGTTGTACCTTCACCGGTACCTAGGGTTCGAATCCCTATCTCTCCGCCATTATTGAATACGACTAAGCCCCTGAAATGGTTAAACATTTCAGGGGCTTTTTCGTTTCTGTCCCATTGTTCAGGGCGTTCCCAGGGGCATAAGTCATGCTCCATGCCTCGTTCTAGTCCACCCGGCGCCATGCTTCAAATTTGTGGTGTCCACGTTCTCTGACTCAGCGACGTTGGCTCGTTCCCCAGGCGCTGCATTTGGCACAGTGTGGTCGCGTTGCACAGGTGTTCGTATGAATGCATCGGTGTGAAAGCTGATCGGTGGCGGAGGTTGTTGTTGGTAAGAGGTATGGCGGCTGTTGCCATGGCTGCAGCAGGACAACGCTGGACGGGATGGTGGAGGGGTTGGGGGGAGGCTGCGCGCGCCACCAAGGCTGTTTCAGAGTTCGGTCACGCCAAGTGCAAGCAGGTAAAGCGAATGGCAGTACTGGAGTGGAAAACTTGCCATGTCAGCCATTGTTGGATGGGTGATGTGCCTGGAGCTTTTGTGGGAAGAGGCGGCAACTACGCGCCGCCCTGATGTTCGCTCTAGTAATCGAAAAAACCGGAACCGGTTTTTCTTCCTAGTCTGTTCCCTCGAACCATTTTTCTCAGGAGGGGATGTGCTCGATACTTGGGGTCGCCAGTTTCATTGTGGAGTGTTTCCATAATTGAAAGGTTGACGTCATTGCCAATGAGGTCCGCCAGAGCCAGCGGGCCTATTGGGTGGTTTGCGCCGAAGCGCATTGCCTTGTCGATCTCCTCGGCACTGGCCACGCCCTCCGCCAGTATTCCGATAGCTTCATTGATCATCGGAATCAGCATCCGATTGACGATGAAGCCTGGCGCTTCATTCACCACTACCGGGTCTTTACCGAGTTTTTTTGCAAAATCCAGCGCCCAATCAATAGTCTGTTGAGACGTGGCTATCCCGACCACTACTTCAACAAGTCGCATGACCGGTGCCGGGTTGAAAAAGTGTAGGCCTATTACCTGTCCTGGATTTGAGGCGATGCTCGAAAGCTCGGTGATGGACAGGGAGGACGTGTTGGATGCGAGGATGGCTTCAGGCTTTGCAATTCGAACGAGGTGCTGGAATATCTCTCGCTTCGCGCTCATGTTTTCTGCAACTGCCTCGATAATGCAGTCAGAGGCAGAAAGTTCTGAGTATTCACTGCAGCATATAATTTTACTCGCGTAAGCCTCAGCGCTTTCCTGGGCAAGCCGCTTTTTTGCAACGAGCCTGTCCCATTGAGTTTTTAAGCTCGTGTAGGCTTCAGTTGAGCCACGTTCATCGCGTCCCTTCCAGTAGACGGTTGATACGTGCTCGGATTGCGCGAGGATTTGAATTATACCTCTGCCCATGGTTCCTGTTCCGATAACAGCAACAGTGTTTGGCTTGCTAAGAGTACTCAATTCGGCACCACATGATTTAGTTGATGGTTTTATGTGTTGGACGGTGCAGGTCTCAATGCCTTTGCAGGATTTCCAAAAACCGTAGTAAAGGGAGGAACACTTTTGGTGACGACTGCGCCCATACCTACAATGGCACCCTCACCGATGATGATTGGCCTTTCTGGCGTGCCCTGTTTAATCAGGGCGCCCGTTCCGATGTAGGCATGATCTTCAATGATTACGCCGCCGTTACAGTGCACGTTTGGCGCAAACGTTACGTAATCGCCAATGATACAATCGTGCGCGACGTAAGAATAAATGTTCGCGTGGAAGAACTTGCCAATTTTCGCATTGGAAGTAACCATTGTGAACGGACAGAAAATGGAGCCCGGGCCGATACTGTTGTTGCTGAGTTTTATCGAGTTGCTCGCAGATATCGAGAATGGTTTTATTCCTGCTGCGATTAATTTTTCTGCAATCAATTGTCTTACTTTGCTATTGGCAATCGTAATGTTGAAATACTTGTTCCCGTCCAGTTTCAGGAAGGACGCGGTATCTATTACCTCGTATCCATTTATCGAGGTTTCTTTAGGCGTGTCATCGACAAAGATTAACTTGAATTGCTCCTTACTGATCGTGCTAAGTAACTCGGTAGCGAGCGGGGCTACTTCCCGGCCAAATCCGCCAGCACCGACAATTCCATAAATATTCATTACACACCCTTGATCTGACTGAAGTCGCGTCCAAAAAATGGTCGCTATTGTAGCGAGCGTTCCCCCTTTCGCGCGACCCTGTGTTGATTAATTGTAGGATTGTTGGCTGCCCTGGGAGTGGGGGCTGTCATTCATTGCGGTAGAAGGGCGGCGTATCGAAGCCGGCAGTGTGGGGGGAGTGTTCCGTTTTTCTATACGTACCCTTGGTCCACAGGTGGCGGCGCTCCACCTGTCGTATTTTCGCAAGCTTTTTTCGTAGGAGCGATCAGCGTTCTGGCGTAAGAAAAATAAGCATATTCAGCGGAAAGGTTACTCACGCAAGTAGCTCGAATGCCTGTCCCCCGTGAGTGTTGGCCGCCCCGAGAGTAAAGAGTTTTCCCTCGAAATATCCCCTGACATTGCAATACCTCTCCGCCCAAAAACCTCATCTACTCTGGTTTCGCAGGTCACTGACCTGCCGTTATCAGTCATCGCAAGGAGCGATCAATGTACTTTGAGATTTACAGGCAAACCCGTGGCACCCCGCACACCGGCAAAGGTCAATGGCGGTGGCGTTTACGGGCGGGGAACAATGAAACGATTGCCAGCGGGGAGGCTTACGTCAACAAGGCGGATTGCGTGCATGCCATCAGCCTGATCAAGGGCACTCAGGATCAGACTCCGGTGAAGGAAATCTAGGCCTCAAGTGGTGAAGCTGCTCAATCAGGGCAGCTTCGTTTCAAGCAGCCTTGCAGCCCGATCAAATGCAAACTGCTTGAGTCGCATAGACGCCCGTTGCGACAGCTACCTAAACTGTCAGCAGATTTGGGGATTGGGGGCAGTGGATGAATCGCAACGAACTACGCAAGGCGGATATCAACCTGATGGTGGTGTTCGAAACCTTGATGCTCGAACGCAACGTTACCCGTGTGGCGGAGAAGTTGTTTCTCGGGCAGCCAACCATCAGTTCGGCGCTCAACCGCCTGCGTACGATGTTCAACGACCCGCTGTTCATCCGGGTTGGCCATCGAATGGAGCCGACCGCCAGGGCCGAGGAGCTGATTCAGTATTTGTCGCCGGCGCTGGACTCGTTGTCGGTGGCGTTAAGCCTGACCCATGATTTCGACCCGACCGTCAGCACCATGACGTTTCGTATCGGGCTGTCGGACGATGTCGAGTTCGGCCTGTTGCCGCCGTTGCTGCGTGCCTTGCGCCAGGAAGCACCGAAGGTGGTGTTTGTAGTGCAGCATGTCGATTACTGGCGAATTCCCGATTTGCTGGCATCCGGCGACATCACCGTGGGTATCAGCCAGACCCGGGGTCTGCCGGCCAATGCCAAGCGCAAATTGTTGCGGCACATCCAGCCCAGGATCCTGCGCGCCGATGCGTCCGACACGCCGCTGACCCTCGATGAATATTGCTCGCGCCCGCACGTGCTGGTGTCTCACACCGCCAACATCAGTGGTTACGCTGACGAGTGGCTGGCGGAGATCGGGCGTACACGCCACGTAGTGTTATCCGTGCCGCAGTACAGTTCGTTGCCAGCCTTGCTCGCCGGAACCGATCTGATCGCCAGCCTGCCGGATTACACCGCCGAGGCGATGGCGGCATCCGGTCAGTTGTTCATGGAGCCTTTTCCGTTCAAGACACCGACGCTTGACCTGTCGATGGTCTGGCTCAGCCACGTCGACACCGACCCCGCCGAGCGCTGGTTGCGTTCGCGACTGGAGGCGTTCATGAGTGAGCGCTTAGCGTCGCCGCCGTCCCGGTGAGCAGGACCACTCTGTGTTATATGTACGACCTTTCCGCCTACATTCAGGAGCCACGTCATGCCCCACCTGCACATGGAATACACCGCCAACCTGCCTGATTTGAACGCCGACGTGGCGTTGATCCGGCTCAACAATACGCTGGTGGCTTCCGGTCAGTTTGCTGCCGAATACGACATCAAAAGCCGAGCCGTGAAGGTCGAAACCTTCAAGGTCGGTACTGCATTGGCTGAGCGGGCATTTGTGCACGTGAAACTGGCGTTGTTGAGTGGCCGCTCGCCGCAGATCAAAAAGCAGTTATCCGAAAGCCTGCTGGCGGTGGTGCAGGACTTGTGTGAATGGCCGGCGGGGGTTGAAGTGCAGTTGGCTGTAGAAATCCTCGACATCGATCGGGAGTCCTACAGCAAAGTCGCCATCAACAACTGAGTCTCAGGCAGTGGCCTGTTCAGTGCAGGCCTTGACCACTTGTTCACGCAGCCAGGTATTGGCGCTGTCCTGATCGGCGCCTTGACTCCATTGCATGTCGAGGGTGAAACCCGGCAGGCCGTTGGGCGCTTCGCAGTGATTGAAAATCGCCTCGCTGGCCAGTAAATGCTGGATGCGTCGGGGCAGGGTAACGATGAAGTCGGTGCCTGTGATCATTTTCAGCGCTGCGCTGTAGCTGTTGGAGCGTGCGACGATTTGCCGTTTTTGCGCTTGCTGCGCCAGCCAGCCGTCGACCATGTTGGTGGTCGATGTCCAGGGTGTAGGAAACACGTGCCGGCGTTCGGTGAAGGCTTGCAGACTTAAACGCGGCTCCAGCGGCGTGGCGCGTTTATCGAAGACGCAGACCAGATCGTCCTCCAGCAGCATGCGGGATTTGAAGTCGGTGTGACTGCGATGAAAATTCGGGCCAAAGCAAATCACCAGGTCGAGACTGCCGTCGCGCAGTTCTTCGGCCGGGATGTCGGTTTCGAACTTGTGCATGTTGACCATCACCGGTAAGTCGGCGAAATCAAAGCTTTTCAATAACCGCGGCAGGATTAACTGCTCGAAGTATTCCGGTGCGCAGATGTTGAAGGTGACCGGTTGCAGAGTAGGGTCGAACGCCTGCGTCCCGGCGTGACAGAGGTTGATGCTGTCGAGGATTTTCAGCACGTGGGTGTACATGGTGCTGGCTTTGTAAGTAGGGCGCATCCCCGCGCGGGTGTTGATGAACAATTCGTCTTCGAATCCGCTGCGTAGCTTTTTCAGGCAGTAACTGACGGTGGACTGACTGACGCAGAGTGTTTCGGACACTCCGGTGACGCTGCTTTGTTCATACACGGCGATAAACACCATGAGGTCCTGCATGTCGAGTTTTCTAAGCAAGTTACTGTTCAGCATCCATTCCATCTCGCTGTGATCCTTGCGCTGACTGAGCGCAAACTCGTGCGAATGATCCTAGCGGAACGATGGTCCCAGGAGAATGCCTTGTGGGAAGTTTCCCTTTTAGTTGTGAGGCAGTGCCAAATGCACAGTGCGACGACTGGACATCAATAACGTCAGCATGCCGATGCCTACGAGTACCGCACCGACGATTTCCAGCGGCATCGGCGATTGACGCCACCAGAACCAATGAAACAGCGTGATGAACAACGTGCTCAGGTAAATGTACGAAATGACCGATGAGGGGGCGATGACACCGATGGCCCGGTGCAGCAACCAGAAGGTCGCCAGGGTGGCGAACAACGCCAGGTAAATCAGCCAGTAAAAATCGTTCAGGGTCAGCAACGATGCCGATCGCCAGCCTCCACTGACCCCACAGAACACCAGCAGGAACAACGCACCGAACAGCATGTTCCAGAAAGTCATGCCCACCGGGCCACGACCCTTGAGGCTGCTGGTTTTCAGCCGCTGACTCAGAGGCGAATAGAGCGCCATCGCTAGGCAACCGAGCCCGTACACCGACACCGCATAGAACGACGGCAACTCGCCGGGCCCAGTGCCTTTCAGCACCAGCATCACGGCCCCGGCGGCCGCGATCAACATCGGTAATACCCGTTGTTTCAGGCTGCTGTCCGGCATCAACACGGCTTCGAAAAGCAGGGTCAGCAACGGCACCAGCGTGAACATCGTGCCGGTGTTTACCGCGCTGGTGTAGCGCAACGCTTCGAACAGCGAGCCAAAATAAACCGCCAGCAGCAGGCCGAGGACGGCATGGCCGAATAACCCGCGTCGATTCATGGCGGTGTCGCCCTTGATCAGCAGCAGCGGCAAAAACACCAGGGCGCAAAACAGCAGGCGCAAGCCGGTCAGCAGGACCGGATCAATGGCCTGACTGACCTGCGCCGCTGCGGAAAACGAAGCAGCGATCAACAGTGCCCAGAGCAGCATGCCGACGTGGGCGGCGGCGAAACCGGTGTGTTTCATGAGGGCGTTTCCGGGTCAGTAAATGTGGCGGGCGTAGTGCCGCGGGTTGAAGCGCAGGACCATCAACATCATCAGCGCCATGACGCCGGTGAGTGACCACCAGGCCCATTCGAAACTGCCGAGTTGATCGCGGATGATCCCGGCAATCAGCGGCGAGAGGCCGGCGATCAGGTAGCCGATGCCTTGGACGAAAGCCGTCAGCCCGCCTGCACGTTGCGGGTTGTCCAGATGATCCAGCGACACGATCAGGCTCATCGGGAACAGTCCGCCGATGCCCAGCCCCAGCAGGCACGGCCACAACAGACTCAGGTGTTGCGGGCTCACTATCAGCCCACAGAAACCGGCCATGATCAGCGCCAGCAACACCACCAGCACCAGGCGACGGTCACGGCTGCGGTTGGCGATCGCAGGCGTCACCAGGCCGGACAGTACTTCCATGGCCGTGAGGAAACCTGACAACAAACCGGCGTTTTGTTCGCTCCAGCCTTTTTCCATGTAGTACGGCGCCAGCCAGGCCAGCACACAGGTGTAGGACGCTGTGCCCAGACCAAAGAAGATGGCGAGTAACCAGGCGCGGGAATTGGCGAAGAACGACCTGTTTCGTTGCTCATGAGCGGGCAGTGCCGGCATCGCCGCACGTTGGCCGAGCCAGAAGAGTAGCGCCACCAACGCCAGGATCGACCAGATCGCCAGGCCTCCCCGCCAACTGCCGGTGCGCATCATCACCAGCGGCGCGAAGGACGCGGCGAGGGCGGCGCCACCCATGATCGATGTGACGTAGAGGCCCATGCACACGGAAACGTTGTCGCTGAAACGCGACTTGATCAGCGTCGGCATCAACGCCTGAATCAGCGCGATACCGACACCTGCCAGAACGGCGCTGAGGATCAGTTCGGCCGCGGAGTCGAGGAACAGGCGCGACACCGTCGCCAGGCCGATGACCAGCAACGACACCACCACCGTGCGCTGTTCGCCAAGCCATTGGCTGACGCTGAGGCCGAAGAACATCGCCAGTCCCATGGCCATCACCGGCAGCATGGTCAGCAGCGACGCCAGGCTGAAACTCAGCGGGATGTCGCCGCGAATCGCCGAGAGCAAAGGGCCGACCGCGGCCATGGACGGGCGCAGGTTCAGGGCGACGAGCATGATGCTGACCATCAACCAGAAGGCAGGGCGAGAAGTGGCGCGGACGTTTTCCATCGATTGGACCTTGAATGACAGGGCCCGATTAGGCGCGAGCGGCCTGGAAGCCGCAAATCAGAAAGTCTGTCGCGGTATTTAAAAATCAAATACCTCTGCCGCAACACAGAACCCTGTAGGAGCGAGACCGGCTTGCCGGCGATAGCAATTTTTCATTCAATATTTATGTTGCCTGACTCTCCGTCATCGCGAGCAGGCTCGCTCCTACAATGGTTTGTGTGGCGGCAGCCACATTGGGTATAGGGTGGCTGGTTGATTGTTTAGCCAACCCACAACCAAAGTTCTTCAAATCCCGATTTAACGACTTAACCAGCCATGTGACGCTGCTGCTCATCTGTCTACTGCGGTCTTCTTTATGGACGATTGTCCAGTCGCACTTCCTTCCGAACTCGCCTTCTGGGCGTTGTGGCATTGCCGTCACGCGCGCCCACCGGATTCCTGCCTTTCCCGTTGATTGTTCCTACAGGTCCTGCGCTGTGCGCCGGGATCAAACCGGCAGCGCCTACGCGTTTGCCTGACGCGGAAACAAGAGAATTCCTATGAGTTGTGCCACGACCTCCTTCGCCACGAAACAAGAAGCCCTGACTTTTCTGGAACAGAATCCGGATATCGAGATGTTCGAGTTGTTCATCCTCGACAACAACGGTGTGCCTCGGGGCAAGTTGTTGCATCGCGATGAACTGCTGGCGGTCTACGAAAGCGGTCGCCCCCTGCCAAGCACCATCCTGGGCCTGACCATCAACGGCGATGACGTGGAAAACTCGGGTCTGGTCTGGGACGTGGGGGATATCGATTGCCGGGCCTACCCGATCAGCGGCAGCTTGACGCGCATGCCATGGCGATTGATTCCGACGGCGGCGGTGCAGGTCAGCATGCACCCGAAGGAGGGCATGCCGGCGACCATCGCCGACCCGCGGCACCTGTTGGCGAAGGTGATCGAAGGCTTGCAGGCGGACGGCTATTACCCGGTGATGGCCGCGGAGCTGGAGTTCTATCTGCTGGATCAGCAGCGCGACAGCAACGGTCGGCCGCAACCGGCGCGGGATGTCGATGGCGGGCGCCCGCGCGCAACTCAAGTCTATGGTTTGCGTGAACTGGAGCAGATCGAGCCGTTTCTGGCGGATCTCTACAACGCCTGCAAACTCCAGGGCATTCCGGCGCGCACGGCGATTTCCGAATACGCTCCGGGGCAGGTGGAAATCACTCTTGAGCATCGCACCGACGCCTTGCAGGCGATGGACGAAGCCGTGCGCTACAAGCGCCTGGTCAAGGGCGTGGCGCACAAGCACGGGATGACCGCGTGCTTCATGGCCAAACCGTTCGATGACCTGGCCGGCACGGGCATGCATATGCACGTCAGCCTCGCGGACAAGGACGGCAACAACCTGTTCGCCAGCGAAGCCGCAGACGGTACGCCGCTGCTTAAACAGGCGGTTGGCGGGATGCTCAGCACTTTGCTCGATTCGTTGTTGCTGTTCTGCCCGAACGCCAACTCCTACCGTCGCTTCCAGACCAACAGTTACGCGCCGCTGGCGGCCACCTGGGGCGTGGACAATCGCACCGTAAGTCTACGCGTGCCAGGCGGGCCGGCATTCTCGCGGCACATCGAACATCGCATTTGCGGCGCCGACGCCAACCCGTACCTGGCGGCTGCGGCGATTCTGGCGGGTATCCATCGCGGCATTCGCGAACAACTGGACCCGGGTGCGCCGGTGGAAGGCAATGGTTACGCCCAGGCCACGGAACTGTTGCCCACCGACTGGCTGACCACCTTGCGCGCACTGGAAGGTTCGGGCTGGGCGCGAGAGGCCTTCGGCAGAGAATTTCTGGGTGTTTACCTCGCGGTGAAGCGTGCCGAGTATCGTCAATTCATGGGCGAAGTCGGTGAGCAGGATTGGCGTTGGTACCTGAACCAGGCCTGAACCATTCTCAAATACATCTCAAGATGTAGTTAAACGCCTTAAGCCAACTAATCGTTGGCTTCTTTTTCACAAAAAATTGATGGTTGGCTACTTAAAATTAGTGCTGTCGCGGTCAATGAAATTTTCACATTGGCCGACGGCACTTCTTTTCAGGAACAGCCGATTATCATGTGGAAACTCAAAGCCGTTCGCCCCGAGTGGGTGACGTTGATTGCCAGTGCCTTTTTATTGACAGGCTTTAATTTGGTGCTCTGGCAACATTTGTTTGAAATCACCGCGTTCGACGGTCAAGGCATCGTCATGCGTGTGGCTTTTGGCTTGATGATTCTGGCTGCTTTCAACATCGTATTGACCCTGCTGGCGTTCCGCCCGCTGTTAAAACCGGTCTTGACCCTACTCTTCATGATCAGCGCCGGGGTGGCGTATTTCATGGGGCAATACGGTGCACTTATCGACACCGGCATGTTGCGTAACTTTGCGCAAACCAATGCCACGGAAGTGCGTGACTTACTCTCGATAAAGTTACTTGTTTATATTGTTCTGCTCGGGGTTTTACCTTCGTGGTTGTTGTGGAAGACGCCAATTAATTACCGTCGCTGGCACCGTGAGTTGCTCAGTAAAGTACTGGTAAGTGTTGCGTCGGTGGCGGTGATCGGTGGCGTCGCACTGGTCAACTATCAGGGCCTGTCCTCACTGTTTCGCAATCACCATGAATTGCGTTTGATGGTGGTTCCGAGTAACTACATCGGCGCCTCGTTCAGCTACCTGCGTGAGCAAGTCGCTTCGGCCCATCAGCCTTTCGTTAAAATCGGTGAGGACGCCGAGAGAAATCCGACCTGGCAAGCGCACAGCCGCAAATCCCTGACCGTGCTGGTGGTCGGTGAAAGTGCCCGGGCCGAGAATTTCGGTGTGCTGGGTTATAACCGTGACACCACGCCGAAACTGGATAAAGAAGCCGGCCTGATCGCGTTCACCGATGTGCATTCCTGCGGTACTGAAACGGCCGTGTCGGTGCCCTGCATGTTTTCCAACATGGGCCGCAAGGACTACAACGCGAGCAAGGCCAAGAATGAAGAAGGCCTGCTGGATGTGCTCAAGCGTGCAGGCCTGGAGGTGATATGGCGCGATAACCAGTCAGGCTGCAAAGGCACGTGCGACCGCGTCACCCTCGACGATGTCAGTAACCTGAAAGACCCGGTGCTCTGCGCCAATAGTGAATGCCGCGATGAAATTCTCCTGCAAGGTTTGCAGCACTTCATCGACACCCTGGATAAAGACACGGTGTTGGTATTGCACCAGATGGGCAGTCATGGCCCGGAGTATTTCAAGCGCTACCCGAAAGAGTACGAACGCTTTACCCCGGTGTGTGAAAGTAATGCCCTGAATAATTGCAGTCGCGAAAGTATCGTCAATGGTTACGACAACACCCTCGTTTACACCGACCACGTGCTGTCGACCCTGATCGATCTGTTGCGCAGCAACCAGGACAAAGTTGATACCGCGATGCTCTACCTGTCGGACCACGGCGAATCCCTGGGCGAATACAACCTGTTCCTCCACGGTACGCCTTACATGCTGGCGCCGGAGCAACAGAAGCATGTTGCGATGCTGGCCTGGTTCTCCGACAGCTATCAAAAGTCGTTCTCGGTGGACACACACTGCCTGCAATTGAGCCGTGAGAAGCCGCTGAGCCAGGACAACCTGTTCCATTCGATGCTCGGTCTGCTGGAGGTCAACAGTAAGGTCTACAACCAGGATCTGGACCTGTTTGCCGGCTGCCGTGGTGCGGTGATCGACGGCGTCTTGGCCAAAGAGTGAGGGTGGCAACCTTTTTTTCACGTATCGGCCGCTAACCTGCGGCCGGTAGATTTTCCTACAAGAGCAATCACACATGTCCCCTCAACCCCCATCCGCCTTCGAGCTTGAGTTCGCCCGGCGCTATGACCAGGAACACGCCCGCGTCTGCATGCAGCCGCGTCCGCGTGGCCTGGCCGGGCGCCTGGGGTTCTGGCGGGACGAGCAGTTGGTGCGCAACGCGCTCAAAGTGGCCGGCGAGCCGGGGTTGATTCTTGACGTCGCTTGCGGGGCCGGACGTTTCTGGCCGGTGCTGGCCGAACACGCGAACCGGGTGATCCTGGCGTCCGATCCGTCGCAGGACATGCTCGATCACGCCCCGATCCATCATCCGCAAGAGCTGCTGAAACGGGTCAAGACCTTTCAGAGTTCGGCGTTCGCCATCGGCTTGTCGGCGAATGCGGTGGACTGCATTTTTTGCATGCAACTGTTTCAGCACATCGCCTGCGCCGAGCATCGGTCAGCCATGCTCGGTGAGTTCCACCGGGTCAGCCGCGACACCGTGATTGTCGCGGTGCGGGTCGAGGCTCATTTCAAGCGCCGGCAACCCGATGCACAAGGCACTCATGCCCGGCATCTGGCCAGTAAGGCCGAGGTGGAAGCCGAGTTCAAACAGGCCGGGTTCCGTTTACTCAGCCATCAGGATTTCCTGCCCGGTTGCACGCGGATGCGCGTCTACGTGCTGCGTAAGGCCAGATAACCTCCCTCCGTCAGACTATTCTTGCTAACAAGCAGGTGTTTTCGCTAAAGCTCTTGTTCAGTGGAGGCGCGGAAATCGCCGGGGGCGATATATACTGCGCGCCATTCTTCAAGGGAGAGCCGTGTGGCCATCGATATTCACTGGATTCGCGACAACGATAGCCTCGGCCGGTTTTGCGCCGAGTGGCAGCAGCTGCCCTACGTTGCCCTCGACACCGAATTCATGCGGGTCGACACCTTTTATCCGATCGCGGGTTTGCTGCAGATCGGCGATGGCGTACGCGCTTACCTGATTGACCCGTTGACCATCGACAACTGGCAACCCCTGGCCGCGTTGCTGGAAAACCCGGCCGTGGTCAAAGTCGTCCACGCGTGCAGCGAAGACCTCGAAGTGTTGCTGCGCCTGACCGGCAGTCTGCCGGCGCCGCTGTTCGACACGCAATTGGCCGCCGCCTACCTGAACCTCGGTTTCTCCATGGGGTATTCGCGGTTGGTGCAGGAAGTGCTCGGCATCGACCTGCCCAAGGGCGAGACCCGTTCCGATTGGCTGCAACGCCCGCTGTCGGACACCCAGATCAGCTACGCCGCCGAAGACGCCTTGCACCTGGCGGAAGTTTTCGTACAGCTTCGTCCGAAGCTGTCTGACGACAAGTACGCCTGGGTCCTGGAAGATGGCGCCGAGCTGGTGGCCAACCTGCGTCGTGAAGTCGACCCGCATGAGGTTTACCGCGAAGCGAAACTGGCCTGGAAGTTGTCTCGCGCTCAGCTCGCCGTTTTGCGTGAACTCTGCGCCTGGCGTGAGCGCGAGGCTCGCGCCCGTGATCTACCGCGCAATCGCATCATCCGTGAACATTCCCTGTGGCCGCTGGCGCGCACGCAACCGGACAACCTCGGGGCGTTGGCGAAAATCGAAGACATGCACCCGCGTACCGTGCGTCAGGACGGCGAATTTCTGCTTGATCTGATCAAGCGCTCTGGCAGTGTGTCGCCAGATCAATGGCCGCCTGCCGTGCCGGAACCGTTGCCGGTGGATGCTGCCGCACTGATCAAACAGTTGCGTGCACTCGGCCAGGCCGAAGCCGAGCGACTGAACGTCGCGCCGGAACTGATGCTGCGCAAGAAAACCCTGGAAGCGCTGCTCAAGAGCGGCTTCCCCAATGGTCCTTACCAATTGCCTGATTCGCTGCGTGGCTGGCGCCGCGAATTGATGGGCCAGGCGCTGCTCGACAGCCTGGCCACCGCCGGAGAACAGCCTTGAAACGTATTTGCTCCATCTACCGCAGCTCGAAAAGAAATGAAATGTACCTCTATGTGCTCAAGAGCGATGCACTGGAGCGCGTGCCCGAAACACTGATGGCGGCCTTCGGCAAAGCCATCCACGCCTTCGATCTGGTGCTGACCCCCGAGCGCAAGCTGTCGCGCGAGGACATCGCCGTGGTCCTGGAAAACCTCGACAAGCAGGGCTATCACCTGCAAATGCCGCCGGCCGAAGACGAATACATCGAACACTTGCCGGAAGAGTTGTTGCGACGCAACGACCCGATGTAGTCGGCAGACAGGCTCTGTTCAGAGCCTTTATGAAAAACTGGAATGATTTTGGCGATGGCCGCAACGAGGGAGCGATACTCCCTCGGCGGCCGTCTGCACTGCTTTTGAAAGGTTTGAACCATGCGCGTTCTGATTGCTGAACACGACCACCCTGTGTATGCCCAACTGTTGCGTCAGGCAGCACCTGATCTGGAAGTGCTGACCAGCGGTGACTCCGCCGAACTGGCCAGTCAGGCTGCCGATTGCCCGATCTGGCTGGGTCAGCCGGACCTCCTGGCCACTCTGTTGCGTCAGGGCCACCAGCCACAATGGTTGCAGTCGACGTGGGCCGGGATCACGCCGTTGCTGGCCGACGGTTTGCCGCGCCACTATCGCCTGACTCGCGCTGTCGGGATTTTCGGTCAGGTCATGGCTGAATACGTGCTGACCTACATGCTCGGCCACGAACGCGAAGTGCTGCCGCGGCTGGTCAGTCAGGTCGAGCGCAAATGGGACAGCCGTCAGGGCCAAAGCCTGGCAGGGCGCAAGGTCTTGATCGTCGGCACCGGCGATATCGGCCAGACCGTCGCGCAGTTTCTGCTGCCGTTTGGCGTCGAGTTGTATGGCATCGCCAGCGAAGCCCGCGAGCAGGCTCCGTTTGTCGAAGTGGGAGCGCTGGCGGACTTGCCGCGCCTGGTCGGTGAAGTGGATTACGTGATCAATCTGCTGCCGAACACCCCGAGCACCCACGACCTGTACAACGCGGCGCTGTTCAAGCAATTCAAGCCGACCGGGTTGTTCATCAACGTCGGGCGCGGCGTGGCGGTGGTCGATGCGGATCTGGTGGAAGCCTTGAAGGAAGGGCATCTGGCAGGCGCTGTGATCGACGTCTGCCGTCAGGAGCCGCTGCCGCAACGTCATCCGTTCTGGACGGCCTGGGGCCTGCTGCTGACCGGCCACAGCTCCGCACCAACGTCGCCGACGATGATGGTGAGGTTGTTTGTCGAGAATTTGCGGGCGTATCAGGCGGGCGAAGCGTTGCGCGGCGAAGTGGATTTCAATCGCGGGTATTGAACCCACTGCATCATTGAATACTGTGCAAACCTTCTGTAGGAGCGAGCCTGCTCGCGATGGAGTGTCAGACACGTTGATGTCGACTGACACTCCATCGCCGGCAAGCCGGTCTCGCTCCTACAGTTTTGGTTCTATGTTGTGGCTTAGAGGGTGAAGTCGCCTTCAGCCGCCAACTCGCTCAACGGACGACGCGGGCTTGGCTCTTCGCGGGCTTGCAGGTAATCCGCCAGCGTCGCCTTGTCCCCCAGCTTGCCCACCGCCACTGCCGCGTGCAGTGCGTAACCTTCAGGAATGTTCAGCTCCTTGCGGGTCAGTTCCTGATCGAAACCGGCCATGCCGTGAGTGTGCCAGCCGCTGATGCTCGCTTGCAGCGCCAGGTGGCCCCAGGCAGAACCGGTGTCGAAGGTGTGCCACAGCGCCGGGGTTTCTTCGGTGGCGCCGGGTGCTGTGAAGGTGGTTTTCGAGATCACGATCACCAGCGCCGAGGCGTGTTGCGCCCAGCTGCGGTTGAATTCGTTCAGCAGGCCCAGGTAACGCTCCCAGTTCGGCGTATCGCGGCGCGCGTAGAGAAACCGCCAAGGCTGCGAGTTGTAGGCCGATGGCGCCCAGCGTGCGGCTTCGAAGAAGCTCAGCAGGGTTTCCTCGGAGATGGCCTCGCCGGTGAAGGCGCGGGGCGACCAGCGATCAGTGAATTGAGGGTGGATGGCATAATCGGCAACGCGTGGATTGGCACTCATCAATAGATTCCTTGCTACGTTTGAAGGTGAGGGGCGACGCGAAACCCTACTGGGCAGCGCAAAAACTGACAAGCGCGTTCTACCGGCAGTCGCCAATGCTTGGCCCGCAACGGCCTTGGCACTAGACTGGCGGCCTTTTCACCACCTGATGTTGATGCTTGAGCCATGGCCGCCAAAGTCGAACCGTTCTGGATACGCAAAACCCTCGATCAACTTGATCAAGAGGAATGGGAATCGCTGTGCGACGGTTGTGGCCTGTGCTGCCTGCAAAAGCTTGAGGATGAAGACGACAACAGCGTTTATTACACGCGCATCGCCTGCAAACTGCTGGACCTGAAAACCTGCCAGTGCAGCGATTACCCCAACCGTCGTGAGTTCGTGCCGGACTGCATTCAGCTCACACCGGGCAAGGCCGATGAGTTCAAATGGCTGCCGCCGACCTGCGGTTATCGCCTGGTCAGCGAGGGCAAGGATTTGCCACTCTGGCACCATCTGGTGTGCGGTGATCGCGATGCCGTGCATCACGAACGTATTTCCCAGTCCGGGCGCATGCTCGCTGAAGGCAGCGTGCCCGAGGACGATTGGGAAGACCATCTGATTTTCCGCGCAGGTTAGTTTTACAAGGGAGTGTGTATGGCTGTGGGATTGCGGCTGGCGTTGGCCGTTGGGCTGCTGGCCCTGAGTTCGTCGGTGTGGGCGGCGAAAAAAGTCGATCTGGATTACCACGTGCGCCTGTTGCCGCAAAGCGATCAGGCTGAAGTGCGCCTGACGCTGGCCCAGGGTTCGGCGGTGCGCAGTCTGGATTTCGACCTCGGCGACGGCAGCCATTACAGCGACTTCAAGGCTGACGGCCAATGGCAACTCACGCCGGGCAAAGAGGCCCGGGGTGTCTGGCGCCCGGCAGCCGACAAGGCCAGCCTGACCTACCGCGTGCGCATCAGCCACGGGCGCAAGAGCGGCAGCTTCGACACGCGCATGACCCCGACTTGGGCGCTGATGCGTGGTGATGATCTGGTACCGGCCGCCAGACTCGATCAGCAGGACGGCATCGAATTGGTGTCACGCCTTGAATTCGAATTGCCCACCGGATGGAAAAGCGTCGAAACCGCCTGGCCGCGGATCGGCAAGAACAAATTCCGCATCGACAACGTCTCGCGCCTGTTCGACCGGCCAACCGGCTGGATGCTCGCCGGTCACCTCGGCAGCCGTCGCACCCGGCTTGGGGAAACCGAAGTCACCGTCGCCTCGCCTCAGGGCCAGGGCATGCGCCGCATGGACGTGCTGACGCTGCTGACGTTCGTCTGGCCGCAAGTGCAGGCCGTGTTTCCGCGTCATCCCGCCAAATTGCTGATCGTCGGCGCCAACGACCCGATGTGGCGCGGCAGTCTGGCGGCGCGAGAGTCGATCTATCTGAATTCGCGTCTGCCACTGGTCAGCGAAAGTGGCAGCAGCGCACTGGTGCGTGAGCTGGCCCAGGTGTTCGGGCGGATCAACGACAAGCAGCGCAGCGACTGGATCAGCGAAGGCTTTGCCGAGTATTACGCCGTCGAACTGGTGCGCCGCGCCGGTGGCATGAGTGATGAGCGGTATGAGAGTTTGCACAAGAAGTTGGCCAAGGATAGCCAGAAGGTCACGACGTTGCGGGGCGAGCAGATCAGCCCGGCACAGATTGGCAAAGCGGTTCTATTGCTGAGTGAACTGGATCAGGAAATTCGCATTAAAACCCGCAACAAGCGCTCGCTCGATGATGTGTTGCGCGGGGCGATGCACCTGGAGAGTGTGGATACCAAGGAATTCGTTCAACTGGCCGAGAGCGTTATTGGCGAGTCCTCGAAAGTCCTCGATAACGATTTGATTCAGTGACACCGCCATCGCGGGCAAGCCTCGCTCCTACAAGGGATCACGCGGTCCTGTAGGAGCGAGGCTTGCCCGCGAAGAGGCCCTGAACCGCGACACAAAATCCCGGATCAAACCCCGGCTTTCGGCGACTTCAACGAATCATTCCCGGTCACGCTGGCAGTTTTGGTCGCTGCCTCGGCATTCGCCTTCAACCGAGCCAGGTCTTCCCCGGCACGCTCGATTTTCGCCCGCACGTTGTTCATGTCCTGACGGCTCTTCTCCAGCAGGCTCTTGGCCGAACTGTGGCCAGTGATGCCTCGGGCCAGCGCCACGCCACCGATCGCCACCTGGATCAATCCGAAAATACCGCCGCGACGCAAGCCTTTGCCCACCATCACCAGGCCGCCGGCGACGGAGCCGGCGCGTTCCCAACCGTGGACGTTATGGTCGGAAGGACTCTGGAACGGGGTGGATTCGATGCGCTCCACGCGTTTGAGTTCGCTCATGATCTGTCTCCTGCTGGAAGGACTGCTTCAAGAATAGATAATTAAGCTGACTGCCGAGGCGGGCGGCTTGTTCCATCGGATGTGCGTCGGTTCAGCGGAATTTCGGCCCGGAGCGAGTGTTGAGGCCCTTGGCCATGCGGTCGTACAGCACGACGTTGACGGTGGCCGCAAGATTCATGCAACCGGTGGTCGGGATGTAGACCACGTCTTCGCACCAGTCGCGAATCTCTTTATCCAGCGAGCCGTCTTCCGGGCCAAAGATGTACAGCGCGCGATCCGGGTGGGTGTATTCCGGCAGCGAACGGGCGCCGTCGACCAGTTCCACGGCCACCGGCACGCAGCCCAGCGGCAGGATTTTTTTCAGGTCGTCGATGCCGATCAGCGGAATGTCGTAGTGAACGCGCTTGGTGTCGGTGACGAAGTCGGCGGCGCGGTCATAGCGCTTGCCGGTGTAGAACACGGACGCCACGTTGTAGCAGCCGGCGGCGCGCATGACCGAGCCGACGTTTTCCGGTGATTTTGGGTTGAACAAACCAATGCAGCTGTACCGTTTGTCTGCCACGAGCGGGGTGCCTTCGGGGAAAAAACGGCGATTATACGGGGATTGGGGGAGGGGGTGTCTGGTTTGAGATTGGTGGTGCCTGAACAATTGCTATCGCTAGCAGGCTAGCTCCCACATTGGATCTTGGGTGTTCACAAACACTTATGTGCACAGAAGATCCCCTGTGGGAGCTAGCCTGCTAGCGATGGGGCCGGGTCAGGCAATGAAGATATTCAGTCGTCTTTCTTCATCAACCCGGCCAACGCCGCAAACGGGTTATGCGTCGCCTTGGCAATCTTCGGCGTGCTCAACGAGCCCTCACCGAAATATTGCTGGTCGGTATACCGCGAGTGTTCGTTGTCGTGGCAATACAGGCACAACAATTCCCAGTTCGAACCATCCTGCGGGTTGTTGTCGTGGTTGTGGTCGCGGTGGTGCACGGTCAGTTCGCTCAGGCGCTTGCCGGAAAACTCACGGGCGCAGCGGCCGCACACGTGCGGGTACATCTTCAGGGCTTTGTCGCGGTAACCCATTTCCTTGTCGCGCTGGTTGTCGGCGAGGATGCGGTCCAGCTTCGAGGTGTTGGTCGGTGTTGACGAACTCATGGGTTCACCTTTGTAAAAGACTAATGACGGTTATGACGTAAGTTTAGCCTAGCCCTTGAGCTTCTCGGCAATCCAGATGGTGTGGCGGGTGCCCTTGTTGCCGTGGGCGAAGACCTGGACTTCCTCGGCCTTGAAGCCCGCCTTCTTCAGTTTGTCGGAAAACTGCTTGTCGGCGCTGGCCGACCAGACGGCCAGCACCCCTTTTGGGCGCAGGGCTTTGGCGCAGGCGCTCAGGCCGCCCGCGGAATAGAGCCAGCTGTTGGCTCTCTGGGTCAGGCCTTCCGGGCCGTTATCGACGTCGAGCATGATCGCATCGAAACCTTGCGGTTCGGCCTGCAGCACGTTCGCCACGTCTTCCATGCGAATCACCGTGCGTTTATCCAGCAGCGGGTTCCCGGCTTTCTCGCCCAGCGGCCCGCGATTCCACTCGACCACGCCCGGTACCAGTTCGGCGACCACCACTTCAGCGCTCTTGCCCAGATGCTTGAGGGCCGAGGCGAGGGTAAAGCCCATGCCCAGGCCACCAATCAATACCCGTGAATTCGGCCGTCCGGCGACCTTGCGGCAGGGGATCTCGGCCAGCGCATCTTCGGAACCGTGCATGCGCGTATTCATCAATTGTCCGCCGTCGCCGCCCTGGATCTTGATGACGAAATCCTCACCGTATTCGAACAGGCACAGGGCACCGCCGTTTTCAGGGATAGGCGCGGTGTCGAGCAGAACGAAACGTTTCATGGGGTTCTCTTGAGGAGGAAGGGCATGGGGGAGGCAAACGAACGCAGTTGGGAGTAGCCTGCAAACAGACAACAAGGCTAACGGAGCCATTGATGAAGCGCACCATTCTAACGGTCATTGCCTTGGCCGCGCTCTCGATAACTGCAGTGCAGGCCCAAGAGCTGCAAACCATTCCGACCAGCCCGTCGCCGCTGCCCGGTTCGCCCGGCACGGCAACGCCGACGCCGTACCCGCAGATCACCCCCAACAGTGTGCCCAAAGTCGGGCCTGGCAGTGGCGGGCCGCCGCTGTTGCCGCCGATCATCGTGCCCAGCCCGCCCAAGGATCAGCCCTTGCCGGGGCTTGAGCAGAACCGCACGAAGATCAAGTCGCCGGGTGGTTAAACCTGCTGCGAGAGTAGTTGCCCGTCGGCCATGCGCAGGCGTTTTGACAGGGAGACGGCGAGGGCGCGGATGATCTTGGCGGCGATTTTCGGCGCGTCGTTGAGCATCTTTTCCAGGGAATCCTTGCCCAGGTTCAGCAACTGGCAATTGCTCGCGGCCACACAACTGGCGGAACGCCGTTCGCCATCGAGCACAGCCATTTCGCCGAACGCCCGACCGCTGCGCAGCGTGGCCATGGTCACCCGTTGTCCGTCGCTGTTGGTTTTTTGTACCGCGACCTGGCCGGTATGGATGATGCACATGAAACTGCCGGCATCGCCTTCGCGGAAGATCTCTTCGCCCTCGGCCACCGTGCTGATGCTGAAGTAGCCCGAGGCGGCTGCGAAGTCGGCGGGCAGCAGTTGATCGAACAGGCCACAGTCCATCAGCCAGTCGCGGATTTCGTTGTTCAGTAAGGTCGGTTCTGACATGTCGTCACGGTCTTTTTCTTGTGTCTTTGCGGGATTATGGAGCGCTCTCTGTAGGAGCGAGGCTTGCCCGCGAAGAGGCCTTATCATTCAACATCCCTCTTGGCTGACACGCCGCCTTCGCGGGCAAGCCTCGCTCCTACAAGGGCAGGCTCGGCGTTCTGGTGTTAAGACCGAATCACCGAGCCAAGTTCCTCAGGCAATCCCCAAAACCCCGAAAACAAATGCGTATTCGAGTGCTACGTCACGCAATCCCTGATAACGGCCACTCATTCCGCCATGCCCGGCGCCCAATTCGGTCTTGAGCAGCAGTTGATGGGTATCGGTTTTGGTCGCGCGCAATTTCGCTACCCACTTCGCCGCTTCCCAGTACTGCACGCGACTGTCGTTGTAGCCGGCGATCACCAGCGTCGCCGGATACGCCTGCGCGGTGACGTTTTCGTACGGAGCGTAGGCCTTGATCCGATCATAAACGTCCGGCTCTTCGGGATTGCCCCACTCGTCGTATTCCGTGACGGTCAGCGGCAGATCCGGGTCGAGCATCGTGTTCAACACATCGACGAACGGCACTTCGGCAATCGCCGCGCCGAACAACTCCGGCCGCATGTTAAGCACCGCACCGATCAACAACCCGCCGGCACTGCCACCGCTGATCGCCAATTGCTGTGAGGTGGTGAAACCGTTGGCGATCAGGTGCTCGGCGCAGGCGATGAAGTCGCTGAAGGTGTTGTGCTTGTGTTCCTGTTTGCCAGCGCGATACCAGGCTTCACCCAATTCGCCGCCGCCGCGCACGTGGGCGATGGCAAACGCAACGCCGCGGTCCAGCAGGCTCAGGCGCGCGTGGGAGAACCACGGGTCGAGGCTTTCGCCGTAGGCGCCGTAGCCGTACAGATAAAGGGGGGTCGGCTTGCCGAGGGCTTCGCGCTTGACCACCAGGCTGATCGGCACTTGCGTACCGTCCGGTGCGGTCGCCCAAAGACGCTGGCTGACATAGGCGTCGGCGTCGAACGGGCCGAGCACCGGGGTTTCCTTGAGCACTTTCTGTTCGCCGCTGACCAGGTCCAGTTGGCGGATTTGCGCCGGACGGTTCAATGCTTCGTAGCGCAAGCGGATCCGCTCGCTGACGAACTCCAGGCTGTTTTGCACGTGCAGGCTGTAGGCCGCATCCGGCAATTGCACGCGGTAGCTCGGCAGGTCTTGCGGGTGAACCTCGATGATCGGCAAGCCGCCGACCCGCAGGCTCAGCGTCAGGGCGCCGGCGTTGAGGCTCATGCCGTCGATCATCGTGGTGTCGCTGTGGGGAATCAGGTTCTGCCAGTCAGCTTCGGTCGGTGCGACGCCGGTATCGACGGCCGTGTACAGGGCAAAGTTGATGCCGTCGCGGTTGGTGCGAATGAACCAGGTCCACTGGCCATCGAGAGCGCCGTGATCGACGTCGTACTCATGGTCTTCGACCCGTGGCGCCACGCAGGTAAACGCCTGTTGCGGCTGGAACGCGTCGAGCACCCAGACTTCGCTGGTGGTCTTGCTGCCCAGCGCCAGCAGCAATTGCTGCTCCGAGCTTGAGCGGTAGCAATGCATGAAGAAGCGGCCGTCCGGCTCATGGAACACTTCTTCGGCCGCCGTGCCGTCCAGCCGATAGCGGAACAGTTTGTGCGGGCGATGGGTGTCATCCAATTCGCCGAAGAACAGCGTCAGGCTGTCGTTGGCCCAGGTCATGCTGCCGTCGCAGTCGGCGAATTCCAGTTCGCTGACGCGGCCGCTGGATAATTCCTTCACGAACAGCGTGTAAATCTCATCGCCCGTGGTGTCGAGGCTGTAGGCCAGGCGCTGGTGGTCCGGGCTGATGCTGAATGCGCCGAGGGAGAAGAAACCGCCGTTGGCCAGTTCGTTCGGGTCCAGCAGCAGCTGTTCCTGGCTTTCGTCGAGTTGCAGGCTGTCATCCGCCGGGCGCGGGCAGCGGTAGTGACGGGCGTATTCGTCGCCGGCGGTGGTACGGGTGTAATACAGATACGGGCCCCACGGGGAGGGCAGCGACAGGTCGGTTTCGAGAATCCGGCCCTTGATCTCTTCGAAGAGGGTTTCGCGCAGGCCGGCCTGATCGGCGGTTTGCGCCTCTAGATAGCGGTTTTCAGCCTTGAGGTAATCGAGCACCACGTCGGTGTCGCGTTCCTGCAGCCAGGCATACGGGTCAGAACCTTCAGCCTTGTGGGCAATCGGGGCGCTGGTGATGTTGGCGGATTGGGGCATGAAGGGCTCTCGGGCGATGTACGGAATAGAGGGGTTCGCAGGCTATAGGCAAATGACGCAAATCCCTGTGGGAGCGAGCTTGCTCGCGAAAGCGGTGTGTCAGTCGCCATTAATGTTGCTGACAGGACGCCTTCGCGAGCAAGCCCGCTCCCACAGGGTTTGTGCATAGCCGGCCGGCATTGGGGCAAGCCTGATGTGCGAAAAGTCGTTACTATAAGCGCCTCTTTGCCTGCCTTGCCATGGACACCATGACCGAGAACGACTATCTGATCGCTTGGGGCCTTTACGCCTTCGCCGCTTTAGGCTGCCTGTTGGTGTGGATGCGCATGACCCGCTGGATGTGGCGCTGGTTGCGCGAGCCCCTGCGGCTGCTGGTCGCTGTGTTGCTGTTCAGCCCGACGATCATCGATCCGGTGAAGGAAAAGGTCGCTCCGGCCATCGCCATTACCGCCCTCGATCTCGCGTTCAAGGTTGGCAACAATGCCTGGCGGGCGGTCTCCGACCTGTTCATGTACGGCATGATCGCCTTCGGCATTTACCTGGTGTTCGTGGCGATCCGTTTCCCGATCGAACGCGCTTCCAACGCTCGCAAGGAACGCACGGCGGCCGCCAAGGCTGCGGCCCGGGCCGATGACCCTGACGACGATCATCCTTTCGGCGGTGCCGGTGATGACCGTTACGGTCGTCCGCCGGTCCCGAGCAACCCTCAGCGTATGCGCGTCGAACCGCGTTTGTAACCTTGCCCCTGCCTTACAGAGAGTCCGAGCATGTGTGAGTTATTGGGCATGAGCGCCAATGTGCCGACCGATATCGTGTTCAGCTTTACCGGGCTGATGCAGCGCGGCGGCCGCACGGGCCCGCACCGTGACGGTTGGGGTATCGCCTTTTATGAAGGCCGTGGCCTGCGCCTGTTCCAGGACCCGGCGGCGAGCAGCGAGTCTGAAGTCGCCAACCTGGTGCAACGTTATCCGATCAAGAGCGAAGTGGTCATCGGCCATATCCGCCAGGCCAACGTCGGCAAGGTCTGCCTGTCCAATACCCATCCGTTCGTGCGCGAACTGTGGGGGCGCAACTGGTGTTTCGCCCACAACGGCCAACTGGCGGACTTTCAGCCGATCACCAGCTTTTATCGCCCGGTCGGCGATACCGACAGTGAAGCGGCGTTCTGCGATCTGCTCAACCGCGTACGCGCGGCGTTCCCGGAACCGGTAGAGATCGAAACACTGCTGCCGGATTTGGTAGCCGCGTGCGCCGAATACCGTAGCAAAGGCGTGTTCAACTGCCTGCTCAGCGACGGTGACTGGCTGTTCTGTTATTGCTCGACCAAGCTGGCGCAGATTACCCGTCGCGCACCGTTCGGCCCGGCGCGCTTGAAGGATGTCGACGTGATCGTCGATTTCCAGGCCGAAACCACGCCCAACGACGTGGTCACGGTGATCGCCACCGAACCCCTGACCGAAAACGAAACCTGGACCCGCTACGAACCGGGCCAATGGAGCCTCTGGCGACGCGGTGAATGCGTCAGCCAGGGCAAGACCGAATAAGGATTCTCCCCCATGTTGCTCAGTTATCTACGGCTGGTGTTGTTCGCGGCGGGCCTGTTGATCGGCGTCCAGGTGCCGGGGTTCATCAACGACTACGCCAAGCGGGTCGAAGCGCACCTGATTGAGGCGCAGACCGGCTTGAGCGGTTTTCAGGGCACCGCCATTCAATTCTTCAAGGGTGACATGCAGGCCCTGGTCGCCCACTACCGCGCCAGCGAAGACCCGGTTTTCCGCAGCGATGCCGACAGCCTGAGCAACCTGCTCACCCGTCAACTGGCCCTCGATAAACAATTCCAGGCCATGCAAGGCCCGTGGTACATCCGCTTCCTGCAGGTTGTACTGGCCGCCGACCCGGATATCCGCAAGGAAACCTGGAACGGCTACAGCTACCAGATCCTGCTGACACCGGAAGCGATGATCTGGGGCATGAGCGGCGCGTTGCTGCTGTCGTTCGGGATTGAATGCCTGTTCCGGCTGATCGACTGGGTGGTGCTGGGCGGCAAGCGCCTGCGCCAGAGCCGGCCGATTGAAGAGCGGGATTTACGCGGGTTGTAAGTGATCAGCGCGCAAGGACGATGTAGTTTTCGCCGACCTTGCGCGCATACCCCGCCAGCACCTGCTGACACAACGCGACAATCTCCTCGACCCATTCCGCCCCGGTCCGCCAGGACACCACCACTTGTAAATCCGGTGGCCGTTGATCGATGGCCAGCAAGGTCAATTCGCCGCGCGCCAGCTCCTCGGCCACCAGCACCGGTGGCAACGCGCCGATGCCGAAACCGTCCCGCAGCAGCCGGGTAATCGCCGACACCGAATTCACGCAGTTCAGCCGTGGCGTCATGACGCCATTGGCCTGCATCAGCGCGAGCACCTCTTGATGCGGGTGTGAGTTTTTCGAGTAGGTAATGATCCGCTCCCGCGCCAGATCGGCCACGCTGGAATACTCGCGGTTGTAGATCGAGTTGCTGGCAGCGATCCAGCCCATCGGGTGACTGGCCAGCTCCAGGCTGCGCACGCTTTCCTGACGCAGCAGGTCGGTTTGCAGGATCAAGTCGAGGAAGCCTTTTTGCAGCTGATCGCAGAGGTTGAGCGAGGTATCGGCCACCAGCTCGATTTCCACCAGTGGATAGTGATCCGTCATCTGCGCTACCAACGGGCTCAGCCAGGTATGAATCACCGTGTCCATCACGCCGATGCGCACCCGTCCGACCTTGCTGGAGCGGGTCTCGATCGACTGCTTGAGCGCTTGCATGGTGTCCATCATCTGCTCGGCATGTTCGAGCACTTTCAAGCCTTCGGGCGTCAGGCTCACGCCGCGTGAATCGCGCAGGAACAGCTTCACCCCGAGTTCGCCTTCGAGCACGGCGATGCGGCTGGAAATCGACGCCTGGGTGGTGAAGAGCTTGTCGGCGGTCAGGCGAAAACTTTTGAGTCGGGCGACCCAGACGAAGGTCTCGAGAAACTTCAGGTTCATGGGGTCAGCTCGTGGATAAAGTTTTCTTATGTCTAAGGCGGGTTTTTATTAGTTGGACGCAACAGGGCCCAGCGCCCAAAAATCAGGCCATCCGGTTCCCACGATAGGCGTCGTCGGGGCTCAGAACAATACCAATAAAATTTGCACGGAGAGTTGCCATGAGTGCGCCCGACACCACCGTCATCCCGAAAGCCACGGCTCGCCCGGGACCTTTCGACTGGTACCGCAACATCAATCAGCAAGAACGCCGCACATTCTGGAGCTGCAAGATCGGCTACGGCCTGGACGGCATGGACACCCAGATGCTCAGCTTCGTGGTGCCGACCCTCATTGCGATGTGGGGCATCACCACCGGCGAGGCCGGGCTGATTCACACCAGTACGCTGATTGCCTCGGCCATCGGCGGCTGGGTGGCGGGGATTCTCTCCGACCGCATCGGCCGCGTGCGCACCTTGCAACTGACGGTGCTGTGGTTCGCCTTCTTCACTTTCCTCTGCGGCTTCGCGCAAAACTACGAACAACTGCTGATCAGCCGCACCTTGATGGGCTTCGGTTTTGGCGGCGAGTGGACCGCCGGCGCGGTACTGATGGGTGAAGTGATTCGCGCCAAGGACCGTGGCAAAGCGGTGGGCATGGTGCAATCGGGCTGGGCGCTGGGTTGGGGGCTGACGGCGATCCTGTATGCGCTGCTGTTCTCGGTGTTGCCACCGGAAGACGCGTGGCGCGCACTGTTTATCCTCGGCATCGTCCCGGCGGTTTTCGTGATCTTCGTCCGCCGCCTGGTCAAGGACCCGGAAATCTACCGCGAAGCCAAGGCCAAACAGGAACCGAGCAACCCGGCGAAGTTTTACGAGATTTTCGCCCCCGGCATCCTCTTCACCACGCTTCGCGCTTCGATACTGACCACCGGCGCACTGGGCGGTTACTACGCAATCACTTCCTGGCTGCCGACGTTCCTGAAGAACGAACGCGGTTTGAGCGTACTCGGCACGGGCGGTTATCTGGCGATGGTGATCGTCGGTTCCTACGTCGGTTACGTCATCAGCGCGTATTTGACTGACATCCTTGGCCGTAAGAAAAACTTCATTCTGTTCGCGGTGGGCTCGTTCACCATCGTGTTGCTTTACACCCAATTGCCGGTCAGTAACGGCGTGATGCTGTGGCTGGGCTTTCCGTTGGGCTTCTTTGCCTCGGGGATTTTCAGCGGCATGGGTGCCTTCCTGACCGAGTTGTTTCCGACGCGGATTCGCGGTTCGGGCCAGGGCTTTTGCTACAACATAGGCCGGGCGCTGGCGGCGTTGTTTCCGCTGTTGATCGGCTTGCTCAGCCAGAAGGTGCCATTGAGCGTAGGCATCGGGGCGTTCGCGGCGGTTTCCTACGGGGTGGTGATCCTTGCGGCGTTGAGCCTGCCGGAAACCCGTGGCAAACAACTGGATGCGCAGTAATCTGCCCACATCTGAAAAGAACAAAACCTACAGGAGTGTTCACCGTGAGCCGCCTGCTATTGAACTGCGACATCGGCGAGAGCTTCGGCAACTGGACCATGGGTCTGGACGCCGAGGTCATGCCCTTCATCGATTGCGCCAACATCGCCTGCGGCTTTCACGCCGGCGACCCGAGCATCATGCGCAAGACTGTCAGCCTGGCCCTGAGCAACGGCGTGCAGATCGGCGCCCATCCGGCCTATCAGGATCTGGTCGGGTTCGGCCGTCGCTCCATGGCGTATACCGCCCAGGAACTTCAGGACATTCTGCACTACCAGA
Source organism: Pseudomonas sp. BF-RE-22 (assembly GCF_019956155.1). NCBI lineage: Bacteria > Pseudomonadati > Pseudomonadota > Gammaproteobacteria > Pseudomonadales > Pseudomonadaceae > Pseudomonas > Pseudomonas sp. BF-RE-22. The sequence goes on along the minus strand of NZ_JAHBDD010000004.1, from coordinate 38,776 downwards.
TCGGCGCCCTCGACGGCCTCTGCCGGGCGCAGGGCGGGCGCGTCAGCTACGTCAAACCCCACGGCGCGATGTACAACGACATGATGGCCAACCCGGCGCAATTGCGCGCAGTCCTGCAGGCCGTGGCGTCTTATGACAAGACGTTGCCGCTGATGCTGATGGCCACCCGCGACAACAGCGCCGCACAGCGATTGGGTGATGAGTACGGCGTGACGCTGTGGTTCGAAGCGTTCGCCGATCGTGCCTACGACAGCGCCGGCATGCTGGTTTCGCGGCAACTGCCGGGTGCGGTGCATCACGATCCGGAAAAAATCATCGAACAGGCACTGACCATCGCCCGTGGCGACAACCTGACCGCCAGCGACGGCAGCGCCTTGCATTTGCAGGCCAACACCCTGTGCGTACACGGTGACAATGCCAGTTCCGTGGCGGCCGTGCGGCGCATTCGCGAAGCCCTCGATCAGCAGAGTGCGCCATGAAACTTCGGGTGGAAGTGGTGGCGCTGGATTGCCTGATGGTGCGGCTGTTCGATGAGATCGCCGAAGCCAACATGCCGTGGATGCTCGCTGCCAGCGAAAACCTGCGTGCGGCGTTTGGTGCGCATCTGATCGATCTGGTGCCGTCGTATACGACGTTGATGGTGCATTACGATCTGATCGCATTGAGCCCGGCGCAGGCGCGGGAATTGATCGCCGAAGCACTGATCGATTTGTCGCCCAACACCCGCACCGGGGGCAAATGTCATGTGCTGCCGGTCTGGTATGACGTGAGCGTCGGTCCGGAATTGCGCCTGTTGTCTCTGCGCAGCGGGCTGGCCGTGGAGGAGGTGATCCGCCGCCACAGTGACCGTGAATACCAGGTGTTCGCCTTGGGCTTCGCGCCGGGTTTTGCCTTTATGGGGTTGGTGGAAGACGTCCTCGCCGCACCGCGCCTGAATACGCCGCGCAAAAAAGTCGCGGCCGGCAGCGTGGGGATCGCCGAACGGCAAACCGCTGCCTACCCGGTGGTGTCCCCCGGCGGCTGGAACCTGATCGGCCGCACCCCGGCCAAACTGTTCGACCGCGAACGCGATGGCTACAGCCTGATGCAACCGGGCGACACCGTGCGTTTTGAAGCGGTCAGCCACGCCGAGTTCATCAATCTGGGCGGTGACGACACGCCACTGGAGGCGCAGGCATGAGCCGGCTATCGATTGAAGCGAGCACACCGTTGTGCCTGTTGCAGGACGCTGGCCGTTTTGGCGTGCGGCATCTGGGCGTGACCCAGGGCGGCGGGCTGGATTGGCGCTCGATGTCCTGGGCCAACTGGCTGCTGGGCAATGCGCTGGATGCAGCGGTGATCGAAATCACCCTCGGCGGATTTACCGTGGTGGCCGAGGACGATTGCTTGCTCGCGCTGGCCGGGGCGGACCTTGGCGCACAGCTGGACGGTCAGGCGCTGGCGCCGTGGCGCAGTTTCAAGCTGCGCAAAGGTCAGCGTTTGCAGTTCACTCAGCCACTCCTGGGCGCGCGGGCTTATCTCGCGGCGCCGGGCGGCTTTGATGCGCCGAAGGTGTTGGGCAGCAGCGCGACGGTGGTGCGTGAGGAGCTGGGTGGGCTGGACGGCATGGGGCGGGCGTTAGCCAAAGGTGCGTCGCTGAGCTATTCGGCTGAAGCACCATTGCTGATGCGCGAGTTACCTCGCGAACAAGTACCGGACTTCAAATCCGATTTGCCACTGGACGTGGTACTCGGCGCGCAGATCGGCGAGTTCAGTGGCCAGAGCTTGTTCGATGCGTTCAACAGCGCCTGGACCCTCGACAGTCGTGCCGACCGCATGGGTATTCGCTTGCTGGGAACAGCGTTGCAGTACCAGGGCAAACCGATGATCTCCGAAGGTATTCCGCTCGGCGCGGTACAGGTGCCGCCGGACGGGCAGCCGATTGTGCTGCTCAATGATCGGCAGACCATTGGTGGTTATCCGCGACTGGGGGCGTTGACGCCGCTGGCACTGGCGCGCCTGGCGCAGTGTCTGCCGGGGGCGACGGTGCGGTTGCGGCCGGTAGTGCAGGATGTCGCGCATCGTGAACAGGTCGAGTATTTGCGGCGGTTTCAAGGCAGTTAAAAGCTTCGCGGGCAAGTCGGATCGCCGCACCGCTCGCTCCTACAGATTTCGGAGTTACCCCTGTAGGAGCGAGGCTTGCCCGCGAAGAGGCCCTTACAGGCGATGAATTTCTATTTGGAAAGAAACCGCATCCCTTCCTCAAGCCCCCGCAACGTCAGCGGGTACATCTGGTCATCAATCAAATCCCGAACAATATTGGTCGACGACGTATAGCCCCACGTATCTTTCGGATACGGGTTGATCCAGATGAGCTTCTTGTACTTCTCCTTGAACCGCTGCATCCACACGTAACCGGCTTCTTCGTTCCAGTGCTCGACGCTGCCGCCGGCCTGGGTGATCTCATAAGGCGCCATCGCCGCGTCACCGATGAAGATCACTTTGTAGTCGGCGCCGTACTTGTGCAGCAGGTCCTGGGTCGACGTGCGCTCGGAGGTACGGCGCATGTTGTTCTTCCACACCGATTCATAAATGAAGTTGTGGAAGTAGAAGTACTCCAGGTGTTTGAACTCGGTCTTGCAGGCCGAGAACAACTCCTCGCAGATCTTCACGTGCGCATCCATCGAACCGCCGATGTCGAACAGCAGCAACAACTTGACGGTGTTACGCCGCTCCGGCCGCATCTGGATACTCAGCAACCCGGCATCTTTGGCGGTGTGGTCGATGGTGCCATCGATGTCCAGTTCTTCGGCCGCACCCTGACGGGCGAATTTACGCAGCCGGCGCAGGGCGACCTTGATGTTGCGCGTGCCCAGTTCCACCGAATCGTCGAGGTTCTTGTACTCGCGCTGATCCCAGACCTTGACCGCCTTGCCCTGGCGCTTGCCGGCATCGCCGACCCGAATGCCTTCCGGGTTGAAACCGCCGGAACCGAACGGGCTGGTGCCACCGGTGCCGATCCACTTGTTGCCACCGGCGTGGCGTTCTTTCTGTTCTTCCAGGCGTTTCTTGAATTCTTCGATCAGCTTGTCCAGGCCGCCAAGGGACTGGATCGCCGCCCGCTCTTCGTCGGTCAGCGAACGCTCGAATTCCTTGCGCAACCAGTCTTCAGGAATCAGGGCCTGAAGGTGATCGTCGAGTTTTTCCAGGCCATTGAAGTAAGCACCGAACGCTCGGTCGAACTTGTCGAAATGCTTTTCGTCCTTCACCAGAATTGCCCGGGACAAGTAGTAGAACTCGTCCATGTCGGCGAAGGTCACGCGCTGTTTCAGCGCGTTGATCAGGTCCAGCAGCTCGCGCACCGAGACGGGCACCTTGGCTGCGCGCATTTCATTGAACAGGTTGAGCAACATGGCGTTAGCCCCTACTTAATCAGAGCTTAGCGAGTACCGCGACGACTCATGAAGGCCAGGCGCTCAAGCAATTGCACGTCCTGTTCGTTCTTCACCAAGGCACCGGCCAGCGGCGGAATGGCCTTTGTCGGATCGCGTTCGCGCAGCACTGCTTCGCCGATGTTGTCGGCCATCAGCAGCTTCAGCCAGTCCACCAGTTCGGAGGTCGATGGTTTCTTCTTCAGGCCCGGCACCTTGCGCACATCGAAGAACACGTCCAGCGCTTCGCTGACCAGATCCTTCTTGATGTCCGGGTAGTGCACGTCGACGATCTTCTGCAGCGTGACGCGATCCGGGAAGGCGATGTAGTGGAAGAAGCAGCGGCGCAGGAAAGCGTCCGGCAGCTCTTTCTCGTTGTTGGAGGTAATGATGATGATCGGGCGCTTCTTGGCCTTGATGGTCTCGTCGATCTCGTAAACGTAGAACTCCATCTTGTCGAGTTCTTGCAGCAGGTCGTTCGGGAACTCGATGTCGGCCTTGTCGATTTCGTCGATCAGCAGAATCACCCGCTCTTCAGACTCGAAAGCCTCCCAGAGCTTGCCCTTTTTCAGGTAGTTTCGAACGTCGTGGACCTTTTCCGTGCCCAGCTGCGAATCGCGCAGGCGGCTGACCGCGTCGTACTCGTACAGGCCCTGATGCGCCTTGGTCGTGGATTTGATGTGCCAGGTGATCAGCTTGGCGCCGAAGGACTCGGCCAGTTGCTCGGCCAGCATGGTCTTGCCGGTGCCCGGCTCGCCCTTGACCAGCAGCGGACGCTCCAGGGTGATGGCGGCGTTGACCGCCAGCTTCAAGTCATCGGTGGCGACGTAGGCCTGGGTGCCTTCGAACTTCATCTGCTAATCCTCGAACGGTAACGCCGACCTGACTGGGCAGGGCGGGGCGCAATAATTGTAGTACCCGACTATAACGCGCTGCCCGGTCGACTGTGAACGCAGACGGCTTATTCAGTCTCTGAATGGGGCGTCACATCTTGACTCAGCCCGCCTCCGGCTTCGGCCGTTCATACCGGGCATTGAACGCCTCGATAAAACCGTTACGTAAAATCTGTAAAAACGCGTGGAACGCGCTGATATCTTGCCGGTGAACGCTGCCACTCAATTCAACGCGTGTTGCAAACTGGTTCTTGCCCTGGTTTTTCAGCACGGTTTCGGAGCCACCGACAATGGCCTCCCAAATGGACCGGAACAGCCCTTTGTCCTTGTTCTCGACGTCCTGTTGCCAGTTGAACACATCGACGTCTTTCAGCAGTGGCTTGATGTAGCCAGTCAATTGGGCTTTTTTCGCTTGCGCTTCAATCACTACATCACCATGCCCGGCATTGAAATCGAACTTTCCGTAGGCCGAGGCGAAGTCGTTCATGCGTTTGAGTTCGATGCCCGTGGCGCGTAGTCGAAACTGGAAATCTTCGAAGTCGCTCAGCGGATCGAAGGTCGCGCTGGTTTCCAGTGGCGCGTGCCCCAGCAGCAGCGCTTTGCCATCGAACCGTGCGTCGCGCTTGCCTTCCTTGTCGACGACGTTGGTCAGGTTGTAAATGCTCGCATTGACCTGGGTGGCGTTCATGTTCACGGGGGGCTTGGAATTGAAGTTCCGGAAGCTGATCTTGCCGTCGCTGATCCGCACTTCGTTCAGGGTGATCGGCAGCAATTTCTCCAATTGTGCCCGCCAATCGGTGCCTTCACCGGTCTGGGAGTTTTTCTTGTTGGCGCCGCCGTCGACGAAGTTCACTTCGGGTTTGACGAACTGCGCCTTGGCCACGACCGCGTGGTCGTACCAGAGCGAGTGCCAACTGACGGAAAGATCGATCAGCGGCGCATTGACGAAAGGCACCGGGACCTTGCCTTCGACCTTGACGATTTTCAGGCCGTTGATTTTGTAGGCGCCGCGCCACAAAGCCAGGTCCACGTCGGTGATCTGCCCGCGATAGTCACCCATATTCGCCAATCGTTCGTTCAGGTAGTCACGCACCAGATAGGGCAGGGCGATGTGCAGGGCAAACAGCAACATGAGGAGGCCGGCGAGGGTCCACAGAGGCCAACTGTATCGACGCTTCATGGCGGCAAATCTCTGGCGGTGTAAAGCGATTGACTGCTGTGCGGGCCGGACGTTCGACTGACTGGACGACCACGGGCAACAGGCATACCGTGGAGGGCTAATTCAACGCTGCATAAGGACCCAGCCATGAGCCGTATCTTTGCTGACAACGCCCATTCCATCGGCAATACGCCGCTGGTGCAGATCAACCGCATTGCGCCGCGTGGCGTGACCATCCTGGCCAAGATCGAGGGGCGCAACCCTGGTTACTCGGTGAAGTGCCGGATTGGCGCGAACATGATCTGGGACGCCGAAAGCACCGGCAAACTCAAGCCTGGCATGACCATCGTCGAACCGACCTCCGGCAACACCGGCATTGGCCTGGCGTTTGTCGCCGCCGCACGGGGCTACAAGTTGATGCTGACCATGCCGGCGTCCATGAGCATCGAACGGCGCAAAGTGCTCAAGGCGTTGGGCGCCGAACTGGTGCTGACCGAGCCGGCCAAAGGCATGAAAGGTGCGATCGAAAAGGCCACAGAAATGGTTGCCAGCGACCCGTCCCTCTACTTCATGCCGGCGCAATTCGAAAACCCGGCCAACCCGGCCATTCACGAGAAAACCACTGGTCCGGAAATCTGGAACGACACTGACGGTGCCGTTGATGTGCTGGTGGCCGGCGTCGGAACGGGCGGAACCATTACGGGGGTTTCGCGGTATATCAAGAATACCCAGGGCAAACCGATTCTCTCGGTGGCGGTGGAGCCCGTGGTGTCTCCGGTGATCACGCAAGCGCTGGCCGGTGAAGAGATCAAGCCTAGCCCTCACAAGATCCAGGGCATCGGTGCCGGCTTTGTGCCGAAGAACCTCGATCTGTCGATGGTGGACCGGGTCGAGTTGGTCACCGATGACGAATCCAAGGCAATGGCTTTGCGCTTGATGCAGGAGGAAGGGATTTTGTGCGGCATCTCTTGCGGTGCGGCCATGGCTGTGGCCGTGCGCCTGGCTGAAACGCCGGAAATGCAGGGCAAGACCATCGTGGTGATTCTGCCGGACTCCGGTGAGCGTTACCTGTCGAGCATGCTGTTCAGCGATCTGTTTACCGAGCAGGAGAATCAGCAGTAATCGTGAACAAATCAAAGCAGTGATGTTTCGATTTTGATCCCGACAAGTGGGCTGATCCAGGTCAGCCCCCGTTCAGGAGACATATGTTAAGAAGTGCGTTGTTGCACAATCTTTAACAGTGAATGTTGAGGAAAGCGGGTTTTTCCCGAGGCCGGTAGTGTTTATCATGGCCGACTGCCACGTCGGGTAAATGGCGTAGTGCAGAGTTGCTAATTCTCAAGGAGTTGTAGATGACCTTTACCATTGCCGCGAAGGCATCGCTGTTGCTGCTGTTCCTCGGCAGTACCCTCTATGTGCACTTGCGCGGCAAGGCGCGATTGCCGGTCTTGCGTCAGTTCGTCAACCACTCCGCTTTGTTCGCACCGTACAACGCCTTGATGTACCTGTTCTCCAGCGTGCCCTCCAAACCCTATCTGGATCGCAGCAAGTTCCCGGAACTTGATGTGCTCAAGGACAATTGGGAAGTGATCCGCGACGAAGCCATGCACCTGTTCGATGAGGGTTACATTCGCGCCGCCGAGAAAAACAACGACGCCGGTTTTGGCTCGTTCTTCAAGAAAGGCTGGAAGCGTTTCTACCTCAAGTGGTACGACAAACCCCTGCCATCGGCCGAAACGCTGTGCCCGAAAACCGTGGCCCTGGTCAGCAGCATTCCCAACGTCAAAGGCGCCATGTTCGCCTTGCTGCCGGGTGGCAGCCATCTCAACCCGCACCGCGATCCGTTTGCCGGTTCCCTGCGTTATCACCTGGGGTTGTCGACGCCGAACTCCGATGATTGCCGCATCTTCGTCGACGGTCAGGTTTACGCCTGGCGTGATGGTGAAGACGTGATGTTCGACGAAACCTATGTGCACTGGGTCAAGAACGAAACCGAGAAGACCCGGGTCATTCTGTTCTGCGACATCGAACGTCCGTTGAGCAACCGTATCATGACCCGCATCAACCGCTCGATCAGCAGCCTGCTCGGTCGTGCCACTGCGCCGCAGAACCTCGATGACGAGCGTGTCGGCGGGATTAACCGGGCCTACGCCTGGAGCAAGAACTCCAGCGATAAGGTCAGCGGTGTGGTCAAGCAGTGGAAGCGGCGCAATCCTAAAGCCTACCGTGTGCTGCGGCCGGTGCTCGCGGTGGTGGTGTTGATGTTGTTGGGGTATTGGTTGTTTGGGTGAAACCGGACTTTGAATAAAGAACCGCTCCTTGTGAGCGGTTTTTTTATGAGGAAAAGGTGAACGAAGCTCCAGCGAGAACGCCCATCGGCTCTTCTGTTACCGGGTTTGCCAGTGTATCTCTGATGCGACGCAAAACACTTTCTGGCAACTCAGTGGGTGGTCGCTTCGGAGTTGCCTTGATCGGTTGTCTATCTGCAATATTTTTTTCAGCGAGAGCTTTCATTGAATCTCCAGCGTTGATCATTAAATGAGCAGTTGGCCCGATATTAGTCGCACTCCATAAGCATCACAAGCCGACCCTCTGTGTCGAATTCAAAACCAAGCTGCTGATAGATGGCGATGGCACCCTTTACAGGCTCCTGTATTTCGATCTGTCTGCAGCCAATGATTTGTGCAAAGTGAGTAACAGCGGTCAGTGCGAGCGAAGCAATCAGACTTTTCAGGGGATGACCTCTTTCTGGATTACCCTCCAATCGCACGATCTTTACTCGTTGACGACTCTGGTTTGGATTCGCAAAACACAGCCCGCATAACTCCAGATCAAACCAGATCGCAAGATCAAAACACATCGGCTCTTTTGCCTTCCATCCAACGACCTCATTCCATGAGTAGTGCGGATCATTCCAGTGCTGGAATGCATTCAATGCCTGTGCGTTGATTGGTTCGAAACGAATCCTGGAAAAATCGAAGCCGACGTGCCCTCCATGCTCCAGTTCTTGATGAAGTCGGGATAGGGTGGCAATTGCCAGCTTTCGAGCATTTGATCTGTACAGCTGATACCGAAGTTGAGTCCGTTCCCTTGGCATTAAATCTTTGTCATTCCATATTCCCACTATCGGGCGTTTGCTTTCCTCTCCAAGGTAGAACGCGGAGAACAACCTGTATCTACTGGCCCTTTGTCCAAGTCATTGCAATCCATGTCGAGCGCTGGTTATAGTCGGCGCTCGGTGATTTCCGTTCGCCGTCCATCCCATCAAAAAAGATCAGCCCATGCCTGCTTCCCTCATCAACGCGGTAGTCGATTCAGCGGTCCACGCTGGCGTCGTGCCGTGCGGGGATCAGCAGCCTGCGCAGATCAGTCATTACCCCCCACCTGTCCGTAGCACGCCGGTGTACGCAGTCGTATCACCGCCGGGCGTTGGCGTTTCGGGCTGATCAGCTTTCCCTGCTGTTCCCTTGCCCCTCTAAAAGCGTTCGCCTGAAAAACTACTGGATTTCAGCTTCGGCTGAGTTGGCTTTTTATGCCTGACTACAGGTGGTATTCATGTTTGTCCTTTCGAAAAAATCCGCGCTCGCGGCGGCGTCCACGAGCCTGTTCGTTTTGCTGTGGAGCAGCGGGGCGATCTTCTCCAAATGGGGCCTGGCCCACGCGTCGCCCTTCGCTTTTTTGCTGATTCGTTTCGCCATCGCGCTTTGTGGATTGGTGCTGCTGGTGCCATTGCTCAAGCTGAAACTGCCCAAGGGTGGCAAGCCGATGCTGTATGCGATGGCCACTGGTGTGGTGTTGCTGGGCGCTTATCAGATTTTCTATCTGCTGGCCCTGGACCTGAAGGTCACGCCAGGCGTGATGGCCACGATCATGGGTGTGCAGCCCATCCTCACGGTGGTGATCATGGAGCGCCAGCGCTCAGCGAACCGGGTGTTCGGTTTGATGCTGGGTTTGGCCGGATTGATCATGGTGGTGTATCAGGGTATTGGTCTGGCCGGCATGTCGCTGGCCGGGATGTTTTTCGGTTTGCTGGCGTTGGCGAGCATGACGTTCGGTTCGATCATGCAGAAACGCATCACCGATAATCCCCTCGGTACGCTGCCGGTGCAGTATCTGGCGGGGCTGTTGTTGTGCGGGATCTTCGTGCCGTTCCAGCCCTTTCACTTTGAACGCAGCAGCGGTTTCATCGTGCCGGTGTTGTGGATGGGGCTGGTGGTGTCGGTGTTGGCGACGTTGTTGCTGTATCGGCTGATCGCCCGGGGCAATCTGGTGAATGTCACCAGTCTGTTCTATCTGGTGCCGGCGGTGACGGCGGTGATGGATTATCTGTTTTTCGGCAACCAACTTGCGGTGTTGAGCATGGTGGGGATGGTGCTGATTATTGTTGGTCTGGGGGTTGTGTTTCGTCAGGCGGGGTAGAGCGGTTGGGGGGGGCATATTCGTTTTTTTTGTGATGGCGGCTGGCGGTTTCGCTTTTACAGCGAGTCACTTGGAAGAGCCCCAAGTAACCAAGGGCTCTTGCCCCTTTCGTTCGGTGCCTCGCCTAGGCTCGGCATGCCCTCGCTCCGGTCCTGCTCCGTGGGCCCGCCGCCATCGGCCATCCATGGCCGGGGGCGGCTAACCCGGCATCCATGCCGGGTTGCCCACTGCGCTGAACCTGCGCTCGGCCTCTCGAGGGGGCGCTCAGATCAAAAGCGGAAGGCGAGCTAACGCTCGGCCTGATGAGTGGTGGGAATCAAAAGCAAACACAGACCCCTGTAGGAGCCGGCTTGCTGGCGATGGCGGTGGGTCGGTCAACCTATTTATTGGCTGGACGGACGCTATCGCCAGCAAGCTGGCTCCTACAAGGGAAATGCAGATGTGTTTGGATAAATACGATCAACTGTAGGAGCTGGCTTGCCGGCGATAGCGGTGGGTCAGTCACGTATGTATTGGCTGGACAGACGCTATCGCCAGCAAGCCGGCTCCTACAGGGGAGCGGTGCCAATGTCCGGAATGGGTGAACGCATCAGAGAAGGACAACGCGGACATCAAAAGACCCAGGCCGGCTTTCAGGCCGCCTCGGCGGCTGTGGCGGTAGTCGCCTCCTCGATAGGCCGAGTGGAGGTTCTGCGCAGTGGGCAACCCGGCATGGATGCCGGGTTAGCCGCCCCCGGCCATGGATGGCCGATGGCGGCGGGCCCACGGAGCAGGACCGGAGCGAGGGCATGGCGAGCATTAGCGAGCCACCGAACGAAAGGGGCAAAAGCGCTTTGGTTACTTTCCGCCGGGCCGCGCAGGCTTTTCGAAAGTGACTCGCCGTAAGGGCGAAACCAATAGCCGCCGTTACCGAAGCAACGGATATATACGCATACCCAAGGGCCTACTTACTCAAAGCATGCTCAGCCCGCACCGAATTCATAAACGCCTGCATCGCCGAAGACTGAATACGATGACGCCGGGTAATCAACCCATACGGCGGCAACCGCGCTTCAAACTTGATCGGCAACACCGCCAGCAAATCACGCCCCGGATAATCCTCGACCACCGACACCGGCGTGACGCCGAGCATGTCGGTCTGCTGGATCAACGACAGTAAGGTCATGATCGACGTGGTCTCGACGATGCTGCTGGGAATGTCGACCCGCGCATTGTGAAACACCTGATTGATGATCGCGCGCATCGGGCTCGGTTGCTGTTGCAACACCCACGTCATGTTCTGCAATTCCGCCCAGCTCAGGTTCTTCTCCCGCGCCAATGGATTCTGCGCACCGGCAATCACGCACAGCTCCTCTTCACCCAAACTATCGAACAGCAATTCTTCGGCCCGCGCACCCGCCGGAATCCGCCCCAACACAATGTCGAGCTGATCCTGCAACAGTGCCTGCACCAGTACATCACTGGTGTCGACCTGAATGCTCATCGACAACCGTGGATGGCTTTTCTTCAAGGTGGCGATGGTGCGGGTCAGCAACCCCGAGGCCAACGCCGGAATCGCCCCGACGGCGACTCGCCCGAGGTTGCCGGATTCCAGGGCGACCAGTTCTTCACGCATGCCGCTGAGTTCGGCAAACACCATGCGCGCGTAGTAGATGACGGTCTCCCCGAACGGGGTAGAGCGCATGCCCCGAGGCAAGCGTTCGAAGAGTTCGACGCCGAGCAAGTCCTCGGCCTCGTGCAACATTTTGGTCGCCGCCGGTTGAGTCATGCCGATGTGGTCGGCGGCGCGGCGCAGCGAGCCGAGTTCCTGCAACGCCAGCATCAGCCGCAATTGGCGCAGACGCAGTCGACTGTGGATCACATTGGCATCAGGAATTCGGGTCATGGGCCGCGCTCGCGAAAAAGACTGCGGCAAGCCTGACAACAAATGTCAGGCGTTGCCAGCATTGCCGTGTCACAGCACCGATTTGGTCTTGGCGACGTGAGGTTTGCGCAGGCCCATCAGGCTGCTCAACCCTTTGGAAATAAGCGGCCAGAACAGCATCAGCAGCGCCGCCGTGGTCAGGCTGCCCACCAGCGGGTTGGACCAGAAAATCCCCAAGTGGCCGTCAGAAAACAGCATCGATTGACGGAACGCATCTTCAGCCTTGTCACCCAGCACTGCCGCCAACACCAGCGGCGCAATCGGGTAACCGAGTTTCTTGAACAAGTAACCCAGCGCGCCGAAGCCCAGCATCAGCACCACGTCGAAGAACGAGTTGTGCACCGAGTAGGCACCGATGGCGCAAACCATGATGATGATCGGCGCAATGATCGAGAACGGAATGCGCAGGATCGAAGCGAACAGCGGCACGGTGGCCAGCACCACGATCAGGCTCACCACGTTGCCCAGGTACATGCTCGCAATCAGGCCCCAGACAAAATCGTGCTGCTCGACGAACAACGTCGGGCCAGGGTGCAAGCCCCAGATCATCAAGCCACCGAGCATCACCGCTGCCGTGGCGGAACCGGGAATGCCCAAGGTCAGCATCGGTAGCAGGGCGCTGGTGCCGGCCGCATGGTCGGCGGTTTCGGGAGCGATCACGCCTTCGAGTTCACCCTTGCCGAAGTTCTCGCGATTCTTCGAGAAGCGCCGCGCCAGGCTGTAGCTCATGAACGAGGCCGCCGTCGGGCCGCCGGGCGTGATGCCCATCCAGCAACCGACCAGCGTGCTGCGCAGAATGGTCCACCAGTAACGCGGCAACTTGGCCCAGGTACGCAGAATCACCATTGGCGTAATGCGCGCATGCTCGCCGCGAAACACCAGGCCTTCCTCGACCGTGCAAAGGATTTCACCGATGCCGAACAGGCCGATCACCGCCACTTCGAAGCTGATGCCCGTCATCAGGATCGGCTGGTCGAAGGTCAGGCGCAGGTTGCCGGACACGGTGTCCATGCCGACCGCCGCCATGGCGAAACCGATCATCATCGCCACCACGGTTTTCAGCGGCGGGTTCTTGCTCATGCCGATGAAGGTGCAGAACGCCAACAGGTACACCGCGAAGAACTCCGGTGAACTGAACGACATGGCGAATGCGGCGATCTTGGTCGATAGAAAGGTCAGCAACAACACCCCGGCCAGCGCACCGATCAGTGCCGAACTGAAAGCGGCGGTGAGGGCTTCGGCGGCGCGACCTTCGCGGGCCATCGGGTAGCCGTCGAAGGTCGTCGCCACCGATGAGGGCTCACCGGGGATGTTGAACAGGATCGAGGTGATCGAGCCGCCGAACAGCGCGCCCCAATACATGCACGACAGCAGAATGATCGCCGACACCGGCGACATGGTGAACGTCAGCGGCAGCAACAACGCCACGCCGTTGGGGGCACCGAGGCCGGGCAGTACGCCGACCAGAATGCCCAGCAGCACGCCGATCACCATCAGGCCGATGTGGCCCGGGGTGAGGATCAGGTTCATGCCTTGCAGCAGGGAATCGAACTCGCTCATTTGAAATTTCTCCCGGCCAGGGCAATCCAGTCGCCCATCGGGCCGGCATCCAGCGGGACCTTGAACCACAGCGCGAAAATCAGGTAGCTGGCCAGCACCGCGCCGAGGGATACGCTGCCGATCATCAGTTTGCCGTAAGGCTTGGCGCGGACCTTGTCACGCCACATGAACCAGGCGATGAAGCAGGCCGACGCCACGTAGATGCCGGTGAACGGCATGGCGCCCACGAACAGCGCAATCGGGATGAACACCGACAACACTTGCTTGAACGCACTGCGGCTGACGAATGCAATGCTCAGGGCGTGCCAGCGCACCAGGGTCAACACGCCGTTGGCCACGCTTGCGGCGCTGAGCATCAGGCCGATGTAGAAGGGGAAGTAACCCGGCTCGGGGCCGGAATCGCCCCAGCCGATACCTTGTTCGACACTGCCGAACATCACCACCACGCCGATCAGCGCGGTGAAGACGGTCAGGCCGAGTTCGACCCAGCGGGTACCGACCAGCGCCGGTGAATCCGAAGAATGGGACATGAAAGCACCTCCAGAGGTGACGGCCGTGCGCAGGCGGACGGCCGTCGGCAACTCAGTTTTTCAGCCAGCCGGCTTCTTTGAACACCGGGGTGACGCGGGCGGTGTCTTTCTCAATGTAGGCGGTCAGCGGCTCGCCTTCGAGGAAGGTTGGCACCAGTGCGTTCTGTTTGACGTAGGCCTTGAACTCCGGGGTTTCGGTGACTTTGCGCATCAGCTCAACATAGAACGCCCGTTGCTCGGCGGTGACTTCGCCGGGCATGAACACGGTGCGCGGGAAGCGGTACTGATCGATGCCCAGGCCCTGCTCGTGGCAAGTCGGCACGTCGGCCCAGGATTTGTCGCCGGCGACTTTCTCGGTGTAGCTCATGCGTTCTTTACTGAACACGCACAGCGGCTCGACCTGATCACCGCGCCATTGGCTGATGCTTTCGCTGGGGTTGTTGACGTTGGCGGCGATGTGTTTGCCGGCCAGTTGGGTCGCGGCTTCGCTGCCGCTCTTGAACGGGATGTACACCAGTTTGCTGTTTGTGGTCTGGTTCAACAGCAGGGTGAGGGTCTGGTCCACGTCCTTGGATTGGCTGCCGCCCATGCGCAGGTTCGACGGGTCAGCCTTGACCGCTTCGTAGAAGCCCTTGGCGTCCTTCCACGGTGCGTCTTTGTAGCTCCAGAGAATGAAATCGTCCTCGGCCACGGCGGCGATGGGGGTCAGTTCCTGCCATTGGTAGCCGAGCTTGGACACCAGCGGCAACAAGTAGATGTTGTTGGTGCCGATCACCAGTTTTTCCGGATCGCCCTTGTTCATTTTCAGGTCGAGGAAAGCTTCGGCACCATTGCCGCCGCCCTTGTTGAGGACGATGGTATTCACGTCGAGCAGCTTGTGGGTGGTGATGATCGACTGGATCAAACGGCCGAGCTGGTCGGTGCCGCCACCGGGACCGCCAGCGACGACGATTTCGACGTTCTTGTCCGGTTGCCAGGCGGCGTGGGCCAGGGCGGGAAGGGCGCCGGCGGCGATCAGCGTGCAGCCAAGAAACAGACGGGATGTGCGACGGACGAATGCATTTCGCATGGAAGGGCCTCGTTTTTGTAGTTGTTATGAGTGACTTGTCTGAGCGGTAAAGCTGCAAGCCTGGCCCGAGTGTGGGAAGCCTCAGGCGTCGCGTCTAGTCAAAACAATACATACACCGATAGCCTGGGGTTATAGCTCGGGAGGGGAAAAATCGTGAAGATCGCCGCGGGCCTTGCGCCAGAGCAGTTTGAGTGGAAAGTGTGTGCAGGCCTTATCCATTGAAAGCCCCCTGAAAGCAGGGCATGACATAACCCGAGGCTATCGCCTTATTTCAAGTTTTGATTAGACGGTTATCAGTGAGCCTTCGATAGTGCTCACCAATGCCGTAAAAACACGGCAAAACGCGAACCCTGTAGGAGCCGGCTTGCCGGCGATGGCGGAATGTCAGGCGCCATCAATATCAATTGATGCACCGCAATCACTGTAGGAGCCGGCTTGCTGGCGATTGCGGTGTATCAGTCAACATTGATAGCGCCTGACCCACCGCAATCGCCAGCAAGCCGGCTCCTACAGGTCGGTGTTTGCAACTCCACAAAAATAATAAATTCGAGGTACGCACCATGGCTCGTTCCAGTGCTTCCCTGCAATTACCCGCCGCAGCGGCCACACCGCTGACCGGCACCACCAAGGCCAGCAATGTGCGCTGGCGGATCTTCGCGATCATCTTCGCGCTGACCATGGTCAACCTCATCGACCGGGTGTCGCTGTCCATTGCGATGCCGACCATCGCCCATGAGTTTTCCCTGTCGCCAAGCATGCAAGGCCTGATCCTCAGCAGCTTCTTCTGGGCCTATGCGCTGTTGCAGATTCCCGGCGGCTGGATGATCGACCGCTTCGGCCCGCACCGGGTCATCAGTTGGTCCACCGGGTTGTGGGGGACGTTTCAAGTGTTGGCGGCATTTGCCACGGGCGGCTTGTCATTGTTGTTCGCCCGCGTTGCACTCGGTGCTGCCGAGGCTCCCTTGTTCCCGTCGGGCGGCAAATTGATTTCGTTGTGGCTGGCGCCAAGCGAGCGCAGTCGCGGCGCGGTGCTGATGGACAGCGGCAGCCCGTTGGGCGTGGCGCTCGGCGGGTTGATCATCGCCTATCTGATCGCGTCGCTGGACTCATGGCGCCTGGCGTTCGTGATCGCCGGTATCGCGACGCTGGTACTGGCGTGGCTGGCGCGGCGGTATCTGCGCGATGACCCGGCCAGTCACCCGCAAGTGAATGCCGAAGAACTCGAGAAGATCAACGCCGGGCGCGCCACGCCGGCAGCCGAAGCGGCGCGAGTGCCGGTCAAAGGCCTGGGCATTGCGGCCCGTTCCCTGAGCGGTTTGTTGATCGGCCGCGCCAGTTGGGCGATGGTGTATTTCGGCTTGCTGACCTGGGGCCCGAGTTATCTGGCGCAGGCTCGCGGCTTCGATATCAAGGGCATTGGCGCGGCGACGTTCGTGATTTTTGTCTGCGGTGCGCTCGGCTCGTTGACCGGTGGTTTCCTCTGCGACGGGCTGATCCGCAAAGGCGTCAGTCGCGGTGTGGCGGTCAAGAGTCTGCTGGCGTTTTCCGGCCTGGTGGCCCTCGGCGCGTTCCTGTTATTGCCGACCCTGACTAACCCTTTTGCCGCCGTGGCGTTGTTGGCCATGACTGCGTTTTTCCTGATGTGGGGCAGCCTCTACTGGAGTTTCCCGGCATTGCTGGCGGCGCCGGCGCGGGTCGGCCTGATCGGCGGCGTGATGAACATGGCCGGCAGCACGGGCGGGATTGCGGTGCCGATCCTGGTCGGCGTGATCCTGCAAATGGCCGGTGGATTCGCGCCGGTGCTGGGTTTCTTTGCGGCGTGTTCGGCGGTCTTCGTTTTCGCCACGCTGTTCATCAGCCTCGACGAGGTGCGCCATGACTGAGTTGTATACGGGGCCGATCATCGACGCCCATCACCACTTCTGGGACCCGACGATCAATCACCATCCGTGGCTCGCGCCTGAAGCCAGGATCCCGTTTCGCTACGGCGACTACAGCGCGATCAAACGGCGCTATTTTCCAGACGATTACTTCGCCGATGCCGGGCCGCATAACGTCGTGCAAACGGTGTACATCGAGACCGAATGGGACCCGCAAGACCCGATTGGCGAAACCCGATTCATTGAAGGTTTGGCGGCGCGTTACGGCGTACCGAATGCAATCGTCGCGCAGGCCTGGCTCGATCATCCGGACGCCATCGCGGTGCTCACCGAGCAGGCGAGTTTCAAGTGCGTACGCAGCGTGCGCCACAAACCCGGTGGCCCGACTTCGACGGCGCAGGTGGGCCATCTGCGCAGCCTGATGAGCGATGAACACTGGCGCCGCAGTTACGCCGCGCTGCAAGGGCTGGGGCTGCATTTCGATTTGCAGACACCCTGGTGGAACCTCTACGAAGCCGAACGGCTGGCCCGGGACTTTCCCGGCACCACGCTGATTCTCAACCACGCCGGGTTGCCCAATGACCGCAGCGCCGAAGGCCTGGCGGGGTGGCGTCTGGCGATGGCACGACTGGCCGAATGGCCGAACGTGCAGGTGAAGGTTTCCGGCCTGGGCCTGAAAGGGCAGGCGTGGCGCGCCAAAGACAATGCCTGGATCGTGCGCGAAGTGATCGCCATGTTCGGCACCGACCGCGTGATGTTCGCCAGCAACTTTCCGGTGGACAGCCTGTGCGGCTCGTTCGA
Source organism: Pseudomonas sp. BF-RE-22 (assembly GCF_019956155.1). NCBI lineage: Bacteria > Pseudomonadati > Pseudomonadota > Gammaproteobacteria > Pseudomonadales > Pseudomonadaceae > Pseudomonas > Pseudomonas sp. BF-RE-22. The sequence goes on along the minus strand of NZ_JAHBDD010000004.1, from coordinate 21,131 downwards.
CGACATCTACAGCGGTTTCAAATCCATCGTTGCTGACCTGCCATGGGCGGATCAGGAGCGCCTGTTCTACAGCAACGCGCAGCGGGTTTATCGCTGCGAGCCTAGCGCCATTGACCGTACATGGCCCGAACCCTTGAGGAGTGAAGCATGAGCAAGACAACCATCGCCATGGTCCTGGGCGACCCGGCGGGCATCGGCCCGGAACTGATCGCACGCCTGCTCGCCGAGCCTCAGGTTCGCAGCCAGGCCAACGTGATCCTGATTGCCGACGAGGCGGAAATGCGGCGCGGCATGCGCATCGCCGGGGTGGAATTTCCATACCGTCGCGTCGAGTCGCTGGATCAGCTGTCATTTGTCGATGACACGCCGTTGTTCTATGACTTTCGCGGCGACACCATCGGCGAATTCCCGCGCAGTGAAGCCAGCGTCATTGGTGGCCGCTACAGCCTCGACACTCTGGAAAAAGCCCTGCGTCTCACCGAGGCCGGCACCACCGGCGCGGTGCTGTTCGGGCCGCTGAACAAGACCTCGCTGCACATGGCCGGCATGGCCCACAACGACGAGTTGCACTGGTTCGCTGAGCTGCTGGATTTCCACGGGCCGTTCTGCGAATTCAACGTGCTCGACAACCTCTGGACATCGCGGGTGACTTCGCATGTGGCCTTGGCGGAGGTGCCGGGCATGCTGACGCAAGCGCGGGTGGTGGAAGCGATCCAGCTGATCGACACCGCGCTCAAACGCAACGGCCTGGAGAAACCGCGCATCGGCGTGTGCGGCCTGAACCCGCACAACGGCGACAACGGCTCGTTCGGTCGCGAAGAACTGGACATCATCGGCCCGGCCGTACGTTCGGCGCAGGCGTTGGGGATTGCGGCCGAAGGTCCGTACCCGGGCGACACGATTTTCCTCAAGGTGCAGGGCGATGCGAGCGCCTTTGACGCGGTGGTGACGATGTACCACGACCAGGGACAGATCGCGATCAAGTTGATGGGCTTCTCCCGTGGGGTGACGGTGCAGGGCGGCTTGCCGATCCCCATCACCACACCGGCCCATGGCACCGCGTTTGATATCGCGGGGCAGGGCAAAGCCAACCCCGGCGCGATCCGCCAGGCGTTCGAAATCGCCTGCCGCATGGGCACCAACCACTACTGACCCCCCACAAAACTCACCAACACACCGCAAAGCTAACTGACACACCGCAACTCCCTGTAGGAGCCGGCTTGCTGGCGATGAGGGCCTGACAGACACAGATGAAGTGCCTGTCAGACCTCAATCGCCAGCAAGCCGGCTCCTACAGTAATGCGTGGTGCTGCCAGGTTGTTCAATCAACGCAAAACCCCATGTGGGAGCGAGCCTGCTCGCGATAGCGCTCTATCAGTCACTGCAATGTGCCTGTCAGATCGCCTTCGCGAGCAGGCTCGCTCCCACAGTTGTTTTAGGGGGCGCCTGATAACTCGATCTAGGCAATAACCGCACTTACCTATCACCCCAGGTTATCGATGGATGTGCATAAGTGATTATCCGTCGCCCTGTGCGCTGGCTAAAGTCGCTCCATCGAATGACCAGAGCCGGCCACCCGAGCTGCCTCGATCGCACGATTCAACAACTACAAAAAGCCCGCCTTGTCACTTCCGCAAGGCACATACCGGCAGCAAAGGAACCTTCACATGACTCGTCCAGATTTCGCCCTGGCTCTGTCCAGTGCCATCTCCAAAAGCCGGCTGCGTCTGCTGCCGTTTCTGATCCTGATGTACATCCTCGCCTTCATCGATCGCTCCAACGTCGGCTTCGCCAAAGCCGCGTTGCAGGCCGACACCGGTTTGGGCGATGCCGCGTTCGCGTTCGGCGCGAGCATCTTCTTCATCGGCTACGCGTTCTTCGAAGTGCCGAGCAACTACATGCTGCACCGCCTCGGCGCGAAGGTCTGGCTGTGCCGGATCATGGTCACCTGGGGCCTGGTGTCGGCGGCAATGATGTTCGCCCACAACGCCGAAACCTTTTACGTCCTGCGCTTCCTGTTGGGGGTCGCCGAAGCCGGCTTCTTCCCGGGGATCATCCTTTACCTCACCTACTGGTTCCCGGCACAAAGCCGTGGCCAGGCGCTCGGTCTGTTCTACTTCGGCTTGCCCCTGGCGCTGGTGCTGGGCAGCCCGCTGTCGGGCTGGTTGCTGGACTTCCACGGCGTGTTCGGCCTGACCAATTGGCAATGGTTGTTCGTCGTCGAAGGCTTGATGGCGTCGGTGGTCGGCATCGCTGCGTACTTCTATCTGGTCAACCGCCCGGCCGATGCCACGTGGTTGAGCGTCGATGAAAAGCAGGCGCTGCAAACCGCGCTCAGCGAAGAAGACGCGAAGAAAAAAGACAGCAGCCCCCATGGTTTTCTCAGTGCGCTGCGCAACCCTCGGGTGCTGCAATTCTGCCTGGCGTATTTCACCATTCAGATGAGCGTATACGGCGTGGTGTTTTACCTGCCGACGCGCATCGCCGGGCTGCTCGACGGCCACGTCGGCCTCAACGTCGGCCTGATCACCGCGATACCGTGGGTCTGCGCTCTGGTCGTGACCCGTCTCGTCACTCGCTACGCCGACCGTACTGGCCAGCACCGTCGCCTCGCCGTGTGCATGCTGACCATGGCCGCCCTCGGCATCGCCGCCTCGGCGCTGGGCACCAGCATGGTTCCGGTGGTCCTCGCCTTCTGTTTCGCCGCTGCCGGTTTCGTCTCGGTGCAGCCACTGTTCTGGACCATTCCCACCAGCTACCTCAGCGGTGCCGCCGCAGCTGGCGGGATCGCCCTGATCAACTCCATCGGCAACCTCGGCGGCTTCGTCGCGCCGAACCTGAAAACCGTGATGGAAACCAGCTTCGCCGACCCCCGCGCCGGCATGTTCGCCCTGGCCCTGGTCGGCATTGTCGGCGCCGTCCTGTTGTCCCGACTTCGCAGCACCCACACCCCTAAATCCCCCTCGCAGCTCACACCGGCTCAGGTTGGCTGATCACTACCCAAGCGTTAGCAAGGAATTGAATTCATGAAAATCAAAGCAATCCGTACCCGCGTTTTCGAGTGGAAAGGCAAAGTCGTCCCACCACAAGCGCACTTCTGCACCAACGCCAGCGACATCCTGTTCGAGCGCGGCGACGCCATGGGTTCGTTCCGTTTCCACGGCTGGCTGGTGGTGGAAGTCGAGACCGACACCGGTCTTGTCGGCATCGGTAACTGCGCCTTGGCGCCACGCGTTGCCAAGGAAATCATCGACACCTACCTGGCGCCGATTGCGATTGGTGAAGACCCGTTCGACAACGAATACATCTGGCAGAAGATGTACCGCCAGAGCCACGCCTGGGGCCGTAAAGGCATCGGCATGGCGGCGATCTCGGCGATCGACATCGCGATCTGGGACATCATGGGCAAAGCGGTCAACAAACCGGTGTTCAAGTTGCTCGGTGGCCGCACCAAGGAAAAGATCTGGACCTACGCCTCCAAGCTCTACGCCAACGACAACCTCGACCTGTTCCTCGAAGAAGCCCAGGGCTATCTGAACCAGGGTTTCACCGCGCTGAAAATGCGTTTCGGCTACGGCCCGAAAGATGGCCCGGCGGGCATGCGCAAGAACATCGAACAAGTGCGCGCACTGCGTGAGCTGGCCGGCCCGGACATCGACATCATGCTCGAATGCTACATGGGCTGGACCCTGGAATACGCACGGCGCATGTTGCCCAAACTCGCCGAATTCGAACCGCGCTGGCTCGAAGAACCGGTGATCGCCGACGACATCGAGGGCTACATCGAGCTGAAAAAAATGGGGATCATGCCGATCTCCGGCGGCGAGCACGAATTCACCTCCTACGGCTTCAAAGACCTGCTGGAACGCCGCGCCGTCGACGTGATCCAGTACGACACCAACCGTGTGGGCGGCATCACCGCTGCGCGCAAGATCAACGCCATGGCCGAAGCCTGGTCGGTGCCGGTGATTCCGCACGCGGGGCAGATGCACAACTATCACCTGACCATGTCCACCACCGCCTCGCCGATGGCCGAGTTCTTCCCGGTCTTCGACGTCGAGGTCGGCAACGAACTCTTCTACTACGTGTTCAAGGGCGAGCCGCAACCGGTCAACGGCTACATCCAGCTCGACGACAACAAGCCGGGCCTGGGCCTGGAAATCTCCGATGAATACCTGAGCGACTTCAACATCATCGAGTGACCTTGAGGCGCCGCTTTTGGGCGGCGCCATCCCCGACTTTATGGAGGGCCGTCATGCGCCTGATTCAATTTGAAAACACTGCCGGTGAGCGTCAGGTCGGCGTCGTCGAAGGTTCGCAGGTCCAGGTGCTCAAAGGCACCCGCAGCACCCGTGAACTGGCTCTCGCGGCGATCCGCGCCCAACGCAGCCTGCAAGAAGAAGTGGCCCAACGCGGCACCGAGGCGGGCCCGGATTACGCGCAACTGTTGCAGCAGGGCAACGTCCTGCCGCCGCTGGATCACGAAGACCCTGCGCACTGCCTGATCAGCGGCACCGGCCTGACTCACCTCGGCAGCGCCTCGGCGCGGGACAAAATGCACCAGCAGGATGGCGCCGTTGAAGCCGGCATGACCGACACCATGCGCATTTTCAAGTGGGGCCTGGAAGGTGGCAAACCCGCAGCCGGGCAGGTCGGCGCGCAGCCGGAATGGTTCTACAAGGGCGACGGCAGCATCGTCGTGCGCCCCGGCGCGGATTTCCCGGTGCCGCCGTTTGCCGAAGATGCCGGTGAAGAACCGGAGCTGACCGGCCTCTATGTGATTGGCGATGACGGTCAGCCGTATCGTGTCGGTTATGCCTTGGGTAACGAGTTCTCCGACCATGTCATGGAACGCCGCAATTACCTGTACCTCGCGCACTCGAAACTGCGTTTCTGCGCCTATGGTCCGGAGCTGCGTGTCGGTGAATTGCCTAAACACCTGGCGGGCACCAGCCGCATCATCCGCAACGGCGAAACCCTCTGGGAAAAAGAGTTTCTCAGCGGCGAAGACAACATGTGCCACAGCCTCGCCAACCTCGAATTCCATCACTTCAAATACGCGCAGTTTTTGCGTCCGGGCGATGTCCACGTGCATTACTTCGGCACCGCGACGCTGTCGTTTGCCGACGGCGTGAAAACCCAGCCGGGTGATCGCTTCCAGATCAGCCACGACGCGTTTGGCGCACCGTTGGAAAACGGCATCGGCGAAAGCGCCCAGCCGTTGGCCATCGGCCAAGTGCGTTCGCTCTAAAACTGGCGGAACGCTTGATCCCTGTAGGAGCCGGCTTGCTGGCGATAGCGATTTGTCAGGCGAAATTTATGTTGGCTGACCCTACGCCATCGCCAGCAAGCCGGCTCCTACAGGTCCGTGCTAATTGATCAGGAATTACCTCATGACCACGTTACTTGGACACAACTACATCGGCGGACAGCGCAGCGCCAACGGCACGTTGCAACTGCAAAGCCTCGACGCCACCACCGGCGAGCCGCTGCCCGGCACCTTCTTCCAGGCGACTGAAGCCGAAGTGGATGCCGCCGCCAAAGCCGCCGCTGCGGCGTACCCGATCTACCGCAACCTGAGCGCGGAAAAACGCGCGGCGTTCCTCGATGCCATCGCCGATGAAATCGATGCGCTGGGCGATGACTTCGTCGCCACGGTCTGCCGGGAAACGGCACTGCCGGCCGGGCGTATCCAGGGCGAGCGCGGGCGCACCAGCGGCCAGATGCGTCTGTTCGCCACGGTCCTGCGGCGCGGTGATTTCTACGGTGCGCGGATCGATCGGGCCTTGCCGGATCGTCAGCCGTTGCCACGCCCGGATCTGCGCCAGTACCGCATCGCCATCGGTCCGGTGGCGGTGTTTGGCGCCAGCAATTTTCCTCTCGCTTTTTCCACGGCGGGTGGCGATACCGCTTCGGCACTGGCCGCCGGTTGCCCGGTGGTATTCAAGGCGCACAGTGGACACATGGCGACCGCCGAACGGGTCGCGGACGCCATCATCCGCGCCGCCGAACGCACGGGCATGCCGGCGGGTGTGTTCAACATGATTTATGGCGGTGGCGTTGGTGAGTGGCTGGTCAAGCACCCGGCCATTCAGGCCGTGGGCTTCACCGGTTCGCTCAAGGGTGGCAATGCCCTGAGCCACATGGCCGCGACCCGGCCGCAACCGATCCCGGTGTTTGCCGAAATGTCGAGCATCAACCCGGTGTTCCTGTTGCCCGAAGCCCTCGCCGTGCGGGGCGAGCAGATCGCGGCGCAACTGGCCGGTTCGGTGACCTTGGGTTGCGGGCAGTTCTGCACCAATCCGGGTTTGGTCATCGGTTTGCGTTCGCCACAGTTCAGCGCTTTCCTTCAACAGTTCTGCGCCAACATGAACGAGCAGCCGGCACAAACCATGCTCAACGCCGGCGCACTGGTCAGCTACAGCCAAGGCCTTGGGGAATTGCACGAACATCCGGGGCTGACGCACCTGGCGGGCAAACCGCAGCAGGGCAATCAGGCGCAACCGCAGGTGTTCAAGGCCGATGTCAGCCTGTTGCTCAAGGGCGATGAGTTGCTTCAGGAAGAAGTGTTCGGGCCGACCACCATCGTCATCGAAGTCGAAGATCGGGCGCAGCTCGCGGCGGCGCTGCACGGCCTGCGCGGGCAATTGACGGCGACGCTGATCGGCGAGGCCGAAGAGCTGCTGGAATACCGCTGGCTGGCGCAATTGCTACAGGAAAAAGTCGGGCGGATCTTGCTCAACGGCTATCCGACCGGGGTCGAAGTCTGTGAGGCGATGGTGCATGGCGGGCCGTATCCGGCGACGTCGGATTCTCGCGGGACGTCGGTGGGGACGCTGGCGATTGATCGATTCCTGCGGCCGGTGTGCTTCCAGAATTACCCGGATGCGTTGTTGCCCGAGGCGTTGCAGAACGCGAATCCGCTGGGGATTCGGCGGTTGGTGGATGGCGAAGAGAGTCAGTTAGCTTTGTAGTGCCTGAGCGATTGCTTTCGCGGGCAAGCCTCGCTCCTACAGGTCCTGCACAAAACCCGTAGGAGCGAGCGGTGCGGCGATCCGACTTGCCCGCGAAGGCGTCATCAGCAGCACCACAACTCTATTTGGCGGTCACCTCGGCGACCTTCATCACCGAAGGCTTCAACACCAACCACAACGCCGCCGCAATCAACACCCCGCCATACACGTGCGCCATCGACAACGGCTCATCCAGCAGCAACGCCCCCCACAACACCCCGAACGGCGGAATCAGGAACGTCGTTGTCATCGATTTCAAAGGCCCGATCGAGCTCAGCAGACGGAAGTAAATAATGTACGCAAACGCCGTGCACCCCAGCCCCAATCCCAGCAACGACAGCCACACGCTCCAGCCGCCCCAGCTCGCCGGTGGCTGGCTGATCACGCTGTAGCCGAACAACGGCAGCAGGAACAAGGTCGCCCCGAGCATGCTACCCAGTGCCGAAAGACGACTGTCGAGCCCGCCGGCCTGATCGAGCCAGCGGCGGGCGAGGAACCCGGCAAAACCGTAACAGGTGGTGGCGAGCAGGCAGGCGAGGGCGCCCATCAGCAGTTGCAGGTCGAAGGCCACCGGGCCGGCACGGGTCAGCACGCCAACACCGAACAAACCGAGAAACACCCCGCCGAGCTTGGCGGCAGTGAGCCGCTCACTGAAGAACAGGCCGCCGATCAACACGCCCATCAGTGGCGTGGTGGCGTTGAAGATTGCCGAGTAACCGGCGGGCAGCACCTGGGCCGCCACTGAATAGAGGGTCGCTGGTATCCCGGAGTTGATCACCCCGAGCAGCATCACGGTTTTGAGCTTGCCCTTGAAATCCCAGCTGATGCGCATCAGCCCGACAATCACCAGCAACCCGACCGCCGCAATCGACACGCGGAAAAACGCCGTGGGGATGCTGCCAATCACTGGGGCGATGATGCGCATGAACAGGAAACTCGCGCCCCAGATGGCCGCCAGCGACAGTAAACGAACGATATCGACAGGGCTCACGGTGCACTCCTTCCTTGATGGGGACGAGAGTGTTGCCGAGAGCCTTGCCTATGGCAACCGAAAAACCGGCATCAAATTATGAAACGTGTCACCAGGCCGTTGAGGTCGATTGCCAGCCGCGACAGTTCCTGACTGGCGGCCGAAGTCTGGGTGGCGCCGGCGGCGGTCTGGGTCGAGAGATCGCGAATGTTCACCAGGTTCTGATCGACTTCCCGGGCCACCAGCGCTTGCTGTTCGGCGGCGCTGGCGATGACAAGGTTGCGTTCGTTGATCTGCGAGATCGATGCGGTGATTTTCTCCAGGGCGCTGCCGGCACTGTTGGCCCGGCGCAAGGTCTGGCCGGCGTGTTCGGCACTGCTTTGCAGCGCGCTGACCGTGGCCCCGGTGCCGTGCTGGATGTTGTTGATCATCAGCTCGATTTCTTCGGTGGAGTTCTGGGTGCGTTGCGCCAGCGAGCGCACTTCATCGGCCACCACGGCAAACCCGCGCCCGGCTTCACCGGCGCGTGCGGCTTCGATGGCCGCATTGAGCGCCAACAGGTTGGTCTGCCCGGCGATGCCGCGAATCACTTCCAGCACTTTGCTGATGTCCTGCGCCTGAACCGCCAGGCCCTCGGCCCGTTCCGAGGCGCCAAGCACTTCGCTGACCAGCCCCTGAATCGCGGTGATGGTTTCAGTGACCTGCACGTGGCCGTGCTTGCTGTCCTCGTTCGACGCCTGGGAGGCCTCGGCGCTGGACACGGCATTCGCGGCGACCTCGTCCACCGCAGTGCTCATCTCGGTGACGGCGGTGGCGGCCATCTCGATCTGGTCGTTCTGCTGCTGCAGGCCGCGTGTGCTTTCCTCCATCACCGAACTCATCTCCTCGGCTGCCGACGCCAGTTGGCGCGCCGAGTCGCTGATGCCGCGAATGGTCGTGCGCAGGTTGCCTTGCATGTCGGCGAGGGCGTTGAGCAATTGCGCGGCTTCGTCCTTGCCGTGGCTGGCAATCTGTCCGCTGAGGTCGCCCGCGGCAATCCGGCGTGCGACCTGCAGCGCCTGATTGATCGGCGTGGTGATGCTGCGCGTCAGCAACCAGGCCAACAGCAGCGTGGCAAGCAGTGCAATCACGATGATCGTGCCGACGATCCATTGCGCGCGCTGATACATCAACGCGGCGGCGTCCGCAGCGGTATCGGCGCCTTGCTGATTGAAACTGATCATCGATTCCAGGACTTTATCCAGCACGATGCCCTGCGGGGCCAGTTCACTGTTGAGGCGGGCGTAGGCCTGCTCATCCTGGCCGGCATCGATCTGCGCGAGGATCTGATCGAGGATGGCCAGGTACTTCGCAACGGCGGCATTCAGGCTGTCGAGCATGGCCCGTTCCTGGTCGCTGGACAGCAGCGTCTTGTGGTCGTTGAGGCGCTTTTGCAATTCCTGGCGTTGCGCGTTGAGGATGCCTTTGCTCCTTTCCCGCACAGCGCTCTGGCTGTTGGCGATCAACCGCAACGATTCCAGGCGGATGGTGGCGATGTTGGACGCGCTGTCATGGATGCTCTCGATGCTCGGCATCCACGATTCCTCGATGACCGATGCACTCTCGCGCAGGGTCGCCATCTGACCCAGGCCGAACATCCCGACCAGCACCAGCAGGCTGGCCAGCACAGCAAAACTCAAGCTCGCGCGCAAACCTATGCGCATGTTCCTTATAGGCATCTTATGTGCTCCTTGGGCATTTTGAGAGGTAGTCCTCGTGGACCGAGGATCTTGTTTTTAGGCGGGTGAACGTGGGGTGTATATCAAAGAGCCATCATCTTGGTAAGACCAATCCGAGAGCGCTTTTCAGGCGGGCTGGCATTCCGGGAAAAGCAGAAAATCTAAAGGCTGACGTTTGCCTCAGCGTGGATTGGATCCGTACACCTGATAATCAGAGGGCTGTAGATGAATCGATTAAGTGGAATGAAGGGGACTGGTTAGGTTGTTTACTGACCGAACGGTCGATTAAAAAAAGTCCGAAAAAACTGCGCCCATGAGTGATTCATTCGTTTTCGGACCGAAATTAGGCTTCTCCTGCACCCGGTTCACTGGCTAAGCTCAGGCCTTCCGAATTCCCGTAGAGGTCTCACCATGCCGCAGCAATGGCCAGCCGCCGACATCGCCCGAATGATCCTCGATGGCTTTGACGATTACCGCGAGCATTTCCGGCAGATCACCGACGGCGCCCGAGCGCGTTTCGAGCAAGCCCAATGGCAGGAAACGCAAATCGCCTCGGCGGCGCGGATCAACCTCTACGAAGATAAAGTCAGCGAAACGGTGGACCGGCTGCGCATCGCGTTCGACGCCGACACGCTGGATGTCAGCTGCTGGCCACTGGTCAAAAGCGCCTACATCAGCCTGATCGACCTGCGTTTCGACGATGAGCTGTCCGAGACCTGGTACAACTCGATCTTCTGCGGGCTGTTCAGCCACGACCTGATCAGCGACGGCTGCATGTTCATCCACACCACCCGGCCAAGCCTGCGCCGGGCCCGCGCCGCGCAAACCCGCACCTACAAACCTCAGGGGCAGTTGTCAGGCATGTTGGCGAGCATTTTTGCCGACTACCGTTTCAGCGAGGATTACGCCGACCTCGCGGGCGATCTGCGTCGCCTCGAAGCACAACTGCGCGAGAACCTGCCGGACTGGGTGTGCAAGGATCCCGAGCTGAGCGTCGAGCTGTTTTCCTCGGTGTTGTACCGCAACAAGGGCGCTTACCTGGTGGGGCGCATCTACACCACCGATGAGCAATGGCCGCTGGCGATTCCACTGCTGCACCTTGAGGGCCGAGGCATCCAGATCGATGCGTTGATTACCGACGAAGCCGACGTGTCGATCATCTTCTCGTTCACCCGTTCCTACTTCATGGTCGATGTGCCGGTGCCGGCGGAGTTCATCGGTTTCCTGCGGCGGATCCTGCCGGGCAAGCACATCGCCGAGCTGTACACCTCGATCGGGTTCTACAAGCACGGCAAGTCGGAGTTTTACCGGGCGCTGATCAACCACCTGGCCAGCACCGACGACCAGTTCATCATGGCCCCCGGCGTGCGCGGCATGGTGATGAGCGTGTTCACGCTGCCGGGTTTCAACACCGTGTTCAAAATCATCAAGGACCGTTTCTCACCGTCGAAAAACGTCGACCGCGCGACGGTGATCGAGAAATACCGGCTGGTGAAAAGCGTCGACCGCGTCGGGCGCATGGCCGATACCCAGGAGTTCGCCGATTTCCGTTTTCCGTTGAGCAAGTTCGAGCCGGCGTGTCTGGAAGAATTGCTGGACGTGGCGGCGTCTACCGTGTCGGTGGAAGGCGACACGGTATTGATCCGCCACTGCTGGACCGAGCGGCGGATGACGCCGTTGAACCTGTACCTGGAAAACGCCAACGAGGCGCAGGTGCACGACGCGCTGGAAGATTACGGCCTGGCGATCAAGCAACTGGCGGCGGCGAACATTTTTCCTGGCGACATGCTGCTGAAAAACTTCGGCGTCACCCGTCACGGTCGTGTGGTGTTTTATGACTACGACGAGATCTGCTTCCTGACCGAAGCCAACTTCCGCCACATCCCGCAACCGCGCACGCCGGAAGACGAAATGGCGTCCGAGCCGTGGTATTCGATCGGGCCGCTGGATGTGTTCCCCGAGGAGTTTCCGCCGTTTCTGTTTGCCGATTCCGCGCAGCGGCGCTTGTTCGATCAGTTGCACGGCGAGTTGTACAACGCCGATTACTGGAAAAGCCTGCAAGAGGCGATTCGTGCGGGCAAGGTGATCGACGTGTTCCCGTATCGGCGCAAGGGCATGGATACCGAATGACACCACAACCCTTGTAGGAGCCGGCTTGCTGGCGATGGCGGCCTGACAGACACCCATGAAGTGACTGATACACCGCTATCGCCAGCAAGCCGGCTCCTACAAGGGATCTCGCTTGTCCTCTAAATCTGCGACAATCCGCCCCCTGCGCCACTAGACGACTTATTGCGTACCTGATGACTGACGAATCGCCTTCACTCGACAAACTGCTGAAAAACCTCGATCACGCCATGCTCGCCGACCGCCACCGGCTGCGTCGGCAGTTGCTTGAGCTGCGCAAGAAACCTGACGAAGCCAAGCTGGCCCAGTGGGTGGCGCGCATGCAGGCGTCCTGTGATCAGGTGTTGGCGCGACGCGCCAGCCTGCCGGTGATTCGTTACGACGACAGCCTGCCCATCGCCGCCAAGCGCGATGAAATCAAGGAAGCGCTGCTCAAGCATCAGGTGCTGATCATCGCCGGCGAAACCGGCTCGGGCAAAACCACCCAGTTGCCGAAGATCTGCCTGGAAATCGGTCGCGGCCAGCATGGCCTGATCGGCCACACCCAGCCACGTCGAATTGCGGCGCGCAGCGTGGCGAGCCGGGTTGCCGAAGAACTGGCGACGCCATTGGGCGCGCTGGTCGGCTATCAGGTGCGGTTCGAGGATCAGAGCGATTCCAATACGCTGATCAAACTGATGACCGACGGCATCCTGCTGGCGGAAACCCAGAACGACCGCTACCTCGAACGCTACGACACGATCATCGTCGACGAAGCCCACGAACGCAGCCTCAACATCGACTTCCTGCTCGGTTACCTGAAAACCCTGCTGCCCCGTCGTCCGGACCTGAAAGTCATCATCACCTCGGCGACCATCGACCTGGAACGTTTCTCCAAGCACTTCGACGATGCGCCCATCGTTGAGGTCTCCGGCCGCACCTTCCCGGTGGAAACCTGGTATCGCCCGCTGACCCTGGAACAGGATGAAGAGGGCAACCGCGTCGAGGATGACCTGACCGTGGATCAGGCGATCCTCGCCACCCTCGACGAAATCGCCGCGTTCGAACGCAGCGAGCGCAAGAGCCCCGGCGACGTGCTGGTGTTCCTGCCCGGCGAGCGCGAGATTCGCGACGCCGCCGACATGCTGCGCAAGGCGCAACTCAAGCACACCGAAATCCTGCCGTTGTACGCACGCTTGTCGCCGGCCGAACAGCAGCGGATTTTCCAGTCGCACCCGGGTCGTCGCGTGGTGCTGGCGACCAACGTCGCCGAAACGTCGCTGACCGTGCCGGGCATTCGTTACGTGATCGACAGCGGCACCGCGCGCATCAGCCGTTACAGCTACCGCGCCAAGGTCCAGCGCCTACCCATCGAAGCGATTTCCCAGGCCAGCGCCAACCAGCGTAAAGGTCGATGCGGTCGGGTTGAGCCAGGCATTTGCGTACGGCTGTTCAGCGAAGAAGACTTCATCGGTCGCCCGGAATTTACCGACCCGGAAATCCTGCGGACCAACCTCGCGGCGGTGATTTTGCAGATGCTGCATCTGCGCCTCGGCGAGATCACCGATTTCCCGTTTATCGAGCCACCCGATGGCAAGGCCATCAGCGATGGTTTCAACCTGCTGCAAGAACTGTCGGCGGTGGACCGCAACAGCCAGCTGACCCCGCTAGGTCGCCAATTGGCGCGCCTGCCGGTGGACCCGCGCATGGGCCGCATGCTGCTGGAAGCGGCGAAACTCGGCAGCTTGCAGGAAGTGCTGATCGTCGCCAGTGCGATGTCGATTCAAGACCCGCGCGAGCGTCCACCAGAGCGTCAGCAAGCGGCGGATCAGGCGCATGCGCAATGGAAAGACGTGGACTCGGACTTCGCCGGGCTGGTCAATCTGTGGCGTGGTTTTGAAGAGCAACGCCAGGCGCTGACGGCCAGTCCGTTGCGTAACTGGTGCCGCAAGAATTTCCTCAACTACCTGCGGCTGCGCGAGTGGCGCGACTCGCACCGTCAGTTGAGTTTGATCTGCCGCGACATGCAGTTGAGCCTGAACAAAGAGCCGGCGGATTACCCAAAGCTGCACAAAGCCGTGCTCTCGGGCCTGCTCAGCCAGATCGGGCAGAAAACCGATGAAGGCGATTACCTCGGTGCCCGGCAGCGGCGCTTCTGGATTCACCCGTCATCGGGCCTCGGCAAAAAGCGTCCGCAATGGCTGATGACCGCCGAACTGGTGGAAACCACCAAGCTCTACGCGCGCATGGTCGCGAAGATCGATGCTGACTGGATCGAGCCGCTTGCCGGGCACCTGATCAAGAAAAACCACTTCGAACCCCATTGGGAGAAGAAGCGCGGGCAGGTCGTGGCGTTCGAGCAGATCACCTTGTTCGGGCTGATCGTGGTCGGTCGCCGGCCGGTGCATTACGGGCCGATCGACCCGGTGGTGTCCCGTGAGTTTTTCATTCGCGAAGGCCTGGTGCGCGGCGAGATTCAATCCAAAGCCAAGTGCCTGACCGCCAACCAGCAACTGCTGGAACAGCTCGACGAGCTGGAAGCCAAGGCTCGCCGTCGCGACATTCTGGCCGACGAAGAAACCCTGTTCGCCTTCTACGATGCGCGACTGCCGGCGGAGATTCACCAGACCGCGACCTTCGACAGCTGGTATCGGGTCAACAGCCAGAAAGACCCGCAACTGCTGATCATGCGCGAAGAGGACGTGTTGGCCCGCGAGGCCAGTGAAGTCACCGCGCTGCATTACCCGGACACCTTGCACATTGGCGATCTGGAACTGGCGCTCAGTTACCATTTCGAACCGAACCACCCGCGTGACGGCGTGACCCTGCGCGTGCCGGCGCCGCTGTTGCCGATGCTGCCGCCGGAACGTCTGGAATGGCTGGTGCCCGGCGTGATCGAGGCCAAGTGCATTGCCTTGGTGCGCAACCTGCCCAAGGCGCTGCGCAAGAATTTCGTGCCGGTGCCGGACTTCGTCAAAGCCGCGTTGCAGCGCATGACCTTTGCCGAGGGCTCGTTGCCTCAGGCATTGGGTCGCGAGTTGCTGCGCATGACCGGTGCGCGGGTCAGCGATGAGGCGTGGGCCGAAGCGGCGCAGCAGGTCGAAAATCACCTGCGGATGAACCTGGAAATCGTCGATGGCCAGGGCAAGTTCCTCGGCGAAGGACGAGATCTGGCGGAGCTCACCGCGCGATTCGCTGAAGCCAGCCAGGCGGCATTGGCCGTCCCGCAAACGGCAAAAAGTCAGCAGCCGGTGGAGGCGAAAGTCTTCGCCGCCGTGGCGGAAAAGACCCAACAGAAGATTGCCGGATTGTCGATGACGGTGTATCCGGCGCTGGTCGAAGAGGCCGGCACGGTCAAGGAAGGGCGGTTCTCGACGCCGGCCGAAGCCGAGTTCCAGCATCGCCGCGCGTTGCAGCGCCTGCTGATGCAACAACTGGCGGAACCGGCGAAGTTCCTGCGCGGCAAGTTGCCTGGCCTGACGGAGCTGGGCCTGATGTACCGCGACATGGGCCGCGTCGACAGTCTGGTGGAAGACATTCTGCTGGCCAGTCTCGACAGCTGCATCCTCGACGGCGAAGACCCGTTGCCGCGTGATGGCGCCGGATTGGCGGCGCTGGCCGAACGCAAGCGCGGCGGCTGGACCGAGCATGCCGAGCGTCTGGCGAAGCTGACCCTGGAAATTCTCAAGCTCTGGCACGGCCTGCAAAAACGCTTCAAGGGCAAGATTGATCTGGCGCAGGCCGTGGCGTTGAATGACATCAAGCAGCAGCTCAGTCATCTGGTGTATCCGGGTTTCGTCCGCGAAACGCCGATGCAGTGGTTCAAGGAACTGCCGCGTTACCTGAAAGCCATCGAGCAGCGCTTCGAGAAACTGGCTGCGCAGGTGCAGAAGGATCGGGTCTGGAGCGGTGAGCTGTCCGGCCTCTGGACTCAATACCAGACCCGCGCCAACAAACACGCCCAGGAAGGCAAACGCGATCCGCAGCTTGAGCTCTATCGCTGGTGGCTGGAGGAGTACCGGGTTTCGCTGTTCGCCCAGCAGTTGGGGACCAAGGTGCCGATCTCCGACAAACGCCTGAACAAGCAATGGACCCAGGTCGAACCCTAAAACCTGTAGGAGCACGGCTTGCCGGCGAAGGCGTCTTTGAGTGCGATGCAAGGTTCAAGGCCGCCTTCGCCGGCAAGCCGTGCTCCTACAGGTTGGATATCTGCCATTTGTCATTACTTGAAACGTAGTGCCGTTGCACTCGCAAAAGGCGCCAAACCCCAACGTTTATGGCAAACTTCGCGCCTATAAACGCCGGCCCCGCGGTTTTGAGCCTCCACAGGTTCGGGCGGTTCGGAATAAAGCGATGCCAGGTTTGCTTCCTGTGACGGGAACAGACCCTTTATGTATTGGTACGTCGGTGCCAATGCTTTCTGCCTGAACAGATTAGAGAAACGACCATGCATAACGTCGTCATCAGCGGCACCGGCCTGTACACCCCGGCCAACAGCATTTCCAACGAAGAGCTGGTGCAGTCTTTCAACGCTTACGTCGCGCAGTTCAACGCCGACAACGCCGACGCCATCGCCCGTGGCGAAGTCGAGGCATTGACCGAATCCAGCGCCGCGTTTATCGAAAAAGCCTCCGGTATCAAAAGCCGCTTCGTCATGGACAAGGACGGCATTCTCGACCCGCAACGCATGGCGCCACGCCTGCCGGAGCGCTCGAACGACGAGTGGTCGGTGCTTTGCCAGATGGCCATCGGCGCAGCCGAACAAGCCTTGCAGCGCGCCGGCAAAACCGCGGCGGACATCGACGGCGTGATCGTCGCGTGCTCCAACCTGCAACGCGCCTACCCGGCCATCGCCATCGAAGTCCAGGAAGCGCTGGGCATCCAGGGTTTCGGTTTCGACATGAACGTGGCCTGCTCCTCGGCGACCTTCGGCATTCAAGCGGCGGCCAACAGCGTGCAACTGGGCCAGGCCCGGGCAGTGCTGATGGTCAACCCGGAAGTCTGCACCGGTCACCTGAACTTCCGTGACCGCGACAGCCACTTCATCTTCGGCGACGCGGCCACTGCAGTGATCATCGAGCGAGCGGACCTGGCGACGTCCAAGTATCAGTTCGACGTGGTCAGCACCAAGCTGCTGACCAAGTTCTCCAACAACATCCGCAACAACTTCGGCTTCCTCAACCGCGCGGCAGAAGAGGGCATCGGTGCCAAGGACAAACTGTTCGTGCAGGAAGGCCGCAAGGTGTTCAAGGAAGTCTGCCCGATGGTGGCCGAGCTGATCGGTGCGCACCTGGAAGAGAACCAGCTCAACGTCGGCGACGTGAAGCGCTTCTGGCTGCACCAGGCCAACCTCAGCATGAACCACTTGATCGTGAGGAAACTGCTGGGTCGCGAAGCCACCGAAGCAGAAGCCCCGGTGATTCTCGACACCTACGCCAACACCAGCTCTGCGGGCTCGGTGATTGCGTTTCACAAGAACCAGGATGATCTGGCGGCGGGTTCGCTGGCGGTGCTCAGCTCGTTCGGCGCCGGTTATTCGATTGGTAGCGTGATTCTGCGCAAGCGTTGAGTTGTCGCGGTAAATGAAAAGATCGCAGCCTGCGAAGGCTGCGATCTTTTTTTTGCATAAAAAAACTCGCGCTGCTGAATCGGACGGATGATGGGGACCGATACAGCAGCGCGAGTTTGTAAAAGCAGTTTGGGCGTCCTTGCCCGAACCGTGTAGCAGGGATCAGAACTTGGCTTCGGCATCCAGTTGCAGGGTGTTGATTTTCGAGTCCCGCAGGGTGGCGTTGGTGTAGTCGGAATCAGCCATGAAGTACGTCGCGCCGAGGGCGAAGTTCTTGTCGATCTCGTAGCTCACTTTCAACTTGCTGCCGCGCGAACCGGTGAAACCGTTGGCGAAGTCAGAGTCGGTGAAGGCGCCGACCACGGCGTTACGCTGTACGTCACGATAGTTGTAGTCCACGCCGAAGCCGAAGACGTTGGTCTTGACACCGGCCAGCCAGCCCATGTCCTGATCGTTGCTGGCATCGTCGTTGTTGACGACTTGACCGTAGATCGACAGTGGCATTGGCAGGCCGCCGATGTCGAGCTGACCAAAGCCTTCGTACAGTTTGAACTGTTCGTTCGCCGTGTTGCCGTTAATGGCCAGTCGGCAGGTGTTCGCCGCACAGGTATTGTTGATGTCGTTGTCGTTGTCGTAAGCGTAGAGACTGCCACCCAAGGTCATTTTCAGGTTATCAGTGATCGCGAAACGCGCGCCCAACTGGCCTGAGTACAGACGCAGGTCGTGGCGGAACTGCTTGCCTTCGCCGTCGACGTTGTCCTTGAGGGTGAAGTGGCCGGCGCTACCGAACAGCTCGGTGCTGCCGCCCAGCGGGTATTTGTAAGTCACTGCCAGACCTTCCGGGTTGATGTCGCTATCCCAGATGATGTCGCCCATGCTCACCCATGGTTGCGCCATCTTGCCGCCGATCAAGTGCAGATTCTTGATGGCGTCAGGGTGGTAGTCGACGTAACCCTGGTCCAGCCAGATATCCTTCTTGGTGAAGTTGCCATCCAGGCTCTGGTTGGTGGAACGAGAGTCGTTGTCGCTGCCAGTGGCAATACGGATGCCGGTGTCCACTTGCGGGTTGATTGCAGTGTAGGCACCCAGGCGGACGCGAATACGTTGACGATCCTGGTCGCCGGTGTTGGAAACACCGTCGTTCTTGACCGTTTCCTGGCGGAAACGCACGTCACCCTTGAACTGGGTCTTGGCAGCCCACGCCAGTTTCTGGTCGAAGGTGCTCAGTGCTTCGGTTTTCTTCGCGGTGGCCGCGATCTGCTCGTTAGTCTCTTGCTGAGCCTGACGGGCGATTTGCTGATCCTTCTGATCCCTGGCCAGCTCGGCTTGCAACTCGCTGTACTGCGCGTTGGTAATCGAACCGTTAGCCTTCAGCATGTCGAGCAGTTTGGCGTCGACTGCGGCGCTGGCCGGAACACTCATGGCCAGCAGCAGGCCGCCACACAGGGCCGCCGCAGTTTTCGTGGAAGCAAGACGCATATCAATCTCCGAAGATGAGAGGGGATGACTTAGCCATCCAGGGCACAACCGACCGATGTCGGACGGAAAACAGTGATCGGGATAGAACCCGACGCTCTAAAAACTGGCGCCAGTATCGCGATGGTTTATGACAAGGCAGTGGCAAAGTGATGGCGGCTCGATGACGATACAAAGTGCGAAGGAACTTTCTATTCCGGGCCCTGTCGGCGGATCACGAGTGTGGATTGCGCCTCGATAGGCGATACTCGCGAGGCTTTTACGCCAAGAAGTGGAGAGGGAAGTGATGCCGCTGCAACGCCTGGAACGACTGTCCGAAATAGCCCCGCACACCTGGGATGCCCTGGTGCCGGATGATCAGCCGTTTCTGCGCCATGCCTTTCTCAGTTCACTGGAGGACAGCGGCAGCGTCGGTCCGCATTCCGGTTGGCAGCCCGAGCATTTGTTGCACATGGACGGGGACCGGTTGATCGCCGCGCTGCCCAGTTACCGCAAATGGCATTCCTATGGCGAGTACGTGTTTGATCACGCCTGGGCCGATGCCTGCGAGCGTGCCGGCATCGACTATTACCCCAAACTGTTGACCGCCGTGCCGTTCAGTCCGGTCAGCGGACCGCGCTTGCTGGCGGCCTTGGTCGAGGACGGTTTCGAGCTGCTGAAAAGTTTGCCGGGCTACCTCGAGATCGAAGAACTCTCCAGTGCGCACATCAATTTCACCGATCCGTTCACCGACGCGGCGCTGGCCGAACAACCTGGCTGGCTGCAGCGCATCGGCTGTCAGTACCACTGGCAAAATCGCGGCTATCGGGATTTTCAGGACTTCCTCGACGTCCTCAGTTCGCGCAAGCGCAAGCAGATGCGCAAAGAGCGCGAGCAAGTGGCGGGGCAGGGGTTTGATTTCGAGTGGCTGGAAGGCAAGCAACTGGATCAGGCGCAGTGGGATTTCGTTTACGCCTGTTACGCCAACACCTACGCGGTGCGCCGGCAACGGCCCTATCTGACGCGGGAATTTTTCAGTCTGTTGGCCGAGCGCATGCCGGAATCGATTCGCGTGGTCCTGGCCAAACAGGGCTCACGGCCGGTGGCCATGGCCTTCAGCCTGGTGGGCGGCGACAGTTTTTATGGGCGTTACTGGGGCTGTCTGGCGGAGTTCGATCGTCTGCATTTCGAGACGTGTTTCTATCAAGGGATGGACTACGCAATTGCCAACGGTTTTCAGCGTTTCGATGCCGGTGCTCAGGGTGAGCACAAACTGATTCGCGGGTTTGAACCGGTGATCACCCATTCCTGGCACTACTTGCGCCATCCCGGCTTGAAAGCCGCCGTCAAAGACTTCCTTCATCAGGAGCGTCTCGGCGTCCTGGCCTATGCCGAGGAAGCGAGGACCGCCTTGCCTTACCGACAGGACTGATCCTCTTCCATGGGGTCAAGTGCCTTCCTTGCCCAGCCACCGATACGTCACACCACCGACCACCGCACCCAGCAGCGGCGCGACCCAGAACATCCACAGTTGCGCGATCGCCCAGCCGCCGACAATCAGGGCCGGGCCGGTACTGCGGGCCGGGTTGACCGAGGTGTTGGTGATGGGAATCGAGATCAGGTGGATCAGTGTCAGGGCCAGGCCGATGGCGATCGGTGCCAGCCCGGCCGGCGCACGTTTGTCGGTGGCGCCGAGGATGATCAGCACAAACATCGCCGTCATTACCAGCTCACAGACAAAGCCTGCGGCCATCGAGTATTTGCCGGGGGAGTGTTCGCCGTAGCCGTTGGAGGCCAGGCCGGCGGAGAGGTCGAAGCCTTCCTTGCCGCTGGCGATGTAGTAGATCAACGCGGCGGCGATGATCCCGCCGATGACCTGGGCGATGATGTAGGCGGGCAGTTCCTTGGCGGGGAATCGGCCACCGACTGACAAACCGACCGATACGGCGGGGTTGAGATGACAACCGGAGATGTGGCCGATGGCGAAGGCCATGGTCAGTACGGTGAGACCAAACGCGATGGCCACACCGAGCACTCCGATTCCAAGCGGAGAAGACGCGGCCAGAACCGCACTGCCGCAACCCCCCAACACCAGCCAGAACGTACCTAACAACTCAGTGACTGAACGTTTGAACAGAGACATGAGAGTGTCCTTGATAGGTTTCCTATCGAGACTGTATCGAGTTATGCATCCTGCAGATTTACGACAGGCTCATCTCCAGAACCTTGGCTGAGTACAGCAGGGTTTTTCTGGAATTCCAGTGGGCTTAGAGCTGTTGGGGGCTGGGGGTTATGGGGGG
>NZ_JAHBDD010000003.1:0-167879 GCF_019956155.1 Pseudomonas sp. BF-RE-22 | reverse complement strand
TCCTGCTCCGTGGGCCCGCCGCGATCGGCCATCCTTGGCCGTGCGCGGCTAACCCGGCATCCATGCCGGGTTGCCCACTGCGCAGAACCTCCACTCGGCCTCTCGAGGGGGCGCTCAGATCAAAAGCTGAAGGCGAGCTAACGCTCGGCCTGATGAGTGGTGAAAATCAAAAGCAAACGCGATTCCCTGTAGGAGCGAGGCTCGCCCGCGAAAAACGACCGGACAACGCGTTCATTCAGACAGCCCGAGTTATCGTTGGCGTCCATCGCCAGCAAGCTGGCTCCTACAAGGGAAATGCATATGCATTTGGATAAATACGATCAACTGTAGGAGCCGGCTTGCTGGCGATAGCGGTGGATCAGTCGACACATCTGTCGCCTAAAAGGACGCCATCGCCAGCAAGCCGGCTCCTACAAGGGAATGTGCAAACATCCAACATTAGTGCAGCCACCATGATGTGGGAGTGTGCACACGACCAAAGAGCCAGGTCGGCTTTCAGGCCGCCTCGGCGGCTGTGGCGGTAGTCGCCCCCTCGAGAGGCCGAGCGCAGGTTCTGCGCAGTGGGCAACCCGGCATGGATGCCGGGTTAGCCGCGCACGGCCAAGGATGGCCGATCGCGGCAGGCCCACGGAGCAGGACCGGAGCGAGGGCATGCCGAGCCTAGGCGAGGCACCGAACGAAAGGGGCAAAAGCGCTTGGTTACTTGGCGCTTCTCCAAGTGACTCGCCGTAAGGGCGAAACCAATAGCCGCCGTTACCCCAATAACAGATATGTCCCCCCCAAAAAACCCAAACACCCAACACCGCGAAAAACAGAATTACCGCAAACACGAGCCGTTTTCGCTACTCTGGCTCAAAGCACCCATCGCCCCGCCACTCACCCGACCGAGGCACCATGATCATTTCATCCGCATCCGACTATCGCGAGGCAGCCCGCCGCAAACTCCCCCGGTTCTTGTTCGATTACATCGATGGAGGCGCTTATGCGGAGCACACACTGAGGGCCAACAGCGCCGACCTGACGGGCATCAGCCTGCGTCAGCGCATTCTGAAAAACGTCGAAACCCTGAGCCTGCAAACCACCCTCTTCGACCAGTCCCTCGCAATGCCGATCATCCTGGCGCCGGTAGGCCTGACAGGCATGTTCGCCCGTCGAGGCGAAGTACAAGCCGTGAAAGCGGCGCAAAACAAAGGCATTCCCCTGTGCCTGTCGACGGTCTCGGTGTGTTCGATCGAGGAAGTGGTGGCGCAAAGCCAACAATCCATCTGGTTCCAGCTGTACGTGCTGAAAGACCGGGGCTTCATGAAAAACGCCCTGGAACGGGCCAAGGCTGCCGGGGTGAAGAACCTGGTGTTTACCGTCGACATGCCCACGCCCGGTGCCCGATACCGGGATGCGCACTCGGGCATGTCCGGACCGTTTGCGTCATCGCGGCGAATACTTCAGGCGATGACCCGACCCGACTGGGCCTTCAACGTCGGCGTCATGGGACGCCCGCACGATCTGGGCAACATCTCGAAGTACCTTGGCAAAGCCGTCACGCTCGAAGACTACATGGGCTGGCTGGCGAACAACTTCGACCCGTCGATCAGCTGGAGCGATCTGGAGTGGATTCGTGACTTCTGGAAAGGCCCGATGATCATCAAGGGCATTCTCGATCCTCAGGACGCGCGAGACGCCGTCAGCTTTGGCGCGGACGGCATTGTGGTATCGAACCACGGCGGACGGCAGCTGGACGGCGTGCTTTCCACCGCCAAGGCATTGCCGCCCATCGTAAAAGCGGTGGGGAATGATCTGACGGTGCTGGTCGACTCGGGGATCCGCTCGGGGCTCGATGTCGTGCGGATGCTGGCCCTGGGCGCGAAAGGTGTATTGCTGGGGCGATCCATGGCCTATGCCCTGGCCGCCGATGGTCAACGCGGGGTGGAAAACATGCTGGATATTTTCGCCAAAGAGATGCGCGTGGCCATGACGTTGACCGGAGTGACCTCGATTGCTCAGATCGATGAGTCGACGCTGGTGCAGGCGGTTCGTGAACTGAACGCTTGATCGTAAAAACGCCCTGTCAATGCAGGGCGTTTTCAATCACTCGACGTCTTTGAGAATCTCGAACTTCACCTGATCGGGATAGAACGCAATGTAGCCCCGAATCTGTTCTACCGACACCTTGGGATCTTCATAACTCCACGCCGCATTCGCGCCCTCATGCCCCGGGACCTGCAGGCTGAAATAGCTCGCATCGCCCTTGTAGGGGCAGTAACTCGTGTGGTCGGTGCGGGCAAAATACTTCTCGTCGATATCCTCCCGGGGCACGTAGTACACCGGAGGGTAATTGGCCTCCAGCAGCACCAGCGCGCGCGCCGACGCAGCCACCTGAATGCCGTGAAACTTCACCAACAGACAGCCGGGCTGCTCGGCGATGGTAATGACAGGGCTAGGACCGGAGCTTTTCATGAAATGCGTTCCTCGGGACGGTGAAAAACCTGTGGGAGCGTGCGATGCGGCAATCCGACTTGCCCGCAATGGGTCGCACAGTGCCCCAAAACTTGAGAACACAGCTTTGTCAGGTATAACCCAGATTTCATCAGCGTGACGGCTTCACAGCCGAACGGGGCGCTGAAGCTATCCGTCGCAGGACCGGCACAAGCGCAGAGGCGGATAACGTCAAATGCAGAAGCGAGATGCCGTTCGTTGCAATGACTCGAAACGCACGAGCTGTACATCCATACAGATAAAGATTGCTCCATCGCTCATCAGCCGCCATTCTGTGCACCTCCCGGCAATTGATGAACGATGGTGGTTATGCGGTTGTACCTCTGTGAAAAACCTTCCCAGGCCAAAGACATTGCGGCCGTGCTCGGCGCCCGGCGTCGCGGCGACGGCTGCTGGCTGGGAACGGACGTCACGGTGACCTGGTGCATCGGCCATCTGCTGGAAACCGCGCCACCGGATGCCTACGACGCACGCTACAAGCGCTGGGTGCTGGCGGATCTGCCGATCATTCCGGACAAATGGAAAATGACCGTCAAACCGCGCACCGCCAGTCAGTACAAGGCCGTCAAACGCTTGCTCGGCGAGGCCGATGAATTGGTGATCGCCACCGACGCCGACCGTGAGGGCGAAATGATCGCCCGGGAACTGGTGGAGCATTGCCGTTATCGCGGGCCGATCCAGCGGTTGTGGCTGTCGGCACTGGACGATGCGTCAATCCGCAAGGCATTGGCCGCGCTGAAGCCGGGGGCGGAGACCTTCAGCCTTTATCATTCGGCATTGGGCCGTTCACGGGCCGACTGGCTGATCGGCATGAACATGAGCCGGTTGTTCACGCTGCTGGGGCGCCAGTCCGGTTATCAGGGCGTATTGCCGGTCGGTCGAGTGCAAACGCCGACCCTGCGTCTGGTGGTGGACCGCGACCGCAGCATCGCCGATTTCGTCCCCGTGGCTTACTGGGCCATCGACGTGCAGCTGCTGCACGATGGCACCGCGTTCACTGCACAGTGGCGTGCACCGTCCGACGTTTGCGACGACCAGGATCGCTGCCTCAATCAAGCACTCGCACAAAAGGCAGCGGCGGCAATTGGCAACGCGGCGAGCGCCCGGGTGATCAAACTGCGTACCGAGCGCATGCGCGAAGTGGCGCCGTTGCCGTTCGATCTGGGCACCTTGCAGGAAGTCTGTTCGAAGAAACTCGGGCTTGGCGCTCAGGAAACCCTCGACATCGCCCAGGCACTCTACGAAACCCATAAAGTCATCACCTACCCTCGCAGCGACTGCGGTTACCTGCCGGTGAGTCAACACAGTGAAGCGCCCGGAATTCTCGCCGCCCTGCGGCAAGCAGATCCGACGCTGAACGCCTTGCAGGACTACCTTGAACCGCAACGGCGCTCACGGGCCTGGAATGACGCCAAGGTCAGCGCTCACCACGGCATCATCCCCACGGCTGCGGCAAAGAACCTGGATCGACTGGTGGGCAAGCAGCGAGCGGTCTACACGCTGATCCGCGCGCGGTATCTGGCGCAGTTTCTGCCCAACCATGAATACGACCGGACCCAGGCCGACTTCGACTGTGCCGGTGAAGCCTTGCGCGCGGTCGGCAAGCAGATCGTCGAACCCGGCTGGAAACGCGCCCTGCCCGAGGCCCTTGCTCCGGCCAAGGGCCGCGAAGTACCGGCGCCGCAAACACTGCCGACATTGAGCGAAGGCCGTGATTGCGCGGTGGCCGAAGTGAAGCTCAAGGACCTTTGGACGCAGCCGCCCAAACCGTTTACCGAGGGTGATTTGATCAAGGCGATGAAGAACGTCGCCAAGCTGGTGGAGGATCCACTGCTGAAACAGAAACTCAAGGACACCACCGGGATCGGCACCGAGGCCACCCGCGCCTCGATCATTCAGGGGCTGCTCGACCGTGGTTATCTGATCAAGAACGGCAAGGCCCTGGCCGCCACCCCGGCGGCGTTCAGCCTGATCGACGCCGTGCCACGCGCGATTGCCGACCCGGGCACCACAGCGATCTGGGAGCAGGCGCTGGACATGGTGCAGAGCGGCGAAATGAGCCTGGAAGAATTCGTCACCAAACAAGCGGCGTGGATGAGCAAGCAAGTTGCCCGCTGCTCCGGCCTGAGCCTGACTATCAGCGGGCCCGCAAGCCCTGCCGGGCGAGGTGCTACACCCTGGAAAAACAAACGCAAGCCGGCCAAACGCAAGCCATCGACCGGCGTCAAACGTGCAGCAAAAACGCCGGGTAAAGCTTGATGGCACTTCAAATGGACAGCGATGGTCTAGTGTTCTTCAAGCCCGGCTACAGCCCTGTTTCCTGAAAAGGCATCGACCATGATTATCGTGCACCACCTGAACAACTCCCGCTCCCAGCGCATTCTGTGGCTACTGGAAGAACTGGCCATCCCTTACGAACTGAAGCTCTATCAGCGCGATCCGAAAACCAACCTGGCCCCGCCGGAACTGAAAGCGATCAACGCCTTGGGCAAATCGCCGGTCATCGAAGACGGCACGCAGAAACTGATTGAGTCCGCCGCAATCATCGACTACCTGATTCGTCGCCATGGCGAGGGGCGCCTGCAACCCGATCCGTCCACCCCGGCCTACGATGAATACGTGCAGTGGCTGCATTTTGCCGAAGGCTCGGCCATGTTGCCGCTGATGTTGAACCTGTATGTCGGACGTCTCGGTGAAGCCGGCGCACCGCTGCATCCACGGATCAACTCGGAAGTGGCCAACTACCTCGGCTATCTGAACACGGCGCTGAGCCAGTCCGATTACCTGTTGGGCAAGGAACTCAGCGCAGCCGATATCCAGATGAGTTTTATAGGCGAAATCGCCCGCGCCCAAGGCAAGCTCGGCGACTACCCTCATGTAGCGGCCTGGGTCGAGCGCTTCCAGGGGCGCCCGGCCTATCAAGCCGCACTGAAGAAAGGCGGAAAATACGACTTCGCGCCTCACTGATTGATTCCGCTCTGAACAGGAGCCAGCCCGCATGCCCTCGATAGAACTGCACGCCGCTCAGCGCGACGAACTGGAAACGCTCGAAAACCTGATGCAGTTCTATATGTACGACCTCAGTGAGTGGCTGCCGCTCAAACTCGGCGGGCATGGCTTCTTCCGCATCCAGCCGCAACAGGACTACTGGCGCAACCCCGCAACCCGCCCGTTCCTGATCAAGGTCGACGGGGAGCTGGCCGGTTTTGTGACCGTGGATGACAACACCCACCTGCCTGGCGCCCAGTACAACATCGGCTACCTTTTTGTCAGCCGACGCTTTCGTGGCCAAGGAGTCGCGACGTTTGTCATATCTACCCTCTTGAGCCAGCTGCCCGGGCAATGGCAGATTTTCCACATCGACGCCAACCCGCCTGCACGACAGTTCTGGGCCCGTGTGATGCCAGACCTCACGGGTGACGCGTTCTCCCTGCATCAGCAGCCAGTGGACGGTTATCCCTGCACCTTTTACCGCTTCCAAAGCTCGCTGCCCTCGTCCTGAGGGGCGCTTTCAACCTGCTGCTTTCTAATTCCAAACAGCTTTGTCCGACAATATGTAGTGACTGAAAATAATCACTACAAAACCGTTGACGCCTCCGATTTGCCCTTGCATGATGCAGACATCTCCCCGATCGGGAGTACAGCAACATGTTTGAGCAAGCTCGTCTGACCGCCGAGCTGTTTTTCCCGGATACACGCTGCCCACAAGGCAGATTGAAGAAGCTGACCTGGCCCGAACGTCCAGTACAAGGACGAGAAGCGCTGGCGATCAATCCTCATGAAGCTTGTGGCCGACCCTGAAAACGTCGGCAGTGGCCTGAAGGTATTCGCTGCTTCTCTTCGTTGTGACGCTATTGCGTAGCAGTTATTCAACACGACTACATGCAACAGACGCGGAACCCCGTCACTTTAGACGGCCGAACGCTGACGTCCTGGTTTCGGTGCCAGGGATCAACTAACCGATGGGCTACTTGTATTAGCGAATCAACTTTGAAAGATCACCAAATGGTCAAGGGGCATATTATGAATCTGAACAATCAACCTACTATCGATGAACTGGCTCGTATGTTCGCTGCGCAAAAAGACAGCCACGACAGCCACATTCTGTGGATCAGCAAATCGGGCCAGGTTCATATCGATTGCCTGTCGCCGCATGCCCATGAAGCCGAGTTCGACCAGAACAACCAGAACCTGTTGGCCCGACTGAAAATGTACCGTCGCGGCCAGGGTTATGTCGGCAAGAAAGCTGCAGCCGACAAAGACTTCATCGGCAATGTCCTGCAAACGCTGAAGCAGGCCTGGGACTCGATGCAGAACCAGAATGAAGTTCGGGTGATTGATCGGTTCTACTGATAAACCATCGCAATAAAAAAGGCCCCGCTCGAATAAACGAGCGGGGCCTTTTTGTTTGTCTCCGGTTTGCCAAACAAAGCTATTGTTAAGCGTATCCGCTGTTGGTCACTGGAGACTTGCGATGAAAAACAAGCTGATATTCCCGCTGTTGCTGGTTCTGACAAGTGTTGCTCAGGCAAACAGCGTCGACGGTGTCCCGTCATTCGCGGTGGAGTGCCCCGGCAAGTTTCTCGTGCAGGCGGATCAGGATGGGCCGGTCATGATCAACGGCAAGGAAGCAGACACCAAAATCATCAGTGAGCGCCGCTTCGAAGCCAAAGGCTCCGGCATCACCCTGTCAATTGTCCTCGCCGATGACGATTCGGTCGCCGTGACCTCCACCGGCAAGGCCTCCAACGGCGTGTGCCAGTCAGTGGATGACTGACGTCGCCTCAACGGTTCCCAGCAACAGTTCCATGAAGGCCACCGACGCCGCGCTGTGGTAGTTGTTTTTACGCCGCAGCAGCGCGGCCCCGCGCTTGGGCGCCTCCCCCAGCAACGGGATCCTGCGTAACGCGCGGTCCTGAGTGGCGATGGGTTCCGGAAGGATGGTGGCAATCGCCGTGTGGCGAATGACTTCCAGCAAGGTGCTGACCGAGTTCACCTCGATGGCCACTTTTGGCGTGATCTGCTGCTCAGCGAAATACTCATCGATTCGGGTTCGGGTGACGAAGTCCGTGGCCAACAGGGCGAACTCCAGCTGAGCCACCGCTTCAGCGGATAACGGGACCCGGCTTTCGTACAACGGATGATCCCGCCCGACCATCAGGCCCAGCGTCTCGGTAAACGCCGGAATCGACTCGATGTCGGCATTCCTGACCTGATCAAATGCAATGGCGATGTCCAGTGAGTCATCCAGCAGCCCGGCCTCAATGTCGTCCATCGACAACTCGAAAATCTCCAGGTGAATGTTCGGATAGCGCGCCACGTAGTCGCGTACCAATGGCCCGACCAGATACGCCATGAACGTCGGCGTCATCGCCAATCGCAACGTCCCCCGGGACAAGTCCTTCACGTCATGCAACGCCCGTTTACCCGCCTCCAGTTCCACCAGCACCCGCCGAGCGCACTCGATGTAGGCCTCACCCGCATCGGTCGGCTTGACCGTGCGCGAGGTGCGGTCGAACAGGCTCACGCCGAGGGTTTCCTCCAATTGGCGGATCTGTTGCGACAAGGTCGGTTGGGACACGTGCAATGCCTCGGCAGCACGGGTGAAGCCGCCGTGGTCGGCGACCGCCAGCAAGTAGCGCAAATGTCGGAGCAACATCGGGATCAACCTATAGGCAGGACTTATGCAATGCATTGTATATCGGTCTTGGACGCTATGAATCAATCGACAGAAGATTGCTTCACACCCAAGCAGTACTCAACCCGATAGGAGATTCACCATGCAACAGTCCCACGCTTACAACGACCCGAGCCTGGCCCTGACCACTTCGATCCTCGATGCCAAGGCGCGTAAAAACCTGTCGTGGCAGGACCTGACCGACGGCACAGGCCTCGGCTTGGCCTACGTCACCGCCGCCCTGCTCGGTCAGCACCCACTGCCGGAAAGCGCCGCCAAAGTGATTGGCGAGAAACTCGACCTGGACGCCGACGCCGTGGCCCGCCTGCAAATCATTCCACTGCGCGGCAGCCTCTCTGGTGTGCCGACCGACCCGACCATCTACCGCTTCTACGAAATGATCCAGATCTACGGCACCACGCTCAAAGCCCTGGTTCATGAACAGTTCGGCGACGGCATCATCAGCGCGATCAACTTCAAGCTCGACATGAAAAAAGTCGAAGACCCGGAAGGCGGCTCCCGCGCCGTGATCACCCTCGACGGCAAGTTCCTGCCACTGCGTCCTTTCTGACTTGATCCCGGCCCGCACTCAAGTGCGGGCCAGTTCCAGAACCCCACTTGTTTCTTTGTTCACCACATTGGCCTGGAGGATGCCCCATGAAAAAAATTCTGTTGGTGCTGTCGTTGTTAGCGGGCATGTCTGCCCAGGTTCACGCAGAAGAAACGGCCGTCGCGTACGAGTACGGCATGAAACTGGACATCGCGCATGTCGTGAGCATCACGCCGATTGCCGATGAATGCGGGGTCGTTCCCGTGGAAATGACATACCAGGACTCCACAGGCGCCACCCACATTCTGGACTACGGCGTGTTTGGCACCGGCTGCTCGAACTGATCCCCCATCATTTGAAAGGAAATTCCCCATGAAAGCGCTCATCGACGGTTTTTTGAAGTTCCAGACAGAAGCCTTCCCACAACGGACCGACCTGTTCAAACACCTGGCCACCACGCAACACCCCGGCACGCTGTTCATCACCTGTTCCGACAGCCGTGTCGTACCGGAACTGCTGACCCAGCAAGAACCCGGCGAACTGTTCGTGATCCGTAACGCCGGCAATATCGTGCCCTCCTACAGCCCGCATCCGGGCGGTGTATCGGCCACGGTCGAATACGCGGTGGCCGTACTGGGCGTCACCGACATCGTGATTTGCGGCCATTCGGATTGTGGCGCGATGACAGCCGTCGCCAGCTGCAAATGCATGGATCACCTGCCCGCCGTCAGCGGCTGGTTGCAACATGCGGAATCGGCGAAGGTCATCAACGAATCCCGGCCTCATGCCAGCGACGCGGCGAAAGTAAGTTCAATGGTGCGGGAAAACGTGATCGCGCAACTGGCGAACATTCAGACGCACCCGAGCGTGCGACTGGCTCAGGAAAAAGGCCTGCTGAACCTGCATGGCTGGGTCTACGACATCGAAACCGGGTCGATCGATGCACTGGATGCCAACAGCCGCACGTTCGTGTCGCTGGTCGAACACCCAACCACGTGCGCCGTTTACGGCAAAGCGGTTGAAGCGGCTTGATCCGCGCACCAGAGGGCCATCGCCCTCAGCTGGCACCGTGCAGCCAATCAGCATCCGCGCTCAATAGCTGCGAAGTGAAAATGCAGCGCGCCCGATTCACGGAAGCGCTGCACCCCGCTTTATTTGTCTTCCGGTTTGGCTGACGAGGATGGCCGGATCTCCGGGTTTTCCTCGGCGTTAGGCGGTGTTGGGAAGCTTCCAGGCGTGAACACGTGAGTCAGCAATTCCCTGGCATCGATTTCATTGACACCACTGACCGTGCGAGCCAGCGCAACAGCCTGCTCACATTGCTTATGCGTGTTGACGCGACCGCTCAACATCACCATTCCCGCGAGGGTTTTGACATGGACTTGCAGGCCAAGGGTCGGATCGGCCAACGCCAAGGCCGACTTCACCCGGGCTGTCAGCCACGCGTCGTGCGCGGCCAATTCCAGCTTATGAGAGTAATGATCGAAGGATTGAAGTTTCATGGCGGACCCCTGTCTCAAGACGCAGTCGCAGACACCCTTAATTATAGTGCGGTCTGCGCTTGAGGTCGGGTTCTCAGCGTTTGACTGACAGATCGATCTGCGTCATGCGACTACGGATCGTGAACACACCGTCGCCCGAGAGAATCGCGCTGCGAGCGAACAGGCGACCACTCTCCCAGTTCGAAAGCCCCAGTTCCGGTTTATTCAGCGCGTACTGCCCGTCAACCCAACGGGTAATCCCGTTGCCGACAAAAGGTGCGTTGACTGCGTTGTAGAAGCGCTCATGCGCCTCGGCATCTTCACTGATCAACGACACGGTGAATTGCGGGCTGTAGCGATTGAACAAGGCGATGGCCTGGCCCAGGTCGTCGACGATCTTCAGGCTGACTTCCGGGGTTTCTTCCCATTCCCACTCGTGGCCCAACTGGTCTTCGGGCAGTGGTTCGGCCAACGCTTCGGTCTGGTAGCCGTCAGGGCGGTAGACCTCGACGGTTGCAGTCCGCCAACGGCCAGGCAAATACGTTTCGCTGCCCTCGACGATGTGCAACTTGCAGCCCTCTTCCCGGGCGCTGCCGGCTTTTTCCAAGGCGTCCAGAAACAGCGGCACCAGTTCGGCGGCGCGATCGCGGTGGATCAGGCAGACGTTCAGGGTGTTGCAGACTTTACGGTCCAGGGAATTGCGCACGACGGCGGCAAAACGCTTGGCGTCGGCGTCCTTATCGGCGACCAGCCAGGCGCCACCGGTGCCATGCAGGCTGACGGCAGTGCCGACCTGTTGCGCGATGCTGCCCAGCTGACTGACCGCACGCCCCGAGCCACGGGCCACCGCCAACGACAGGCGACGGTCGGCGAACATCGCCCAACCGGCGGCGTGATTGACACTTTCCACCAGCGACACTGCGCCCACCGGCAAACCGGCCTCACTCAATGCCGGATTCAACGCGTGGGTGACAATGGCTTGCGCCGTGCCCAAGGCATCGCTGCCAATGCGCAGCACCGCGGTGTTGCCGGTGCGCAACACGCCAGCGGCGTCGGCGAAAACATTCGGCCGGCCCTCGAAGACGAAGGCGACGATGCCCAACGGCGAAACCACCTGCTCGACTTTCCAGCCGTCATGCTCGACGCAACTGATCACTTTGCCGCGCGAGGCAGACGCATCGCGCCAGGCCCTGAGGCCCGCGATCATGTCACGACGCATGCGCTCATCGGCCAGCAACCGTGTGGTGGAGCGTCCACGCGACTTGGCCCATTCGATGTCGGCCCGGTTGGCCGCTTCGATCAAGTCCCAGCAGTCCTGGTTTTCCAGGCGTTGGGCAAAAAGGTCGAAAAACGCACTGATCGCCTGATCGGAAACGGCGGACATTGCCGTAAACGCCGCTTCAGCCCGCTCAATCGCGACCGCTGCTGCTTTCTGGTCTGCTACGGGAATCAGCAACAACTCGCCGCTGACCTGCTCCACCAACAGGTGGTCCCCGGGCTGAAAGCGCAAGGCCAGTTCGGGGCTGACCACAGTGACGCGGTTACCAGCGAAAGGGATTGGCGTGCCAGCGACTAGACGTTCGAGCGCAAGAGACATGAAGCGGTTTCACCATGCAATGGGCGGTCAGAAAATGTATAGCAAAATTTCTGGAGCGTCATTAACCGGTGGCCATCCAGCGCATTTCGTTCGATTGCGAAACCGTACGCAGATCCCCTGTAGGAGCCGGCTTGCTGGCGATAGCGGTGGATCAGTCAACGTGTGTATTGGCTGGACAGACGCCATCGCCAGCAAGCCGGCTCCTACAGGGAATCGGTGGACATATCCAAAATGAGCGGTCGCAGTAGTGAAGGAGAACGCGGACAACTGAGAAACAGGTCGGCTTTCAGGCCGCCTCGGCGGCTGTGGCGGTAGTCGCGCCGGCCACAACCCCGCGCTATCAGAACACCGACCAGCCAATCCGCTGGCTCAGCAGTTCCAGCGCGGCCATGCCCGCCAGTGAGTTACCGGCGGCGTTGAGTTCCGGTGACCAGACGCACACCGTGAACTGCCCCGGCACCACCGCGACGATCCCGCCGCCCACGCCGCTCTTGCCGGGCAAACCGACGCGATAGGCGAAGTTGCCCGCCTCGTCATAGAGGCCGCTGGTGGCCATGATGGAATTGACTTGCTGGGTCTGGCGGCCGCTGAGGATCTGTTCGCCGCTGTGCTTGCAGAAGCCGTCGTTGGCCAGGAAGCAGAACGCCCGCGCCAGGTCCACGCAGCTCATGCGCAAGGCGCAATGGCTGAAGTAGCTGCGCAGCACCGCTTCGACATCGTTGTGAAAATTGCCGAAGGATTGCATCAGGTACGCCATGGCGGCGTTGCGCGCCCGGTGCTGGTATTCGGATTCGGCGACCTTGCCGTCCACCATGACTTGCGGATTGCCCGACAGGCGCCGGACGAAATCGCGCATCGACAAGGCCGGTGCGGCAAAGCGCGACTGATTGATGTCGCAGATCACCAGTGCGCCGGCATTGATGAACGGATTGCGCGGGCGCCCGCGTTCGAATTCCAGCTGCACCAGCGAGTTGAACGGCTGCCCGGAAGGCTCGTGGCCCAGGCGCTGCCAGATGGCTTCGCCGGAATGTTCGATGGCCTGCACCAGGCTGAACACCTTGGAAATACTCTGCACCGAGAACGGCGTGTGGGCGTCACCGGCGCAAAACAGCTCGCCGTCGTTGCCATACACGGCGATGCCCAGTTGATTGGCCGGCACGGTGCCGAGGGCAGGAATGTAGTCAGCCACCTTGCCCTGACCGATCAGGGGCCGAACTGCGTCAAGGATCTCGTTCAACAGCGCTTGCATGCCGGGTTCCGAAGTCTCGCCCCAAGGGATTGCGGGGACACTGACGCTAGACGCTGGTGGTCAGCAGCGGATCACAGTTGTGAATTGGAATGCCATTGTAGGAGCCGGCTTGCTGGCGATAGCGGTGGGTCAGTCGACACATTTATCGCCTGAACGGACGCTATCGCCAGCAAGCCGGCTCCTACAAGGATTTGTGTAGGCCAAGGAAATTTAGGGGGTTACGTATCAGAGTGTGTACAGCCCCGTCCTTGACACACCCCGTCCATAAAACCCCACCCCAACGACACATCGCAGATACACCCGATTGATGAAATGTGCCTGTCGATTGGCTCAGCCGATCAAAGCGCTCAATTCATTCAATGCTACGGAGTATCACCATGTTCAAGCTCTCGACTTCCTCCCTGACCCTCGGCCTGATCATCGCCGGCGGCCTGGCCCTGTCCAACGTTGCGTCGGCCTCCGAGTCCGAAGCGTTCAGCATGAAACAACTGGCCCACGGCTACAGCCAGGCCCACGCCGACACCGCGGAAAAACCGGCTGAAGGCAAATGCGGCGAAGGTAAGTGCGGCGCCGGCGAGTAACCCTTGCGCGGGGCCGCGAGCCCCGCATCCCTGACTGAACGGAGACCACGTCCATGAACTCTGCAATCTCGTCGGCCGTGAAAGGCCTGCACCTGAACCTTGACCGTGCCGGTAGCTGGCTCGCCCCATTGACCCTGCGGTTGTTCATTGCCTGGGAATTTTTCGAGTCAGGTCTGGAAAAATGGAATGGCGAAAACTGGTTCGCCGACATTCAGGATCGCTTTCCGTTTCCCTTCGACCAGATACCGGCGACGCTGAACTGGGAACTGTCGATGTGGGCCGAACTGCTTTGCGCCCTCGCCATCCTCGTCGGCCTTGGCACGCGGATTTCGGCCATCGCGTTGATCGTGGTCACCCTTGTGGCGACGGCCGCCGTCCACTGGCCGGCCGATTGGTCTACATTGAGTGAGCTTGCTCAGGGTTACTCCATCAGCAACAAGGGCCACGGCAACTTCAAACTGCCGCTGATTTACCTCGCCGCCCTGATGCCGCTGTTGCTCTCGGGTGCCGGCAAGCTCAGTCTCGATACGTTGTTGGCTCGCTTCTTCTGGCGTCGCAACCACCGCTGAGGCGCCGGCGTTTCGATAACGTACCTGCCACTCCCAATAGAACAGGAGCAATCGCCATGAGTCTCACTCTCTACGGTTTTGACGGCAGTACTTATGTGCGCACAGTGAAGATGTTGCTGGTGGAAAAAGACGCGGACTTCGAGCAGGTGCAGGTCAACGTGATCAAAGGGGAACCACACCTGCCGGAGCATCTGGTGCGTCACCCGTTCGGCAAGGTGCCCGTCGTCGACCACGACGGCTTTCGGGTGATCGAAACCGGTGCGATCATTGCCTACCTGGACGAAGTCCTGCCCGGCCCGTCAATCACCCCGGACAACGCCCACGACCGTGCGCGCACGCACATGGCCCAGGGCATTTATGATTCCTACGGTTATGGCGCGCTGGTCTCGGTGTTCGGCTACCATCTGTTTCCCGACTTCATTGGCGGGCAGAATGAAGATTCGCGCAGCCTAGGCATCGAGAACTCGAAACGAGTGCTGCGCGAGTTGATGAAGATTAAAGGCACCGATCCGTATATCGCCGGCCTTGAACCGAGCATCGGCGACTTCTACCTGGCACCGGGTTGCGCCTACATCGCGATGACCCCGGATGCGCCGCAGGTATTTGCCGTGGACGGCTTCAACAGCTGGTGGAAACGGATGCAGGGGCTGACGAGCTTCAAAGCCACACAGCCGCATTAAGCTACGCCCCAACTCACTTGCGAAGACAGGAGCCACCATGAGCGTGACCACCCAATGGATCGAGATCGACAGCGCTGAAGGTAAATTCGGCGCTTACCTGGCGATTCCGCATACCCGCAAAGGCCCGGGGATTGTGCTGATCCAGGAGATCTTCGGTGTGAATGAACACATCCGCTCGGTCGCCGAGCAATATGCCGCCGACGGCTACCTGGTGATTGCACCGGACCTGTTCTGGCGCAACGGCCCGCGCATTGAACTGACCTACGACGAAGCCGGCTGGAAACGCGCCGTCGAATTGATGAACGCCACCGACGTCGGCAAAGCACAGAAAGACATCGAGCTGGCCATCGACGCTTTGAAAGCACAACCGGGTCTGGATGGCGGCATTGCCTCCATCGGCTACTGCTTCGGCGGCTTGCTCTCCTACCACACCGCTGCCAATGGCCTGGTGGACGTGGCGATCGCCTATTACGGCGGCGGCATCCAGAACCAACTGGACCGCGCCGACGAAATCGAAGTGCCGCTGCTGATGCACTTCGGCGAACAGGACAGCCACATCCCGCTGGAAGCCGTTGAGAAAATCGCCGAGCGTTTCGACAACAACGATAACGTTGAAATCGTGGTTTACCCGGAAGCCGAGCATGGCTTCAACTGCTCGCATCGCGACAGCTACAACCAGCGTGCCGCGGCTGAAGCCCATGGCAATACGCTGATCTTCCTGGGCATGGAGCTCTAAGACCGACACGCTTTGGGTAGGAGTCCGGCTTGCTGGTGATGGCGATTTCACTGACGCCTTCGCCGGCAAGCCTGGCTCCTACAGATCTCGGGTGTGTTCGGGGTCGCGGGTTGACGCAAAACCTGTAGGAGCCAGCTTGCTGGCGATGGCGATTTCAAAGACGCCTTCGCCGGCAAGCCGTGCTCCTACAGGTGAAGCGTTTACCGGTTGATCGTCATGACTTCCATAATCACAACTCTTCCGCTTGCGCAGTGTCGGCCAGCTTCGGCTGTGCGTTGCGCTCATGCACATGGCGATGCGGTGTCCGGTCGATGTTCAGGCTGAGGATTTCCGGACGGCTGTAGTGGCCGCGCCCATCCATCTGACGCTTGCGCACTTCGATCTGGAACAAGTCGATGTCGGCAATGACTTCACCTTCACCTTCGGTCAGTGCGCCGACGACTTCACCTTGCGGATCGATGATCGCGGTGTAGCAACCACCGGAGATCGGACCAATGCCGCAACCGGTGTCAGCCATGATTTGCGCCTGCTGTTCCGGGTACAACCAGGCCGTCGAGTTCACCACGAAACACGCCGATTCCAGCGCGTGCATGCGGATGCTGACTTCCATCTGGCGGGTGAACCGCTCACCGGCGAACGAACCGGGGTACATCGAGGCGTGAATCTGTTCGCCATCCTCGATCAGGGCATAACGCGCCAGCGGGTTGTAGTGTTCCCAGCAAGCCAGTTGACCAATGCGGCCAACAGCGCTGTCGGTTGCGCGCAGGCCGGAACCATCGCCCATGCCCCAGATCATGCGCTCATGATAGGTCGGCGAAATCTTGCGACGGGCCTGAATCAGGGTGCCGTCCGCATCGAACAGCAATTGCGTGTTGTACAGGGTACTGCCATCGCGCTCGTTGACGCCGATGGACACCACCATGTTGGCTTCCTTGGCGGCTTTGCCAATGGCATCGGTGGTCGCGGAAGGCACGACGACGGCCTGATCGAGCAATTTGTAGTGTTCGGAACCCATTTCGAACGGCGCCTGCACAAAGGAAAAGTACGGGTAGTACGGAACGATGGTTTCCGGGAAAACGGCGAACTGCACGCCTTTCTCGCCGAGTTCACGGATCTTGTTGACGACCTTTTCTACAGTGCCTTCACGGCTGTAGAGCACAGGTGCGATCTGGACGGCAGCGGCTTTGACGATGGTCATGGCGGTGATCTCAGTGGGGAATGGGCTTCAACGAGATCAAGATTACGCCAATAATATTTTGTCTTAAATGCCAAATACGCCACCTTTTAAGCCACGCAAATACCTTGCTGGCGATGGCGTATTTGAAATCGCCATCGCCAGCAAGCCGGCTCCTACAGATTACGCGGAGGTTCGGAATTGTGGTCCACGCAAGTCAACCTCGATTCGCACGCTGGATGACCTGCGGCGGTTGGCCGAAGGCGCGAATAAACGCCCGGCGCATCCGCTCGCGATCACCAAAACCGGTCTCTGTCGCCACCACATCGATGGCGTGCCGGCCGGTTTCCATCATCAGGCGCGCGGCCTCCACCCGCAGGTTTTCAATGGCCTTGGCAGGAGACTGACCGGTTTCGGCATGGAATACGCGACTGAACTGTCGCGGGCTGAGGTTGGCGGCACTGGCCAGCTCCTCGACCGACAGCTCGGACTTCAAATGCTGCTTGGCATAGGTCAACGCAGCTTGAATGCGGTCAGTCTTGGGCTCGAGTTCAAGCATCACCGAAAACTGCGACTGCCCGCCCGCGCGCCGGTGGTACACCACCAATTGCCGGGCCACCCGCCGCGCCACTTCTGCACCGAGGTCACTTTCCACCAGGGCCAATGCAAGATCGACACAGGCACTCATGCCCGCAGCGGTCCAGACGTTGCCGTCGTTGATGAAGATCCGGTCCTCCTCCACCTTCACCTTCGGGTAGGCCCGCTGCAGCGCCGGTGCATGGCACCAATGCGTGGTCGCTCGCCGGCCATCGAGCAGACCGGCCTCGGCCAGCGCGATGGCCCCGGTGCAGATCGAGCCGACCCGGCGAGAGCTCTGACTGGCGCTGCGCAGAAACGCCACCATGCCCGAAGAAACCGGGCGGATCAGGTTGTCGCCCATTACCAGCAGCGTGTCGAACGAGCGCTGATCGAACGCGGTGGTCTCCACGCCGAAGCCGGCGGAGGTCTGCACCGTCCCGCCGTGTTCCGACAACAAGGTGAGGCTGTATACCGGCTCGTCGGCGGCGCCGTTGGCCATTTCGAACGCCGCACACATGGCCAGGCCCAGCACCTGGAATTCGGGGTAAACGATGAGGCCGATCTCGTGCATGACGCCAATTCCTGATGACCGCAAAGGAGGCTTGATAGCTTTTAAGGCCATCTAACTTGCACTGTACGCCCTGATCAGGTCTACACCTAACGGAAAGCCGTTGGCCGAACAACGAGGCGCCGGCCGTGGTCGATGCGTTGAACTATGCGAAGTTCGGAAGGGATCGCGGCTGGCACTCAGTGCCGCGACATCAACCCATGCAGCACACCGAACCGCAAACCGGGCTCGGACGGTGTCATGTGCGAGACGCCGAAGACTTTGAACGCTGCCAGCATCAGCACCAGTCCGCCGGGCAGGATGCTCAGGCGGTGACTTTGCAGGCCCGCGAGCCTGAGTTGATTGACGTGCCCCACTTCCAGCAGGCGCAGCGACAGGCGCAACAGGCCGCTGTAGGTAATGCCGCTCTGGCCTTCGTCGTTCAAACCGTTGGCCTTGAGCACTTTGGCGAGCATCCGTGCGGTGCCTGATGAGCCGATCACTTGCTGCCAGCCCAGCGAGCGATAACGGCGCGCCACGCGCTCGAATTGCAGGGTGGCGACACGCTCGGCTTCCAGCAGCGCCGGGGCCGTGATGCGCCCTCCTTGAAAATAACGCGCACCAAAGGTGCCGCTGCCGATGGCAATGCTCTCGGTCAACAGCGGCTGCGCGCCCTGCCCGAGGATCAATTCCGTGGAGCCGCCACCGACGTCGATCACCAGCCGTTTGCGTTCCGTACCGGGAACCGTGTGAGCCACACCGGCATAAACCAGCCTTGCTTCTTCATGCCCGGAGATCACGTCGATGCGAAAACCCAGATGCCGCTCAGCGCTGGCCAGGAATAACTGGGCATTGTCGGCTTCACGCACGGCGCTCGTCGCCACCGCCCGCACACGACCGGGCTCAAAGCCGCGTAACTTTTTGCCGAATCGCGCGAGTGCCTGCCATCCGCGATCCAGTGCCATTTCGTCCAGCGCACCGCCCTGAAAACCCTCCGCCAGACGCACCGGTTCGCGCAGGGTTTTCACTTCCTGGATCACCAGTTGCTGATTCCGCTTGACCGACTGACCGATCATCATGCGAAACGCATTGGAACCCAGGTCGATGGCCGCAAACAGGGAGGCATCTCCTTTCATTGAGGTATTCCTTGCAAATTCATCTGTCAGCAGACCCAGGCCCACTGAACGTTCAAGACGGTTTGCAAGAATTTTTACATGGGTTCGATGACATCCAGATGACATCGCTAATGGGCCTCTCCGCCCTTGGGCTTATAGAAGAGAAACATGCTGGTCTCGGTGGTCTTGATGTATTTGCTGGCCCAATCGGGGTTCACGTTGCGGTCGTGAAAATACATCGCGCCGTGGGTGCGGTCGTTGAGCTGCTTGTTGAGCGCCTTGCGCGCGATTTCCTTGGCGATCGTGTATTGGGTTTCTTCCTGGACCTGATCGGAACGCCCGTCACACCACCAGGAAAACTGGCAATTCTTGGTTTCAGAACCTTGTTTGACCACCGCGCACACCGTGTCCGGAAAGCCCTCATGGCCCAGGCGATTCATCACCACGCTGGCCACGGCTTCCATGTCGGCGGAGGACTTGCCCTTGGCTTCCCAATAAATGGAGCGCGCCAGGCAGGTGATTGCATCGTCCAGCGGCGACGCGCCTGCCGGGTCGACCGCCTGCACTTCGGAGGTGGTAATCGCTTCGGACTTGGGCACCGGCACATCGGCCCCCTTCTCCGCCGCTTTCTGTTCCAGCACTTCGGCCTTGTTTTCGGCCGCTTCCTTTTTTTGTTCCTGTTCAGTCGCCGCTGCCTGGCCGCTGAGTAGCGTGATTGCAAAGCAGGTCGCTATCCAAATCAAGCGCATGATCGCCCCTTCTGAGTGGACTGGATTCAAGCAACAAAATGTCGACGCTGAGCGCCCCTGGCCGGCGACATCGCTTGATTGTAGTTGCCCGTTTTCATTTCGACAGACGGCCGACAACCTGTATTTCGGTGTGAAAAGGCATTGCGCTCACGGGGGTGAAATCGCGCATCATGGGCGCAGTCCGAACAAGGGAGATTTCCATGCGTGTCCTGCCACCCGTTTTGCGTCTTGCCACGTTTTCGCTGGGGCTGTTGTTCGCCATGAATGCACTGGCGGCCGACGAGAAACAACTGATCGACTCAATCAACGATTACCGCAGCCAGAACCAGCGGTGCGCAGGTCAGGTCTCGTCGGAACTGCCACCGCTGGCGGGTGATCCACGGCTGGCGTTGTCCGCCTCCAGCATCGGCAATCTGCAACAGGCCATGGTCGCCGCGAATTATCCGATGAAGAACGTGCAGGCGATCAGCCTGTCCGGGCCGCGCGATGCGGCGGCGGCGATGAAAGCGATCCAGGAGAGCTTTTGCCAGATCGTGCTCGATCCGCAATTCGTCGACATCGGCGTGAGCCGCCAGGACCGTGAATGGCGCATCGTGGTGGCCCGTCCATTGTTGAGTGCGCGCCTGGGCGACTGGCAGGCGGAAGGCCAGAAGCTGCTCGCCGAACTCAACGTCGCCCGCAGCCGTCCACGTCAGTGCGGCACGCAATCCTTTGCCGCCGCCACGCCGTTGACCTGGAACGCCACACTGGCGACAGCCGCCGAGACGCATGCGCGATCCATGGCCAACAACAATTACTTCGATCACAAGGACCGCGACGGTCGCACGCCGGGTGACCGGGCAGAACTGGCGGGTTACAGCGGCCAGCAGATCGGCGAGAACATCGCCGCCGGGCAAGACAGTGTGCGCAAGGTCGTCGATGGCTGGGTCGCCAGCCCCGGCCACTGCGCCAACCTGATGAACCCGCAGTATCACGAGCTGGGCGCGGCGTATGCGGTGGACCCGAAGAGCGATTCGGGGATTTACTGGACAGTGATGTTTGGTTCGCCGTAAACCGCATCTCCTGTAGGAGCGAGCCTGCTCGCGATGGACTTCAGGGCGCCGCGTTCATTCAGGACAACGCGTTATCGTTAACGTCCATCGCGAGCAGGCTCGCTCCTACAGATACAGGTCGGCGTTTGGCGTTGTCATAGACTCTGTCAATCAACTGGTCATCTAAAGTGATTGGACGCCCCGGCCCGTTGCTTCTAGCCTGCGCGCACTCATTTCGTGAACAGCGCCCTCCGACACAGGCAAAGCACCATGATCGTCCGCCCCAAACCCAATCTGATCAACATCCTCACTTCGCTCAAGGGCTCGATTGCCAGGAAAATTGCGCTGCGTTGTCTGATGGTGACGCTGCTGGCGTCCATCATCGTGCTCGTGGAAACCCTGCACCCCAACTACTTCGCCAAAGTGAACGCGACGCCATTCACCTTGCTCGGCCTGTCGCTCTCGATTTTCATGAGCTTTCGCAACAACGCCTGTTACGACCGCTGGTACGAAGCACGTAAAGCCTGGGGCGAAATGATCGTCGCGATCCGCTCGATGATCCGCGAAACCCAAGTGATCAAGGACGCGCACGCGCGGCAGACCATCCTGCGCAACCTTTGCGGGTTCGCCCACGCGTTGAACGCAAAATTGCACGGCAAGCGCGAACTGGACGCGGCTGGTGAGTGGCTTGAGCCGAGGCCGGACGACAACGCGCCGGACATCAGCGGACGTATTCTCAACCATGTCGGTGAGCAATGTTCAGCACTCGGCGAGTCCGAAGCCATCAGTGAGTTTCGCTACACGATCATGGCCAACCACCTGGCGAGCCTGAGCCGGTCGCAAGCGGCCTGCGAACGGATCAAGCACACGCCTCTACCCTTCGCCTACACCCTGCTGCTGCACCGCACGACCTACCTTTTCTGCCTCTTGCTGCCCTTCGCCATGGCAGAGTCGCTGGGCTGGCTGACACCGGTTTTCACCGCCATCGTCAGCTACACGTTCTTCGGCCTGGATGCGATTGGCGATGAATTGGAGGACCCGTTCGGGCGTGACGAAAACGATCTGCCGACCCATGCGATGGTGCGCAACATCGAGCGCGAAATCCTCGCGGCACTGGGTGAAACGCAACTTCCCCCGGCCCTTGAACCCGTCGATTTCGTGTTGAGCTGAAACGCCAGCGGGACAGGTTCAGGCCTGTGCCTGAACCACCTCGATCCCCAGTTTCCGATAATCCCCGACATCGCCCGACGCCACATGGCGCTCGGTGATCAGCGTATGAATGCGGTTGCACGGCGCGACCACAAACGGCTCGACCGCGCCCAGTTTGTCCGCCGTGGTGACGGCGATCACCTGCGAAGCACTGTCGAGCAGCGCCTGTTTCACCGGCACCTCATCGAAGTGCAACGAGCTGATGCCGACTTGCGGATGAATCGCGCAAACCCCGGTGAACAGCACATCCGCCTTGATACCCTGCAACAAGCGCAGGGTCTCGTGTCCGCTGACCGACATCGTCGCGAGGTTGAGTTGCCCGCCTGCCAGAATCACCTTGATGCCTTTGTATTCGGCCAGGGTGATGGCGGTCATCGGCGAGGTCGTGATGGCGGTGATGGAAATGTCCGAAGGCAACGAACGCGCGATCTGCAGCGTGGTGGTGCCGGAATCGAACATCACGATCTGGCCATTCTCCACGCGACTGGCGGCGAGCTGCGCGAGGTGGGTTTTCACTTCATCGGTTTCGCTGACCCGCGTGAAGTAATCCTTGCCCGTGTCCTTGGGCCGAGGCAGCGCGCCGCCGTGCACGCGTTGCACCAGACCGGCCGTGGCCAACTCTGACAGGTCGCGGCGGATGGTGTCTTCCGAAACGGCGAAATGCTGACTCAACTCGGAGGCCATGACCTTGCCGTCACGTTCGAGGATCAGCAGGATTTTCTGCCGGCGCAGATGAGGGAGTTCGGCGGCCGAGTGATGGTCGTGCATGTTTATGCCTGAGTTTGCGGGTTTGTGCGAGATTAGCCAAACCTTCGTGCAAACACAATCGATGCAGGGCTCAGGGGCCCCATCGCCGGCAAGCCGGCTCCTACAGGATTGCGGTGAAGCGTCAGTTGATCGCGACCTGAGCCACATGGCCCGAGGTCACCAGCGCCTTCAACGAGGTGTCGAACTGTTTCAGTGCATTCACTTGCAATGCGGTTTGCTGATCGATCTGCGCGGCGATCTCCGGTGCGGCTTTGCCATGCACCCAGACCGAAGGCATTTGTTGTGTGCGCGAGCCCTCGGCCTTGCCGATGTATTGCAGGTTCGAGTCGTAGAATTTGGCCATGAACCGCGCTTCAACCTGGTTGTTACGCTTGGACACCAGACGGCTGTAAGTGTCGAGCATCACCACCACGTCCGGGTGCGCCTGCACCAGCGCATCGAGGTTGTCGTAGACCGTCACCGAGGCAAACTCTTTCTGCAACGACCCCATCAGCCAGTTGATCGCCCGTTTCGGATCGGAGCTGTCGACGAAGGCGCTGCTGATGCGTGAATCCAGTTCAGGGTTCTTCGCGCCGTTCATCGCGACCGAGTGGTACTGCTCAAGGTATTCGAGGGTGCTGACAGTGTTTTCGCTGTAGAGCACGCCCACTGATTGCGCGTGTTGCAACATCGCGG
Source organism: Pseudomonas sp. BF-RE-22 (assembly GCF_019956155.1). Lineage (NCBI taxonomy): Bacteria > Pseudomonadati > Pseudomonadota > Gammaproteobacteria > Pseudomonadales > Pseudomonadaceae > Pseudomonas > Pseudomonas sp. BF-RE-22. The sequence continues at coordinate 144,419 of NZ_JAHBDD010000003.1, read as the reverse complement.
CGCTGTCGGCGACCGGCGGGAAGTGGCAGGACTGTTCGGCGGCGTATGCCGGCACGGTGGCGGCAACGCTGCCGGTCAGGACAGCGACAAGGGCCAGCAGGGTAGAGATTCTCATCACGCAGGTTCCTTCGGTGGCGAATTCGGTATGTGGCTATCCTCCTCCCTTGGCGAAAAAACAGAACTTGCGATTCTTGATGATGGTTATTGATCAAACGAATGGTTGCGGCAAAAGGGACCGTTACCCCCTAGCCTCATGCCCCCGGCCGATCAGCAACCGGCGCATGCTGCGCCATCAACTCGACCACCCAATCAATAAACACGCGCAGCTTCAGGCTGATGTGCCGGTTCGGCGGGAAGGCCACATACAAGGGCATCGTCTCGAGACTCCAGTCCTCGAACAGCGGTACCAATTCACCGCGAGCCTCGTAGTCCCGGGACATGTATTTGGGCAGCCAAAGCACACCGAGCCCGGCGAGGCCCGCCGCAAGAAATGCGTTGCCATCATCGACGGCCAGCACATAACGTCCTTTGACCTGCACACGCTCACGTTCGTTGTACATCGCGTAGGGCACCGGTTTGCCGGTGCGCGCCCACAAAAAGCCGACGACTCGATGATCCGAATCCTCCAGCTCTTGCGGATGCAAAGGCACGCCGACGCGAGCCAGATAGCTCGGTGCTGCAAACACCCCAAGCGGCAGGTCAGCGACACGCCGGGCCATCAGCGACTGGTCCATCAGCTCGCCGCCGCGCACCACGCAATCGACGTTTTCATCGATGATGTCGACGATGCGATCGCTGACGCCCATGTCGATCTGGATGTCCGGGTATCGCGCATAAAACGCAGGCAATGCCGGCACCAGAATCATCCTCGCCAGCGGGCTCGGCACATCCACGCGCAGCCGGCCTCTGGGCAACGTCGACGCACCGGACAGGCTGGTTTCGGCATCGTCCATGTCGGCCAGCAGCCGCAACACCCGCTCGTAATAGACGGCGCCATCAGCCGTGACGTTGACCTTGCGCGTGGTGCGGTTGAGCAACTTGACGCGCAACCGGGCCTCCAGTTGCTGCACCAGTTGGGTCACGGTGGTCTTGCTCATGTGCAGGGTTTCGGCCGCCTTGGTGAAACTGCCCGCCTCCACCACGCGCGCGAATGCCTGCATTGCATCAAAACGGTCCATTGCAGCCCCAGGTATCGATAGGATTGTTTGGATATCACAAACAGTGCTGGCCAAGGTTGCTCGTTTATCGCCCCGATGCAAGTCCTTACAGTCCCTTCATCGTTCACACAGAGCCCTTGATGGAGGCCTTTCATGACGCAGCGCGATGTTGTTTTCCCAGCCAAACGCCAGGCGCTATATGAGCGCAATCGCTACTCACCGGCTATTCGCTCCAACGGCTTTTTGTTCGTCTCGGGGCAAGTCGGCAGCGCTGAGGATGGATCGCCCGAACCGGATCTGGAGAAACAGGTGCGGCTCGCCTTCACCAATTTGAACGCGATCCTCGTGGCGGCCGGTTGCACCTTCGACGATGTGATTGATGTCACCGTGTTCATCGTCGACCCCGAATCGACCTTCGAAACCATCTGGAAGATCGTGCCGGAGTTCTGGGGTAACGCACCGCACCCGACGTTGACCGGAGTCGGCGTAACGTGGCTGTATGGCTTTCAATTCGAGATCAAGGTGATTGCCAGGCTTCCAGACACCGCCGAGGAATGAACTGACGCCTGCACAGGGAATGAACGCGGCTATCCGTTCGGCGTTAGAATCGGAAAATGTTCAGCCCACACTTTTGAGGATGACCCAGGCATGTCCACACCCGACATTTCCCTGCAAGACACCGCGGCGCCGGAAGGCGTTTGTTATGGCTGTGGCAGCCGCAACCCGCATGGGCTGCACGTCAAAAGCTTCTGGCACGAAGACGGCGAGCATGTCATCGCCGAGCACGTGCCCGACGCCAGGTATTGCGGCTGGCCGGATCTGGTCTACGGCGGTTTGATCGCGATGTTGGTGGATTGCCATTCCAACTGGACCGCGATGGCCTATCACTACCGGGCGGAAAACCGCGACCCCGCCAGCCTTCCGCGCATCAATTGCGTCACGGGCAACCTCGGCATCAAGTTCATCAAGCCGACGCCGATGGGTGTCCCGCTGACCCTGCGGGCGAAAGTCGAAGGTGATGTCGGGCGCAAGACTCGGGTCATCTGCGAGATCTACGCCGGGGACGTGCTCACGGCGGTGGGCGACTCCACTTTTGTTCGCGTGGACACCGCTCAATTGGCCGACGTCGCGCACAACCGATAGGTCGCCGCGTGATAACGTGCGCGCATCCTCTTTTGGAAGCGCACGCCCATGTCCATCGCCGACAATCTTCTCGCGTTTACCTTCGCGGCCACGTTGCTGACACTGACGCCCGGCCTCGATACCGCATTGATCCTGCGAACCGCAACGGTGGAAGGCCGACAACAGGCCTTCCGCGCGGCATTGGGCATCAATGCCGGCTGCTTCCTGTGGGGCGCTGCGGTCGCTTTTGGCCTGGGCGCGTTGATCGCTGTCTCGGAACTGGCCTTCAACGTCCTGAAATACTGCGGCGCCGCTTACCTGGCGTGGCTGGGCCTGAACATGCTGCTGCGCCCGCGCCGCTCGCTGTCGCCCCTCGAAACCGACGCAAAACCAACGGCCAACTGGTTTCTGAAAGGCATGATGGGGAATGTGCTCAATCCGAAAATCGGCATTTTTTACGTCTCTTTTCTCCCACAGTTCATTCCCCAGGGCCAGTCGCTGATTGCCTGGACATTTGGCCTGGTCAGCATTCACGTGGTGCTCGGTTTGATCTGGTCGTTGACGTTGATTCGCGCTACACAACCACTCGCCCTGGTGCTGCGGCGTGAAAAAGTCATCAAGTGGATGGACCGCACGACGGGCATGATCTTTGTTCTGTTTGCAGCGCGGTTGGCGTTCAGCAAGCGGTGAACAGCGCTCCTACAGTTTTGTGTTTCTCGGGATTGTGTGAAGAACCCAAAAAAATGCCCGCCTCTTGCGAAGCGGGCATTTCGTTCACGGGTTATGCGGCGTTTTCAGCGCGGCCTGCGTTAAAAACTCGCTTTGACCGACACCATAAAGTTGCGTGGATCACCGTAGTAGTTGCCGAAGGTTTCGGTACCGATGGTGGCGTAGTAGCGCTTGTCGAACAGGTTGTTGCCGTTGAGCGCAACCGACCAGGTGTCGTCGATGCGGTAACCGATGCGGCCGTTCCAGACCGCATAACCTGACTGGCTGATTTTGTCGCCACTGGAAGGTGAAACCCGGAAGTTATCGCTTTGCGCGTTGACGCCGGCACCGATCGTGAATCGCTCAAGCGACCCGCTCAGGGCGTAATCGCCCCACATGCGCAGCACATGCCGAGGCACATAACTGTTGAACGCCGCGCCGTTCAGGCTGGTGTCGATGTCGTCGAGGGTTTTGGTCTGGGTATAGGTGTAACCCGCCAGCACTTGCAGGCGTTCAATGACTTCACCGCTGATCTCGGCCTCGAATCCCTGGGCGCGAACCTTGCCGGCATTGACGTAGCAGTAACCATCGGATGAAGGACAGGATGAGTTGTAGTCCGTCTGCGCCTGATCTTTCTGGATCGTGCGGAACAAGTTGAAGGAACTGTTCAGGCGACCGTCGAACCAGGCGCCCTTGATCCCCAGCTCATAGCTCTGGCCCACGAGCGGCTTGAGCGCCGAACCGTCTTCCGAGCGGAAATTGCCTTGCGGGGTAAAGATATCCGAGTAGCTGGCATAGGCCGTCAGGTTCTCGTTAAGGTCCAGAAGCACACCGGCAAACGGCGTCACCTGCCCGGTCTCGGTAGCGCTGGAATGTTCCGAGGTGCCTGTGTTGATGAAGTCGGAGTCGGTTTCGGAGTAGTACCAGCTCACCCGACTGCCGACGACGAATGTCAGCGGATCAGCCAGTTTCAACCGCAGTGTCGAGTAAATGCCCTTCTGTTTGGTCACCGAATTGACCGGCCCGCCGCGAGACGAGTTGTCGATAAAGTAACTGTCATCCGGCTCCGGAATATGTTTGTCGGGGTTGAACACATTCTGGCGTTGCTTCAGAAACGCCACCGAGTAGAAGTCGTCCTTTTTTGAACGGCTGGCGTTGGCGCCCACGATCAATTCATGTTGCTGGCCGAACGCGTTGAACTTGCCATCCACGTACGCATCAAGGCCGTAATCGACTTGATCGTAATCGTACATGCTGCCCAGCATGCCGGTGGTATTGGTGCCAGGCGTCACGGCGCCGGAAGCGAATGCGTACTTGATGTCCTGGGTGTTTTTTGTATAAACACTGGCGACCTTCAAGCTCCAGTCATCATTGAACCGGTGATTCAAATCACTGAAAACGGTGGTGCGCTGGCTGCGCCACGTGTTCCACGAAGGGTCGAGGCAGGTCGAGCGGCTGAGCTTCAAATCGCTGCGGTCCCGGTAACGCGGCAGGCCACCCCAGCAAGGGTTGGCGTCCACATCTTCATAGGCAACGCCCAGGCCGAGTGTCGTGTCGGGGCTCACATCAGCGTCGAGCGCGCCGTAATACACCTGATCCTTGCGACTGGCGTCATCTACCGAGTAATGCCGACTCTGCTCGGCGACAACGGCCCGTCCGCGCAGGGTGCCGGACTCGTTGAGCGGGCCACCGGTGTCGACCTGTCCGCGATAGTTGTCCCAGCTGCCACCGGACAGCGTGATGTCGGTGTGCGGGGCCGTCTGGCCGCGTTTGCGCACGAAGTTCACCCCGCCGGCGGTGCCACCTGAACCTTTCATCATCCCGGCTGCGCCGCGAAGGATTTCGACACGGTCGTAGTACGCCATGTCACCGCTGAAACTGTCGGCCTGAACATAGAGGCTGCCCATGTCCAGAGGGACGCCGTCGTACTGATACTGGCCCGACATGCGGAATCCGCGCGAGTAGAAATACTTGCCGCCCATGGTCGAGTCGTAGACGGTGATGCCCGGGGTCTTTTCCATGACCTGGTCGATGGTGTTCAGGTTCTGGTCATCGAGCATCTTGCGCGTCATCACCGTGACCGACTGCGGCGTTTCCCTGAGTGAGTGCTCACCCTTGCCGATAGTCACCGCCCCCGTGGTGTACGAGCCGCTGTTTTCGGTGGTCGCGCCGAGCATTTGCCCATTGATGTTGGTCGCACCCAGTTCCAGGGCCGAGCCGGCAGCCGGGGCTGGTCGCAGGACATAAGTACCGTTGGCCTGGGGTTCGGCTTGCAGACCACTTGCGCCCAGAATCCGCGCAAACCCTTCGCTGATCCCGAACGCACCGTTGAGGCCCGGGGATTTCAACCCTTCGAGTTGTCGCGCATCAAAGGAAATGGCGGCACCCGCCGCACTGGCGAATTGGCTGAGCACTTCGGTCAGGCTGCCGCCGGGAATGTTGAACGATTTCACCGGGTTCTGCTGTTGCACCGGCACCTGTGCCGCAAGCGTTGCCGTGGACCAGACGCCCGCCGTCGTTGCCGCCAATAGCCCGACCGTCACTGCGGTCGCCAGACGATCAGACTTGTACACCCGAGACATGCTTACCCTCCCCCAAAAACAATCAATAAAAACTCACTGAGGGATGAGCCGAACGATGTGTATGAAAAGTGCAAAGGCCGGAAAATTATTTTCAGTTCTATCGCGAGCAAGCCCACATTCAGAGCAAATCACCACGCGACACGTCGACCCAATAGCGGCTGAAGCGGGTGATCCGCAGCGAGAAACCACTCTCCAGCGCAGCCAGCGCCAGGTCGGTGTTATCAATGGGAAAAGCGCCGGACACTTTCAATTGGGCAATACGCGGATCACAGCGCAGCACACCTGTGCGATAGCGCGAAAGGTCAGCCAGCAACTCGGCCAAGGGACGATTGATGGCAATGATGCTGCCCGTTTGCCAGGCGCCGACGGCTGCGTCGTTGCGCCGTACCGCCCCCAACGAGTGACCATCGAAGTCCAGGGACTGGCCGGCTTCCAGACGCACCGTCGAGCCACCGCCAGCCGAACGGACCTCTACGGCCTTCTCGATCACCGCCACCCCGCCGCCCTGCTCAAGGGACCGGACGATAAAACGCGTCCCGAGCGCCAGCACCTCTGCATGACGGGTGAGCACCTTGAAGGGTCGTTGCAAGGGATCGACAGCGGTCGTCACGAGGATCTCGCCACGCAACAGTTCGAGCACACGTTGACGACCGTCAAAACGAAGATTCACCGAGGTGTCGGTATTGAGCAGCAACGAGCTGCCATCCGCCAACCGGAACTCACGGCGCTCCCCCACGGCAGTGCGAAAATCGGTGAACAGGTTCTGCGAGGTTTCACTGCGCCAGCCCAGCCAGCCCAGCGAACTGGCGGAGGCAAGCACCAGCACACTGCGCAACACCTGACGCCGGGATCGATCAGCTCCATGCAACGCTGGTGAAGCCAGGGCGCCCGGCACACTGGCCATCTGCTCGCCGACGTCCGCCATGCGTTGCCAGGCTTGTCGATGGGCAGGGTCGGCGACCAGCCAGTCGTTCCAGGCGGCCAGGTCCGAATCGGTGGCGACACCCGACCGAAGTCGGGCGTACCACTGGGCGGCAACGCTGATTGCCTTCAACTCAGCGGGCGAAAGGCTCATGCCAGTTGCAACTGAATCTGCATCAGGCAGCAATGCTCCATGGCTTTGGCCATGTAGTTGTTGACCGTGCGAGAGCTGATATTCAAGCGCTCGGCAATCTGCGGGTAGGTCAAGCCGTCGAACTGAGACAGGATGAACGTCTGTTTGACCTTCGTCCCCAATCCTTGCAGCAGGCGGTCGATCTCCATCAGGGCTTGCAACAGGATCGCCTGCTCCTCCAACGAAGGCTGCTGCCATTCGGGCATGGCCGCCAAGGCTTCCAGATAGGACTGTTCCAATGACCGCCTGCGGAACAGATCGATCAGCAAACCCTTGGCGATCATCGACAGGTAAGGTCGCGGCTCGCGAATATCGAGTGCGTTACGCGCCTTGAGGACCCGGACGAAGGTGTCCTGCGTCAGGTCTGCCGCATCGAACGCATTGCCCAGGCGCTTGCGCAGCCAGCCATTGAGCCAACCGTGATGGTCGCAATACAGATCATTGACGGCGCTACGCAGGGATAAATCGTTGGCGGACATGACGATGGAATAATTTGCGAGTGATAATGACTCGCATTGTCATGTGTGCAATGGGTGATTTGCAATAGCCACATTGGCTGACAGGCGCGACGCCAGGCAGATGCATCAAGCCCATCAATAAATACATGCAGGCGGCTATCAGGATATTTCTGAAGACGCTTGATCAATGTCGCTGACGCTTACCCCTGCATCACACGGATGAAAACCGCTTGCGATAATCGCTCGGCCCCACTCCGAGGCGTCGCATAAATGCCCTTCTGAACCCGTCCGTATTGGCATAGCCGACGGTATCGGCCAAGCGCTTGAGTGATACGTCCGAGCCTTCGATTAGCCGCCTGGCCGCATCAATGCGCGCCAGCTCGACAAATTCGGCCGGGGTCGAATTCGCTTCGGATTTAAAGGTACGGGCGAAGTTGCGCTCGCTCATCCCGGCGCGGGCAGCCAGGGTGGGTACGCTCAAGTCAGCCTTCAGGTGCTCCAAAACATAATCCTGCACGTCTCTGATTACGCTGCGCTCTGCGGTTTGCGCTGCCAGTTGCGCGCTGAATTGCGACTGTCCGCCAGGCCGCTTGAAGAACATCACCATTTCACGGGCAACGCTCAGCGCCAGTTCTCTGCCGTGATCCTCTTCGACCAGCGCCAGGGCCAGGTCCATGCCGGCCGTGACACCCGCCGAGGTGTAGATGTTGCCGTCCTTGATGAAGATGCTGTCGGGTTCGACCTGGGTTTGCGGGTGCTCCTTGGCGAGTTTTGCGCTGGAATTCCAGTGAGTAGTGACTCGGCGTCCGTCCAGCAGGCCAGCGGCGGCGAGCAAGAAAGCACCGCTGCAGACCGAGCCGATACGGCGCACGGATTTCGCCTGTCGGCGCAGCCATTCTTGCAGTGCGGGGTCGAGCGCAATTTCATCGATGTGTGGGCTTCCGGCCACGAGCAACGTATCGATCTTGCCTTTATAGGTATCGAAGGTCTCGTCGATGCCCAGCTTCAATCCGCTTGAACCCTTGATCATCCCCTTGTCGGTACCGATGACTTCCACCCGATAGGCGCGCGGATTGCCGAGCTGCTTTGCCGCTTCAGCAAAGACGTCTGCCGGGCCGATGACGTCCAGAAGCTGCACGCGGGGGAACGCCAGGAGAGTTATGCGCATGATGTCTGTCCTCGTCGAATCATTGGCTGAATACGTCGCTATGTGACTATTTCAGCCATGGCCTTTTCGGCTGAAAATAGCTCCAACAGCAAATTCAGTCAAACGGGAGACCGCCATGAACACTGCATACACTTCCTCCGTCGCAGCTGCACAATCGGTATCAAGCAGTAAGACGTCGATCAAAAACCTGCCCATCAACCTGTTCGGTTCCGTCATGGGTCTGGCTGGCCTGGGATTGGCCTGGCGTTTGAGTGGCCAATATTTCGGCGTCGGCGGCGCATTGGGTGAAGCGATTGGCGCACTGGCCGGCCTGGTATTCGTGCTGCTGACCCTGGGTTACCTGAGCAAATGGGTGAAACACCCTGAAGCAGTAAAGGCCGAGTTCAACCATCCGATTGCCAGCAACTTTTTTGGCACCGTCACCATTGCCCTGTTGCTGCTTTCGGCAGTCGCTGCGCCCCATAGCCAGTGGCTCGCAGAGGCTCTGTGGATACTGGGCAGCGCGCTGACGGTGTTGCTCGCAGGCCTGGTGGTTTCGCGTCTGTTGTCGGGCAATCAGGATTCGGTGAATGCCGTGCCTGCCTGGCTGATTCCTGGTGTTGCCACCCTCGACATCGCGGTAACCGGTGCGCACATGCCCATGGTTTGGGCTGCGGAGTTCAACCTGTTTGCCCTCGCCGTGGGTGCGGTGCTGGCATTGGTTTTCTTCACCCGGATCTTTTCGCGACTGGTGCATGAGGCCGCTTTGGCCAAAGGCATGGTGCCTTCGTTGATGGTCCTGATTGCACCCTTCGAAGTAGGTTTCCTGGCGTACACCAACGTGTTCGGCGAAATCGACCGGTTTGCCAGTGTGTTGTTCTACTTCGGCCTGTTCCTGTTCGTGGTGCTGAGCTTCAAAGTGTTCCGTCGCGATGTGCCCTTTGCCCCTTCGTGGTGGGCTATCAGCTTTCCTATCGCGGCCCTGAGCAATGCGGCGCTGAAATATGCACATGCCCAGGACAACGCTCTGCTGATGGTCATCGCTGCGGCGATCCTGCTGTTCCTCACCGTGGCACTGGCCGTGCTGTTGGTGAAAACCCTGATCAGCCTGTTCAGCGGCAAACTGTTGGCCAACTGACGCTTTACCTCCCTTTGGCGAGCCTTCACCGGCTCGCTTCTTTTTTTTTGCCCCTACAGGTTTCATCGAATGACACACAGCACTTCGTGGTTAATGCTGATCGTTGCCGGACTACTGGAAATCGCCTTTGCGGTCGGTTTGAAATCTGCAAACGGCTTTGAACGGCCCGCCGTGTTGGCCGGTACCGTCATCGTGTTGGCCGGCAGTTTGTGCCTGTTGACGATGGCGTTGCGCGTTCTGCCAGTCGGTACCGCCTATGCAGTCTGGACCGGCATCGGCGCCGCCGGCACAGCCATTGTCGGCATGTACTGGTTGGGTGATGGGGTTTCACTCTGGCGAATGGTCTGGATCGGATTGATCCTGCTGAGTGTCGCGGGACTACGCTGGGCAGCTTGAACGAGCAAGGACTTCAGAATGTCTTTTGGGCTCAAGCGAGAGAGGATTTCAGGGATTTCAGGGATTTCAGGGACAGACCACATCTAGAAAATGTGGTCTGTCCCCTAATGACCCTACACAGATCAGCCGTTGGTGCGATCGGTCGCCTTGGCTTTGCTTTCGGCAACAGCGGCTTCAGCCTTCTGTTTCTGTGCAACCTGGAAGGCTTCCATCGAGACTTTCCGGGCCGACTCCATACGTGTGAAGGTCCGATCACCGCCACCTGTGGCCATAGCCAGAGTGGAAGCGGTCAGAGCGGCGGCGACGAAAAGAACTTTCATGGATTTCATTTGGGTTTCCTCAAGTAAGAGTTTATTAATAGATAACAGTGGTAGTTATTTGCTAAAGCATTACTTGCTTATTCAACCTGGCTTTAGCATTAAGCCAGGGCGGCGTTTTGTTGCGTCCAGGTGCCTTGCTCCATACGCCCGTCGGTATCTCTGCTTTTTGCCCAGGCGGTGAGCATTACCATCATTGCGAATCCACCAACGATGAGAACCGGATAGGCTGCCAGCAACTCGATCAGCGAGTATTTCCAGGCCAGCGGACGACCAACACCCAACATGGCGGCATAAAACCACGACACACCAGAGAGCGCACCCGAGAACAGCGCCAGCATGCGAAGGCTGAAGGAAAGTTCAAGTAACGAACCGGCTTTTTTCAGCGCCGGCAATACAGCGCTATGCAACAGGAAGCCGTTAAAGGTCAGCAGTACAACGATCCCGATTTTTGCTTGCAACTTTGGATTCTGGAAATACTCCATCCCCTTGCCGGCATAATCGATCCCGATAATGCCAATGCCCGTAATCCAAAGAGCTACAAGTGCAAGTACGACGGTTTTTTGAAGGCTTTCCATATGTGCGTCATCATGGTGACCCGACACGTCCCCGTTCAGGAGTTGCTTGACCATTGCAACGTCACTGGTCAAGACAAGACCGATTGCAACACAGCAGGCGATAAGATGGAAATATACAACGCCCAAACGAAAATATTCCACGGCGGACGAAGAAATCATACTAAGCTCCATGGTTACCTCTTGACTTAAATAGTGAATCAACATAGTTCTCGGCACAGCTTGATTGAAGTTTGCCGTTGCTGATTGTAATTAGGATCCAACAATTATTATTAAATAATCTCGCAGTGTTACGCTGCCAGGATAATAGTGATCTTCGCGAATGAACTTTTAATCATCCGTACTTAGTGCATATGAGGTTTAACTTCCGCTTCTGGGGTCGGCGAGATCCAGAACCCTATCGGCGAGCGGATCAGGCAATGCTGGCGGGATTTGCCGGGCTTGCGCCCCATTCGAGGAAACGGATCTTGTGAACCTCACCCAGGCTGTCTTCATAGACCAGGGTCACCGGTACCACGCCTGTCTTGTTGGATGTATCAGTGCGCTGCAATACCCGCTTCACATCGATTTCCATACCGTAGTGGTAATCGACGGCTGAGACATGCGCGCCGGGTTCTTGCAGGCCGTTCTGGTCGAAGACAGTTGGCGCGAGACTGGAAATCACGGCACTGACAATTGTGGCCACGTTCATAACGCTATACCTCCACTGAAGTTCTCTTAACGAGGACTTAATGTGACACGTGATCAAAGTGAAGTTCACTTCACCGCGACGAACGCGCCGATCTGAGTCGCCTGTAGTGGCTTCAGGCCCCTAGCAATTCCCCGCGCTTGACGCCTTACGACCATTCGTCCATTAAACGCCGTATTTGTTGGGCCAAACGGCATTTTTGAGTGAGGTCATAACATGTTATGACGGATTTTCGCGCAAGATTTCACGTGCTGGCTGTGACGGCACATGGACCGAAAACGTCTGCGAGCCAGGGTGAGAAATATCGGGTATTGGCCGATTTCTGCCGTCCATGACTGGCCGAAATCGGCCAGTTTCCGCCGTTCGAGCGTCCAGATTCAGTACTTGATATCCCGGGCTTTTTGACGTCCTTCCTGCTTCGTTTGTCGCTTGTCTTGTCGGCAACCGGGATTGCTCTGGGCATCGGCTGCTCGACAATCCTGTTTCGTCTCACGCGCACCTTGGCGCGTTTCCTGCCTGACATCGCGCGCGGAACGACGCGTCTCGGCTCGTTCGGTGGCCGCCCAAGCTGCCCCGTTCGCCACCAGAAGAAAAATCATCGCTACCCAACCAAACGTCCTGTGCTTTCTCATAATCTGATCTCCAGGAACTCGATGTCGGATTTTAAGTACAGCTGATTTCCAGACGTCCCGCAGGCTGAGGAACTGCCATTCATCCAAGCGATATCCATTGCTCGAGTCCAAGGGGCAGCTGGCGAGCATCAGTGTCGATGGTGAACGGCAACAATCAGCCAGAAGCGATCATTCCAGGTCCTCTTTCCCCCTCGCAAATTCCTGCCAAGGGTTATAGATGCCCTCTCCGCCCCTGACATTGCATAGGTATAGGGGGTATGCCTATCATGCGCAATACATAGGTAGGGGGGTATCCCATGGGCCATATTGCAGCAAACAAAGGCGATCTTCTCAAACGCGTAAAACGTATCGCCGGACAAATCCAAGCCGTTGAGCGGGCATTGGAATCGGATCTCGATTGTGCCAAAACACTGCACCTTGTTGCCGCCACCCGCGGAGCCATCAACGGCTTGATGGAGGAAATCATCGAGGACCACGCGCGGGAGCATGTCGCGAACCCTGCTCTCAGCGAAGAGGAGCGTAACAAGGGCGTCGAAGAACTTCTTGAGGCCATTCGCCGTTACTCCAAGTGAACGCAGGTACACACTCATGAGCAGCTCCAACATCAACTACACACACGACCACATGTTCCTTGGCTCAGCGCACGACGAAAACGCCAAGCGTACGCTTTGGGTTGTGATACTGACCGTTGTGATGATGGTTGGCGAGATCACCGCCGGGTATATAACGGGCTCGATGGCATTACTGGCCGATGGCTTTCACATGGCAACCCATGCCGGCGCATTGGGCATCGCGGCGGCTGCTTATGGATACGCAAAACGCCACGCTTTCAGCCAGCGCTACAGTTTCGGTACAGGAAAGGTTGGAGACTTGGGCGGGTTCGCCTCGGCGCTGATTCTCGGCATGGTCTCCCTGGGAATTGGCGTTGAGTCCGTCATACGTCTCTTGCAGCCAACGGAAGTTCAGTTCGGCACCGCTACGCTCATCGCGATTGCCGGCTTGATCGTCAACATTGTCAGCGCTCTGCTGCTGGGTCACGGACATAGTCATGGGCACGATCACGATCATGCCCATCATGGGAACGACAACAACCTGAAATCGGCCTACGTCCACGTCATCGCGGACGCGCTGACTTCGGTTCTGGCCATTGCTGCACTGCTCGCCGGCCGGTATCTCGGCTGGGTGTGGCTGGACCCGGTCATGGGCATTGTCGGCGCTATCGTGATCGCACGCTGGGCATGGATCTTGATGGGGGTCACCGCAGGTGTACTGCTGGATCAGACAGACGCACACGTTGCCGAGGAAATCCGTGAACTGGTTGAGAAACCTGGGGATGCCACCATCACCGACTTGCACGTCTGGCGAGTTGGACCACAAGCTCATGCGGCCATCGTCAGCGTCCTTGGTGAAGCCACTGCGAACGCCGACAGCATTCGTGAACGTCTGAAGCCGGTTCATGAAGTCAGCCATCTGACGGTCGAGTTTCGACCGGCCTGATTCAGCCCCTCCCCTCCATTGCCTCCAAAGGAAACCGTAATGCCCCCAGGGAAACGTGAACTGGCGCGGATCGAACGCCGATTGATTGCCACGCTCACTGATGCGTGCGAAACAGCAAAAAGTGAAATCAAGGGTTTTACCTGGCTCACCCACATCACTGACCTGAACGCATTGGCTGAAACCCTGAAGGTGATCTGGGTGTTCGAAACCCTCGCTGACAAAAAGCTCGCCCAGGTTAACGCGAAGACGCGCATCTTTGAGCTGACGGCCATCGCCTTTAATGAGGCCAACATCGATCTGAGCCCTTCAGACCTCAATGTCCGCTTTGACTCCGAAGAAGAATGCCAGCGCACTCACGGTGGTGATTGGCAGAAGCGTCTGGCCAAGGGTTATTGACGATGGCTAAAGAAATCGAAAACCCCTGCATCTCGGTTTGCCAACTGAGTGGCGATCTGTGTGTGAGTTGTGGACGGAGCAAGGAAGACATCAGAAAGTGGAAACGCATGAAGCGCCCTGAAAAAATGGCCGCTGTGCAAAGGGCGAATGTGCGTTTGAAAGGGTTGAAGAAAGCACAGGGATAGCGATCGAGTCTGTAGATTTAGTGACGCCGGGGCTATAAAGGGCCCCGACGCATTCGGTTCGCTTCGTCGCCCGGGGGTGGAGCAGAGGTGATCGTTCCCTCATCTGAGATGCGACGCAAGCGGTCGCTGACCTACCGCATTCGCCACCAAGCCGGCTCTCCTGTTACGGCATGGAAATTCTGTACTCGGCGAGCTTGGCCTTGTGCTCCTCCAGCACGTACTTCTTGTTGGCAATCTGCGAGAACTTCATGAAGTCGGCCTTGGCGTCGTCCCTGCCTCCCAAATGGTCGTACGCGATCCCGCGCGCATAATAGGCCCAGGCATAGTCCGGCTGGCGCTGAAGGCCGGTGCTGAATGCTTCAGCGGCCTCTCGGTACTGACCCAAGTCTGTCAGCGCTAGGCCCAGATGATAGTAGGTCGGCATGTGGAAGCCGGAACCCTTTCCGGCTTCTCCCATTCCGTTGTCAAGGTTGTACTGCACGAGTTCAAGGGCTTTTTTCGGGTTGCCAGCGTCGCGATACATGGCGCTCAAGTCCAGGTTGGCGCGCGGATCAGGCTTGACCTCCAGTTGCATGGATTTTTCCTTGGCAGCCACGGCTTCGGGAAAGTGCTTGAGGTTGCTGTAGGCGTCGGCCTGCACCGCGTAAATCAAACTTTGCAGCGAGGCGGACAGCGTATTTCTCTGCAGGCATAGATCACCTTCCTGCAGCACCAGAGAGTAGTTTTCGGCTTTGGACGCCTTAAGCTGATTAGCGCAGTGGACAAGGTTGGCTTTTTGCGGGTTCTGCATCCCTGCACAACCTGTGAGGATGACGGAGCAGGCGATCAGTGCAGGCCAGCGAGTATTCATGATAAGCATCCTTGTCAGTCGAGCAGATGAGCGTTGAGGTCAGGGCGATAGACCTGCAAGAGCGGCGCCGTCACGGTGCCTTGTAGCGAGCAGAACACGGTGGTGTGTCCCGCGAGTGGCGGTGTTGTGTCGCCCGTGTCGACGATCAGCACGCGGTCTATGAAACCAAACGGCGTGGCGACGCCGGGGCCGGTCAGTTCTTCGGTGCGCCATTGGCCGATCGGGTCACCGACGCGGCGAATTTCGGCGCGGGTAATGGCTTTGCCCTGACTGACAAAGCGTGCGTTGTCAACGATCAGCGGCTTGAGTTTTGCGGCCACCTCTTGCGGCAAGCCATCGGCTACGAAACCCCAGAACAGAAAATTGCCGACGTTCTTGATGGTTTCGGCCTGGTTGTAATAGCCGACCATACGCACGCCGTTAACGATCAGGGGCGTTTCGAAGTGTTGGTAAGTGCCACCTTCCTGCAGCGGACTCATGATGGTCGGTGCCTTGACCGAGCCGTAGTCACTTAGGCGCAAGGTACCTGCTGGCAGGCGAGCATCGCGCAGGCTCTCGAAGAAATGCGCATCGCAACGAGAGAATTCAGTCAGCAGTTGTTCGGGCGTGGTGACGGTCTGGGCTTGGGCAGTGCAGGCCGCGCCGACGGCGAGCAAAGCAACGCCGGAAAAAAGAGAACGGAACATTAGAATCATCCGTGAAGTGGGAACGGAGGCTGTCGGCTGGTGAGTCGGGAACTTTAGCAAGGGGATTTCAGGGACAGACCACATTTAGAAAATTTGGTCTATCCCCTAATGATCCTTGTGAGAACCAACTGATAGACAGCAATCGGCCAGAAGCAGTCATTGAGAAGCGTAACCAAAGACTTGAATTAGCCCGTGATAACGAGAAGAAAACGGCCAGAATGGAAAGTTCTAAACATGAAACCTGCCGTGTTTCTGATAGCATACGGCCACCTATTCAGTTGACCAATGCCGACACATACTTTTCGACACACGGAGAGTGACAGTGAAACTCCTAAACGTGCTACTAGCTGGAAGCTGCGCCGCGCTGATAGCTGCCTGTAGCAGTACAGTTCCCTATGAATCACCTGAAGATTTAGCCCGTATGAAGCAAGACCTTAACTTGGAGCATTTACCGTCAGGAATGCTCCCTCTGAAATGGTCCTACTTTGAGTATGGCGTTCAAAAAGAAGGCTTGGATACGGTAGATACTCTTGCACTGGTCCAACCCGGCTTACTCACACTTGTCGGGTATGAGAAAGGCCATTACGTCCGCCAGGCTAAATTCACCAGTGCCTCAACCGACTGCATGTACATTTTCAAGGGGGATGTAAGCGCACAGCCGGTGTGGTTATTGAAAGCTGATCGCCCCGTATTTCTTACTACCGGCAACAACAGAGGGCTTATTGACGTCCCCCTACGGAAAAAGCTGATCGATGAGATGACGGCCGCCGGCTTCCGTCTTCACGTCGATGCCCAAGGAAAGCCCTATCAGCCAACCGGAATCACCGAACGCAAGCTCGTTATGATGACAGGATATGGGCAGCGCGTTGAATTAATGGACCAGAATCAGGTTTACAACGTCTGTAAAAACCAAAGTTAGTCGTTGAGCTTTCGCCTGGAGATTGGTCATCTACTGTCCTTGGCAAAGGGCAGCTATGGGTCGTTTTCTGCCCTTCGTGACAGGCAGCAATCGACCAGAAGCGTTCGGTGGACGGAGCGATAGCAAATGAGTAGCTATGCTTGGTCTACTGCCGGAACTGATTGAGCAGATTGGGCTTTCCGTCCATGGTGTATAAGCCCCTTCAGCGGTTACCCGACTATCACAATGCCCGGCCTGGTCAGGGATAGACGACAGAACAAGGAATGTTATCCATCAAGCCTGTGAAGGCGTTATCACCCCAACTTGGGGTCTTAGGCCCAAAGAGGAGTCCGCCATGACCGTAGCCGATCGCCTCAGGTATTTGCGCGTCGTTCTAGTTTTGGCTGGCCTCGCGTGCCTTGCTCTCTACCCACTTATGTTGTTCTGGCCGTCCGGCTGGGCCTGGCACGTCGGTCACTCGGACTACCCGATGATGATCGTTGGCATCTACGCCACACTTGGCGTGTTCTTGATCCTGGCCGCACGTGATCCATTAGCCAATCTGAGCCTGATCTGGTTCACCGTGTGGTCTAGCGCCATACACGGAGGAATCATGGCCGTCCAGGCGGTCACCCAGCCGGGGCAAATGGGGCACTTGGCAGGTGACGTGCCGGCGCTCTTCATCGTGGCGGTTGCCTTGGCCATCTTGACGCCCCGCTCGTAATTGGCCGCCGAATGGGTACGCCCTCACGTTTTGGGAATTGTCGGGTTGTCGATTTTCGCCTGGCTGTTATCGAATATGCAGTCGATTCACCGATATTCCTTGGTCAAGCTACCTGCGGAGGATCTTGCGCGCTATATGCGATTGAAAAACTGCCTGCAGAGAATCACATTGCGCAGCAAGGGCCAGTCAACCCAACTCGCCAGCAGACCACCGATGACTCCCACCAATGGCGCTCCGAGATAATTCAACCGGCTTTTACTTTCCACGCTTACCCTCATCACTACACGCTAAAACAGAAATATCTGATTTCAAGGTAATCTTCGATGCCGCACTTGGAGCCTTCACTTTTCAAACACTGAACAACGATGTCCGAAAACTGGAGCAAAAATGCTGTCTGGATTAGTACGCTTTTGGCAGTGCCACTCGCGCATCATGTTGCCCACTTTCGGCTAGCGCATTTGCCACGAAGCCATCTTTTACGCGACGACTTATAAAATCCTGAATGTACGCAGCTGCGATGCTCCGAGCCTTCGGAACAGCCATCGCCTGGCGAATTTGGGTGAAGTTGTCTGCCAGCACCCTTACTCCCTGAGCTGACTTTGCAAACCGCTCCAATGGCTGTCGCACTCCCGCTGCCGCCTCCAATCCCTGCTCATAAAACAGATCAATAGCGCTCGCTGAGGTCTCCCCTCTGACGAGCTCAGCTCTCTGAAGAGTGCGTGTGAGATACAAGTCATACGCGGCACCACGGCCTACAGAAATCCTGTGACCTTGCGCATCCAGGTCAGATGCACTTTGGTAAGGGCTTTGCTCACGAACGAGGTAGGTGCCGTCGATACTCACATAAGGTTCTGAAAAGGCGATCTTCTCCGCGCGTACTGGCTCAATAGCTAGAAACGCCAAGTCCCACTGCCCGTCCTCCAAGGCAGCAAACACCTTCCCAGCGGCATCGTATGCAGCCAGCTTGACCGCGACACCCAGCTCCTGTGCCAATGCATTTGCCAACGCAACAGATACACCTCCTAAAGTGCCGGTGGCTTCATCGCGCTGGGCCAGGACTGGATTACCTAGATTGATGGCTACCCGCAGTTCGCCATAAGGGGCCAAATCGCGACGCACATCTGCAATATCAGAACTCATAACTGTTCACCTCTTTCAATCTCTGGAGACGGCTCGCCATCAGTTTGCTGACGACGCTTCACGAGCATGCCCACAATCAAGACCAACATCGCACCGACCACACCAGCTGCGTAGTGCGACCATGACGGGAGACTTGGCAAGCTGATGTCACCGACAGCCATGCTTCCGGCGATCCAGCCAAGCAATGCCGCCCCGAGTGTGATGATCAATGGAAACCGATCCATAAAATGGAGCACCAGCTTGCTGCCCCAGATGATGATTGGAATGCTGATGACGATGCCAAAGATCACCAGCTCCAGGCTACCTTTAGATGCTCCCGCGACCGCAACAACGTTATCCAGGCTCATGACAGCATCAGCGACAATGATTGTCTTGATCGCCCCCCACAGCCGAGGACTGGCTGCAAGGTTGTCTTGCGCATCCTCGTTCTCTGGAACGAGCATTTTGATACCAATCCAGAGAAGCAGTGCTGCCCCGATGAACTTGAGGTACGGCAATTCCAACAATTGCAGTGCAAAGAAAATCATCACAATGCGGAGCACTATGGCACCCAGCGCGCCACCAAGAATGGCGCGATTGCGCTGAGCTTCCGGGAGCTTGCGGCATGCCAATGCAATGACAACTGCGTTGTCGCCCCCGAGCAAGATGTCGATGGCGATGATTTGCGCCACTGCCAGCCAGAACGTTGGCGAGTTGAGTAGTTCGATCAAAGTAAGCATTCCAGGTCTCTGCGAATCAGGCGGTCAGGTCGTTTTGAAAATCATACAAACAGGGCTGCCGGTTTTAATCACATGGCCATTTTCAGTAAGTCCACCTGAATGTCTGTCAACGTCAAATGCGACATTGAATCAGGTGTGCTCATGCCGAGCGGCGCTCGGCATGACACTGGCAAATCAAACCACTTCGGGGATGCGTACCCAGCCTTCCATCAGTCGACGAGCACTGCGGCTCATGACTGCTTTTTCGACTGTCCAGGCCCCCTCTACAAAGGCGGTTTTCGCACCGACAGCGACGCTGCCAGCGGTGTGTCCCATGCGTACCTGACGATCTCTGACGTCGCCGACGATGCGATTGACCAACGTGCCATCAAGTGCTGCTGCAACTGCAACAGCAACAGCGCCGGTGCCAGTGATTGCATGGTGAAGCTTGCCCATCGAGAGAATCCGGGCAATCACGTCGATATCACCTGGCTCAACCTGTTTGCCACCCGCTGCCTTGTAGGCTTGAGGTTTAGCAACCATGCATAGCTTCGGAGTATGAGGACGCAATCGCGTTGCTTCTTCCGCACTCTCGGCCAAGCCCATGGCCACCGTGCAATGGGCGCGAATGATTTCAAGCCGTGCAAGCAACTGCGCATCACCGTTAACCTGGTCTTGAGTTTCGGTGCCTTTCAGGCCCACCTTATCCGCGTCTACGAATATGGTCGGGTTGCCAGCATTCAGCAGTGTCACTGCAAGATTACCGACGCCCGGAATGTCCAATTCATCGATGGCATTTCCGGTTGGCAGAATGCTGCCATCTGAACCACCGGGATTGAGGAACTCCAAGACAACTTCGGCAGCAGGAAAAGCTACGCCATCGAGTACAAAATCACCCTCTTCCTGAACCTCACCATTACGCATTGGCACGTGAGCGATGATTCGCTTCTGGATGTTGGCTTGCCAGATGCGGACAACTGCCATGCCATCGCGAGGTGCATCCACCAAGCCTTCGGAAATCGCGTAAGGGCCAACCGCCGAGCTCAGATTTCCGCAGTTACCTGACCAATCGATTACAGGGGTCTCAATCGCCGGCGCACCAAACAGGTAATCCACATCACAGTCATCACGGGTGGATTTACCGATGATCACAACCTTGCTGGTACTGGAGGTGGCGCCGCCCATCCCATCGATCTGCTTGCCATACACATCCGGACTGCCAATCACACGAAGCAGGATCGCATCACGCTCCGCACCTGCCGGTGGCAGGCTCTCGTCAAGAAAAAACACGCCTTTGCTGGAACCGCCACGCATGTAAACGGCAGGAATACGTCTTTGGGTCATTTTTTTACTCCAACGAATCAGCGGTGCATCAGTTAACGGATGCGTTCTTCATGCTTTCGATCAGAAGCTGTGGCAGCAAACCACCGCTGCGGAAGTAGCGGACGTCTTCGAAGGTATCCAGACGACTCACGACCGTGACGCGCTCTTTCTCACCACTCTCACGCTCGATCACCAGCGTGATTTTTGCGCCCGGCTGGAAGTCTGCGGTGATGCCTTCAACGCTGAATGTTTCACGTCCGTTCAGGCCCAGACTCTGACGAGAAACACCGTCCTCAAACTGCAACGGAAGAATGCCGAGGCCAGCCAGGTTGGTGCGGTGAATACGCTCGAAGCTTTCGGCCACGACCACACGAACACCCAACAGACGGGGGCCTTTTGCAGCCCAGTCGCGCGAGGATCCACTTCCGTACTCCTTACCGGCGACAACGATCAGCGACTGCTTACGTTGTGCGTAGATCTCGGCGGCCTGGAAAATCGTGGTGACTTCTTTCTCGGGCAGAAGCAACGTCCACGGGCCCTCACGACCATCTTCAAGCAGTTCGTTTTTCAAACGAGGGCTTGCGAAGGTCGCACGCTGCGCCGCTTCATGGTTGCCACGACGCGTACCATAGGAGTTGAAGTCTGGTACTGCGATGCCATGCGATTGCAGGTATTGGCCCGCATCGCTTTCTGGAAGAATCGCGCCAGATGGTGAGATGTGGTCGGTGGTGATGTTGTCCGAGAGCATGGCCAACACACGCATGTTGCTGAGGTCTTTGGCTGTGTCTGTCGCAGTCACCGCGTCGCTCCAATATGGAGGTTTACGGATGTAAGTGCTGCTTTCTTGCCAGGCATATTGGTCGCTGACACCGGCGCGCAGATCACTGGCGATCAAGCCTGCTTCACGCGGAACATCCTCGTAGGCCTTGTCGAACAAATCGGCAGTCAAATTATCTGCTTCGATTTGCGTCAGCTCCTCATCGCTCGGCCACAATTCGTGCAGGTAGACCGGTACGCCTTTGTCGTCGAGACCCAATGCGTCCTTTTCCGGGTCAATCAAGTAGGTGCCGGCAATCGCATAAGCGACGATCAACGGTGGCGACATGATGAAAACTTCGCGCGCCAGTGGGTGGACTCGGCCTTCAAAGTTACGGTTGCCTGAAGTCGCAGCCACAGTCTCCAACTTGCGAGCACGAATTTCGTCTTCGATTTCGGTGCTGAGCAACGGGCCGGACATACCGTTGCAGGTGGTGCAGCCGTAGCCAACCAGGTTGAAACCTAGAGCGTCCAGATCTTCATTCAGGCCAGACCGCTCAAGATAGTCCGATACCACCATGGAGCCAGGAGCGAACGAGGTTTTCACCCAGGGGGCTCTCTTCAGTCCACGCTTTCGTGCGTTACGCGCAACCAGCCCCGCAGCGATTACTCCCCTTGGGTTGGAGGTGTTGGTGCAACTGGTAATAGCAGCGAGAACTATCGAGCCATTGTCCAGACCGGCAGGAAGATTGGTAGCAGGCGCCTTTTGTCCCAACACGATGCGTTGGTGTGGCTGCTTAGGCCCGGCTATCGAGCGTGCAACAGTGCTGAGATTGAGTGTTACGACACGGTTGTATTCAGCCTCGGCAAGACTGTCATGCCAGAGACCTTGTGCCCGCGCATACGCTTCCGTCAGTCCCGAAATCTGACCGCCACGCCCCGTCATACGCAAGTAATGCAGCGTCCGGTCATCAATTGCGAACATTGCTGCTGTTGCACCGAATTCCGGCGCCATGTTCGACAAGGTTCCACGGTCTGCCAGTGATAGCTGTGGCACGCCCGGGCCGAAGAACTCGAGGAAGGAACCGATAACACCCGCTTTACGAAGTTGCTCAGTCAACGCCAGTGCAATATCGGTCGCGAGGTAGCCTTGAGGCAATGTGCCTTCCAGGCGCACGCCAACGATTTCCGGCAGGCGCAGCATCAGTGATTTGCCCAGCATCGCGGCTTCAGCCTCAATGCCGCCAACACCCCAGCCCAACACACCAATGGCGTTGATCATGGTGGTGTGGCTATCAGTACCTACCAACGTATCCGGGAAAGCCCATAGCTCGTCGCCACGGCGCTGAGTACCCACAACGGTGGTCAGACGCTCAAGGTTGATCTGGTGAAGGATGCCTTTGCCCGAGGGAATGATGGAGAGATTGCTGAATGCCTTGTTACACCAGTCCAGGAACTGGAAACGCTCCGCATTGCGTTCACGCTCGATTGCCTCGTTATCAGCAAGAGCACTGGCATCGCCCCAACGCTCGACGTTGAGCGAGTGATCCACAACGAGGTGGGTTGGGGTCACCGGGTTCACCAAGCGCGGATTACCACCTTTCTGCGCGACGGCATCTCTCAAACCAGCGAGGTCTACGAGTGCTGGCGTACCCAGCAGATCCTGCAGCACAACCCGGGCCGGGCGGAACGGGATGTCGAATTCTTTGGAACGGGCACATATCACTTTAAGTGCGGCTTCAGGATCGCCCTCACCACGCAAAACGTTCTCGGCAAGAACTCGCAGGCTATAGGGCAGCCTGGCGTAGTCACCGCCCAGGTCAGTCACAACCCCCCGAATATCACTTACACGGTACTCGATGCCGTTGGCGGAAACGGTTCGACCCTTTGACTTAGGCATTGGCTAATCCTCACAGGCTGTACGGGCAATGTTTTTGTGAGAGCCATATTGCACTTTGTCACGATATAGATCAATGTTGATTTGTCCGAGTCATCTCAAACCCGAGATCGGACGTACCCCAACCAACGATTTCTACTGTGCACAGTCGCTCCTTTGACGCAGCGCCCGGTTGGGTACGGTAGAAAAAAATAAACATAAGAAAGTCGAGGCTCACCATGATCAAGCTCACATGCCCCAGCTCCATCCTCACTCCCCTTTTTTTCGAGCCAGCCTCGACTTGATAACCATGGATCTGGAACAGCCACGCGGCTGACGAGAGCCACATACGTCTAATAAAAGTGGGAGTACGACCGTGTTAACAATCCTTGGTTTTTCAATGGTCATTTGTTTCATGTACCTGATCATGACAAAGCGCCTATCGGCGCTTATTGCGCTGATCCTGATACCTATCGTTTTCGCTTTGATCGGGGGCCATTTCGCGGGCCTCGGCGGCATGATGCTCGACGGTGTAAAAACCCTCGCACCAACGGGCGTGATGTTGACGTTTTCGATTCTTTACTTCGGCATCATGATCGACGCGGGGCTCTTTGACGGGCTCGTGCGCTTCATCTTGAAGCTGGTGAAAGGAGACCCGCTGAAGGTTCTGGTGGGCACTGCCGTGCTGACGATGCTGGTATCCCTGGACGGCGACAGTTCAACCACTTACATGATCGCCTGTGCAGCGTTTCTGCCGCTTTACCAGCGATTGGGTATGAACGTGCTGGGTATGGTTTGCGTAGTGAATATCGCCAGCGGCATCATGAACATTTCACCCTGGGGTGGGCCAACAGCGCGCGCCGCTGCCGCCCTGCATGTCGATGCGCTTGAGATATTCCTGCCGATGATTCCTGCAATGCTGATGGGGGCGGCCTGCCTCATATTTACGGCCATTGTGCTGGGTCGCAAAGAGCGTGCCGCGCTCGGAGTGCTTCATCTCGAAGACTTTCACCATGGATCGATGGCTTTGGGGAATGGATCGGCAGAAGAGTGTGACGTGCATCGCCGTCCGAAAATGTTCTGGCCAAACCTGATTCTCACACTCGCCTTGATCGCTTGCCTTGTCGTGGGGGCCATGCCAATCCAGGTGCTTTTCATGGTCGGTTTCGCACTGGCAATCATGATCAACTACCCAAGTATCGAACACCAAAAGGAACGTATCGCCTCCCATGCGTCGAATGTGCTGGCCGTCACCGCGCTGATCTTTGCCGCCGGGATATTCACAGGCATCCTGTCTGGAACCGGCATGGTGGATGCGATGGCCAAAAGTTTGCTCACTGTCATTCCACACAGTTTCGGCCCGTTCCTGGCCGTATTCACAGCATTGGTCAGCATGCCGTTCACATTCTTCATGTCCAATGATGCGTTTTACTTCGGCATTCTGCCCGTGATCGCACAGACAGCCGTTCAGTATGGAATCACGCCTCTTGAAATTGCCCGCGCCTCAGTGGTCGGCCAACCTGTCCATCTGCTGAGCCCGTTGGTACCGTCCCTGTACCTGTTGGTCGCATTGGCAAAAGTCGATCTGGGTGACCACCAGCGCTTCGCTCTCAAGTGGGCAATTTTTGCCAGCTTCGGCCTGCTCGCTGGTGGCCTGTTGTTCGGGGCGTTCCCCTTCTACCAGGTTCGATAAAACAGGCGCTCGGAGCAACACAAACCTCGGCAGAGGCAAAAAAATGGTCTCTGCCGTTAAGCTTACCGACACGCTAGAATGGCGACTCCATGGTCAGCTCTATTTGGTTCTCGATCCAATGCCTCTAAGTCCTCTGCAAGCACGCATTGCGCGTGACATTGTTTCTCACGTGCGTCGTGAACGCTTCGATATAGGACATCACCTGGTCGAGTCACAGCTGGCGGCAACGCTTAACGTTTCACGTACTCCAATCAAGTTTGCCATGGGCCATTTGGTCGAAAAGGGCATGCTCACATACGACCGAAATCGAGGCTTTTTTCTAGCCCGCTCCAGCGACGATCTAGTAGACCTCGCCTCGGAAGTCATGGAGAGCAGTGACGATCCGCTCTACCTGAAGTTTGCCGAATTACGTCTCAGCCGACAGCTTCCCGAGCTGTTTACCGAGATTGAGTTCATGCGTCGGTTTGATGTGTCTCGGGCAGCGCTGAGAGCGGTTCTCTCACGCATCCAGCAGGAAGGATGGATTGAACAACGCGCGGGTCAAGGATGGCGGCTTCTGCCCATGATCGATTCAGTGGAGGCGTATGAAGAAAGCTATTCATTCCGCGCAACCATCGAGCCCTCTGGCCTGCTCTCACCCACATTTCAAATAGATCGTGAAACGCTTGCTACCTGTCGCAAACAACAGGAGTTCATTGCCAACGGTGGTTACCTGACTATGACTCCTCAGGAGCTGTTTGAGGCGAACTCACTGTTTCACGAGACACTGGCGGCGTGCTCCGGCAATCGCTTCCTGCATCAAACCGTCCGCCGTCTCGACCAATTGCGTCGACTGGTAGAATACCGTCAAGCCAGCACACGAGCCCCACGCAAAGGCCAGGCGGAAGAGCATCTCGCGATCCTCGACTGCCTGGAACGAGGGGACCGGCTGGCAGCAGCAGACCAGATGCGCAGACACCTGGAGCAGGCCCGACGTAAAAAAGTAGATCCTTCTCTGTTCGAATAACCCCCCGCTCTCCTCTCTTCATGCCAAGTGCGACCTCACAGGTCGCGCTCGCTTACCCCTTCCTGATTTTTGCCAAACGATAGCCTCTAGCTAATCGTTGGCTTCATGCATACATCCCAAAAACACAGATTGTCCTATATCATTACAAAGATCATTTCTAATTTAAACAGAGCGAGTACTGGCTATCGTGTCCGCTTGAACACAACCTCACTAGCCGGTGCATCGACCAAGGACAGCCAGACGGCTTTTATCAGGGGGCTTGGGAGCCAATAACAAGAGACATGAAAAACGAACGGTATACACTGCTCGGCTTGTTTCCTCATCGAAAAACGAGTCGGTCGGGAGCAGTCAAGGTGTAGTAAATTTTAATGTTCGGGAGCAAGCATGAGCGGATTCAACGACTATCGTCTCCCTTCTCTCGATGCCCTATTGGCATTCGAGGCCGCAGCACAGATGGAGTCTTTTGATCGAGCCGCTGAGTCATTATCGGTTACCAGCAGCGCGCTCAGAAAGCGCATATCGGGCTTAGAGCAGCTTCTCGGTGTACTACTGTTTAATCGCCTCGGCGGTACCGTGACACTCACCGCCCAGGGCCAAGCCTATCTTGAACAGATCACGCCGATACTAGAACAGTTGGTCGCAATCCCAATGCATAGCCGCCTGACCCAGCGAAAGCAGCGGCTCACCATCTGCTGTCCACCGACCTTCGCTCGCCAAATTCTAATTCCTCGTCTTCCAGAGCACAGCGCGGCGCACCCGAACATCGATCTGCAAATTCAACTCTCGGCGCCTCTGGCACGTAGCACCGGCGGTACATGGGATATCAATATCAGTGGCGATAGCGCCAAGGTAGAACCAGAGCACCGACTGCTGGACGAGCAACTGCAGCCCCTGGCAGCACCAGACTTGCTTACCAGATTCGGCTCGCTGCATTTGCTTGACGATATTTCCCGGCTCCCCCTGCTACGCTCACCGCTGGAGCCTTGGCGTCCTTGGTTTAATGAGGCCCAGCTGGATCTGCCAGAACCTCATGTGGGCCCAGTGTTGCTCGACCTGGGCATGATGTTGGAAACAGCAGCGAACGGCCAAGGGGTGGTACTTGCTCGGCCATCGCTGGCTCGGTCGTGGTTGGCTGATGGCAGGTTGGTACCCTTAGGCAAGATTCGTAGCAAACCATCTTTTCACTATGAAGTGAGCGTACTTCAACCTTCGGTAGCGGCCGATGCGTTCGTAGCCTGGCTCAAGCAAATTTGTTGCGAGGCGGTATCCAGCGCCCAGATGCAATTGGAGCACTCGCTCTAACGGAAAAAAACGCCTTGATGACGCGCATTTTTTTCCCCGCCCACTCGCTCCATAACCGCTAGCATCCCCATCAATGTTTTTGGGGAGTGGCCTTATGACCATCATTACTTGCGTAGAAGATCTTCGCCTGTTAGCTCAGCGGCGTGTGCCGAGAATGTTCTATGACTATGTCGACACGGGCTCCTGGACTGAGAGCACTTATCAAGAAAACGAAAGTGACTTTGCGCGGATCAAGTTCCGTCAGCGGGTAGCGCGCAACATCGAAAACCGCTCACTGAAAGCCAAGATGCTTGGAATCGACATGGCAATGCCAGTCGCTATCGCCCCGACCGGGCTCGCTGGCATGATGCACGCCGACGGTGAAATTCTTGCGGCTCGGGCTGCAGCATCGGCGGGCATTCGCTACACCTTATCGACCGTCAGCATTTGCTCGCTGGAGGATATTGCTGATGAGGTGGGATCCCCTTTCTGGTTCCAGTTGTACATCATGCGTGACCGTGACTTTATCGGCCGCTTGATTGATAGAGCAAAAGCCGCAGGTTGTGATGCACTGGTGCTTACTCTTGATCTGCAACTCAGCGGCCAGAGGCACAAAGACCTGAAAAACGGTCTGAGCACCCCTCCTCGGCCAACCCCTGCAAATATCCTGAACATGCTGAGCAAACCCCGCTGGATCAAAGGAATGCTCGGCACCCGCCGACACCACTTCGGCAACATCATGGGGCACGTCAAAGGCGTCGATGACCTGAGCCAGCTTGCTGAGTGGACGTATGATCAATTCGACCCGAGCCTATGCTGGGACGACATTGCCTGGGTCAAGCAGCGCTGGGGTGGAAAACTAGTATTGAAAGGCATTCTGGATGTAGAGGATGCGCGAATGGCAGTCAAGGTCGGTGCCGATGCACTCATCGTGAGTAATCATGGCGGACGTCAACTCGATGGTGCACCTTCGAGCATCAAGATGCTGCCGGCCATTGTTGACGCAGTAGGCAACCAGGTCGAAGTCTGGCTCGATAGCGGTATCCGCAGCGGACAGGACGTGATCAAGGCACTGGCTCTTGGCGCCAAAGGCACTCTAATCGGTAGAGCCCACCTATACGGCCTTGGTGCATCTGGGGAAAAGGGTGTTCGGCAAACACTGGAGATCATTGCCAAAGAGATGGATCTTACAATGGCACTTTGTGGCTATACCGACATCAGCCAAATCAATCACAACATTCTGTTGCCTGGTAGCTACCCGACGCCATAACAGGCACATCAAAATTGCTTTTTTTGTATAGTTACGGTGAAAACTTTTTCATCCATTTTACAGCACTGGTTAACTCTCCGAATTTTCAACTTAAGCGACTTTAGATCACTCCTCAGCATTTATCTAAAGAGCATAAAAATTATTTCAACCATGAAACTCAGCGCAACCACCTAATCAATTTCAAGAATATAAGCTCATGGCTAATTTCAAGAAGTGATTTAGACATACGAAAAACAGACTCCCAGGGAAGCAATCTTAACAGCAAACGGAATATTAGTTTCTGGAGTACCGCGCACATCAAATGGGTTGGTACTCAGAAAAACAAAAATAATAAACACTCGAGGACAATGCCCTTCCTTTTTATAGGCAAGCATTGCTACGTCCTATTCCTGCCCGCGAAAACCCCACTCTACAAAGGAGTCACGTAATGAGAAAAACTTCACTTATTGGTGCCATGGCACTGTCTCTGATATCACCATTGATTGCCATGGCCGATGGCACGCCCCCTCTGCGCATAGGTATCGAGGCAGCTTACCCGCCCTTCGCCTACAAGACTTCGGAAGGCAAGATAACCGGCTTCGACTACGACATAGGGAACGCCCTATGCGAAGAAATGAAGGTCAAGTGCCAATGGATAGAGCAAGAGTTCGACGGTCTTATTCCTGCCCTTAAAGTCCGTAAGTTCGATGCCGCGCTGTCATCGATAAGCATCACTGAAGAACGTCTCAAGTCGGTGGACTTTACTGATAAATATTACAATACCCCGGCTCGCCTAGCGATGAAAGAAGGTGCCGTGATCAACGATCCATTGACTGATCTGAAAGGCAAGAAAGTCGGTGTGCAACGTGCGTCAACCTTTGATCGCTACGCAAGCCAAGTCCTGGTTCCTGCCGGTGTGGAAGTGGTGCGTTACAGCTCGCAGAACGAGGTCTTTTTAGACTTGGCCGCAGGACGCTTAGACGCCACTCTGGCGGATGCGGTGAACATCAATAATGGCTTTCTGAAGACCGACGCCGGCAAAGGCTTCGCTTTGGCAGGCCCGGCCTTCACTGACAAGAATTACTTCGGTGAGGGTAAAGGTATTGCTGTGCGCAAGGGAGATAAGGTCTTGGCTGAAAAGATCTCCACAGCCATTGCAGCCATCCGGACTAATGGCAAGTATAAAGTAGTCCAGGATAGATACTTCCAGTTCGACGTCTTTGGCGACTAATTACTTCCCCTTGGTAATGGCGCAACTCTCAACTTAGTGATTGCGCCACTTTTTCGTTGAATTGGCAGCGCCCGATATCTCAGAGCGCGTTTTAAGGACTTGAATCATGCTTAATGGCTACGGTTCGACCATACTCGATGGTGCCTGGCTTACGCTGTTATTGGCCCTATCTTCCATATTGCTGGCGATCACTCTTGGCCTGATTGGCGCAGCGCTTCGGTTGTCGCGAATCAAGTGGATGGCGCTCTTGGGTGAAGGCTACGCCACCATCGTGCGAGGCATCCCTGACCTGGTGCTGATTCTATTGGTTTTTTACGGTGGCCAGCAGGTCGTGAACCTCGCAGCGTCGATGGTCGGCCACGAGAACTACATTGATCTCGACCCCTTCTGGTCTGGCGTGTTCACCTTGGGATTAATCTTCGGTGCCTACTTGTCCGAAACCTTCCGCGGTGCCTTTATGGCCATTGCAAAAGGACAGAGCGAGGCAGGAGTTGCCTATGGTATGAGCGACTCTCAGGTTTTTTTCCGTATATTAGTACCGCAGATGATTCGCTTGGCCATTCCTGGTTTTACCAACAACTGGCTGGTGCTGACCAAGGCTACGGCACTTATCTCCGTGGTCGGCCTGCAGGACATGATGTTCAAGGCAAAGAGCGCCGCAGATTCGACACACGAACCCTTCACTTTCTATCTGGCAGCGGCGGCGCTTTACCTGGTGCTGACCAGCGTTTCATTGCTGGCATTGCGTGTTTTGGAAAAACGCTACTCCGCGGGTATCAAGGCGGTTGAACTATGATCTTCGACTACAGCGTTATTCTGGAGAACCTACCGCTTTATCTTGCAGGCATGCTGGTAACCCTCAAACTACTGGTGATCTCCCTGACCTTGGGTCTGTTGTCGGCAGTACCACTGGCACTGATGCGGGTGTCCAGAAACCCGTTGGTGAACCTGCCGGCGTGGCTCTATACCTACGTAATCCGTGGCACACCGATGCTGGTACAACTATTCCTGATCTACTACGGCCTGGCGCAGTTCGAGGCATTACGCGCAAGCGCGCTTTGGCCTTACCTCTCCAACGCCACCTTTTGCGCCTGTATAGCCTTTGCCATAAACACCAGTGCCTACACCGCTGAGATCCTTGCTGGCAGTTTGAAAGCTACACCTCACGGCGAGATAGAGGCGGCAAAAGCTGTCGGCATGTCGCGTGCCAAGCTGTATCGCCGGATCTTGCTACCTTCGGCCCTGCGCCGCGCGCTGCCGCAATACAGCAACGAAGTGATCATGATGCTGCACACCACTTGCCTGGCGTCGATTGTCACACTGATCGACATTACCGGTGCCGCACGCACGGTGAGTTCGCAGTATTACCTGCCGTTTGAGGCCTTCATCACAGCAGGCTTGCTCTACCTTGGCCTGACCCTAATCTTGGTGCGCCTGTTCAAGCACGCCGAGCGCCATTGGCTAGCGTACCTCGCCCCGCGCAAGCACTAGGGAGTGGTGCCAAGCACGCTCAATTCATTACGCGCCTAACCCCCCGCTTCTTCGCGCTGCCTGAACGATGGCTGGCCAAGGTCAGTCGTGAAGCCACCCATCAGGAGCGCGTTCCGAGCGACATGGCCACAGGAGATCGAAACCATGTACAAACTAGAAGTCCAAGACCTGCACAAACGCTACGGTACTCACGAAGTGCTCAAGGGCGTGTCCCTGACCGCCAAGGCTGGTGATGTTATTAGCATCATCGGTTCAAGCGGTTCCGGCAAAAGCACCTTTTTGCGCTGCATCAACATGCTGGAGCAACCTTACGGCGGAAAGATCCTGCTCAACGGCGAAGAGCTGAAGCTAACGCCAAGCAAAGACGGAGCGCTTAGAGCCGCTGACCCTAAACAATTGCAGCGTATGCGCTCGCGCCTGGCAATGGTGTTCCAGCACTTCAACCTCTGGTCACACATGAGTGCCATGGAAAACGTCATGGAAGCTCCCGTACACGTGCTCGGCTTTTCCAAAAGTGAGGCTCGCGACAGGGCCGAACACTACCTGAACAAGGTCGGAGTGGCACACAGGAAAGATGCTTATCCAGGACATATGTCTGGTGGCGAACAGCAACGCGTGGCCATTGCCCGCGCTCTTGCTATGGAGCCGGAAGTGATGCTGTTTGACGAGCCCACGTCGGCGCTAGACCCAGAGCTCGTTGGTGAAGTACTTAAGGTAATGCAAGACCTTGCGCAGGAGGGACGCACTATGGTGGTGGTGACCCACGAAATGGGCTTTGCTCGTGAGGTTTCTAACCATCTGACCTTTTTGCATAAGGGACTGGTAGAAGAGAGCGGTTGCCCTAAGGAAGTGTTGGCAAATCCAAAATCCGAACGGCTCCAGCAATTCCTTTTTGGAAGCTTGAAGTAGTCGGCCGCTTGCATCTCCGTCGTAGAGCGCCTTGGAATGCCTTCCCCACACACTAGCTTTCTAGCTGACAGGCCCAATAACGCCGAGCGAACCACCACGTAATCATTTCCAAAGCACTTTCATGACTTAGACCGTTGCTGTAGTGGTCATTTAGAAACAAAGTAGATCTATCGAAGGCTGAATGCACATGCATTCGGCCAACGTCAAATTATTAGAAACCGTATGTAATCCTCGATGATCAATGACGCCAGAAATGCACGGATTATCGCCTGATTGCATCGGTAATTTGACTGACTGCAAAGGGTCGATTGCTGCCTGTCGCGGAGGGCAGCAATCGGCCATGAGCGGCCACTCGAACACATCACCTGATCGGCTGTTTTGCAGGACGAAGCAGTCACCGATGTTCCGCTGCCAACATTGACCTGAATTGAGAAGTGATCTCTGAAGATAGCCCGGCAGCTTCGAACACTGCGCAGGTGAAGCTAACGGGTGCAGGGCCTGGAGCAGTTATAATGCGGTCTGCAACCACAGCCACTGCACTGCATCGATAAAGCGTGCGCCCCTCATAACCTACGGCATTCTGCTGTAAGAAGTCAGCGCTGTTCGATGTATGAGGAACCGTGTCGAGAAGCCCGGCCCTCGCAAGTGCCAGCGTTCCCCCACAGATACCGGCAATTGTCGCTCCACTTGAACGACTAGCATGAAGAAACTCTCGAATATCCGGTGCTTCTGCACGCTCCCAGACCATTCCTCCAATGACGACAACAACGTCCGGTTTCCAGTCCAGACATTGTTGCAAGCTGCTATCGACAGTTACAGCCAATCCACCCTGCGAGCGGAACTGCCCCGTAGCAGAAGCGAAAAACCTGACGTCGATCCCGTAAAACGGAGACGCAGTTCCAGCAATGAAAGCATATTCCCAGTCCGCAAAACCGGGTGTCAGTATCAATCCCACGCGTGCCATCAGTCAGAATCCTCCATGAATGCCAATAACATATGGCGACAACGCACATACATCAAGGGCTGCTATGGGTCGTTTGCTGCCCCTCGCGACAGGTCGTTACCAACCATTTGATGTGCCTACACCTTTGAGGGATATCCGCCCAGCTAACGTCCGTACAAACCCGGGAAACGCACTCAAGCCAGCAACTCACTAATCCACCGCGCCTGCCGGGCGACATCCTGCACCTTCTCCTCAGGCACGGCCTGCCGCGCGTGGGCGAACTGGGTCAGGGTCTGTTGCTTGTGGCGCAGGATGCGCTGCCATTTGACCAGGAACGCCGGGGTGCGTGCCTGCATTTGCAGTGGGCCGAAGTACAGTTCTTCGGCGGTGTACGTCACCGGTCCGGCGCGCTCGGCGACGATGATTTCGTAGTCGAAACGGTTTTCGCGCAGCACTTCCTCGCAGAGGATGCGGTAGCCATTTTCCATCAGCCATTGGCGCAGTGGCTGCTCGCCGCCGTTGGGCTGCAGGATCAAGCGCTCCTGGCCGCTCAGGTGCGCCTTGCCGCTGTCGAGGATGTCGCGGATCGTCTCGCCGCCCATGCCGCAGAGGCTGATCGCGGTGATCCCGTCTCCCGGCTCGATTGCCGCCAGGCCATCGGCCAGGCGCACGGTGATGTGCTGGTCCAGGCCGTTTTCGCGCACGGTGCGTTCGGCCGAGTGGAACGGCGTCAATGCCACCTCGCCCGCCACCGCCGATGCGATGGCGCCACGGCGCATCAACGCCACCGGCAAGTAGGCATGATCCGAGCCGATATCGGCCAGGCGCGCACCGGCTGGCATATGCGCGGCTACGCGCTCCAAGCGCATGGACAATGTCTGTTCGTTCAACTGCAGTTCCTTTTCACCACGGATGTCCGGCACCGTTGGCATGAGTGCGGGCCGCACATGATGCTTGGTGAGGGTGGCAGGGTAAAGCGCCGGCGCGGGTTGTGTGATGAACTGCCTGTCGTCTTGCCTTCGGGTAGACAGGCTTGAACGGTTGAGTCGCCCTACTCCCGATCTTTCGTCGTACGGATGAGGTTGCCCCGTAACTTCACGATTGCCTGCTGCAATTGCACGAAGTCGTCGGCATCCAGACCGGTTTGCGGGAAGCCGTCTTCGGAGAGACCTTCACGCAATTTTCGCCCCTCTTTTGTGAGGCTGATCCGCACCTGGCGTTCGTCTTCCGGGTCGCGCTGGCGCAGCACATACCCCATGGCTTCCAACTTCTTCAAGATCGGAGTGAGGGTGTTGGATTCCAGGAACAGTTTTTCGCCGAGGCTGCCAACGGTCTGGTTGTCTTCCTCCCACAGTGCCACGAGGGTGATGTATTGCGTGTAGGTGAGTCCGAGCCGTTCGAGCATTGGCTTGTAAGCCTTGCCGAAGGCGAGGTTGGAGGAATAGACCGCAAAACACAGGAAGTCGGAAAGTTTCAGGTCGAGGGCGGATGTCTTTTCAGTGGGTTTCATGAGCATTCTCCGGGCCAAAGACAAATGGATCGCAAGGCCCGACTATACATCGCATGCGATGGTGTCGGAAGTGCTCGTTCCTCTGATGTTCGTTATCCACGTGCAGCAGGCCGGTGACGGTCGACGCACGGCTCACCAGGGAGTCGTGCGTCGACGGACACTGCCGCCGTCAGCATCAAGTCTTCATGCTTTGGGCTTTTCACTTACCTCAGCGACTTGAACCCGGCTTTTTATATCGACTCACGACGTCTGAACATTCAAATACACATCAATGTTGCCGCGCGTGGCCTTCGAGTACGGGCAAATTTGATCCGCCGCATGTGCAACAGCGCAAGCGACCTCATAAGGCAGGCCCGGCAGGTTGACGTTGAACCCGGCCTGCAGGAAGTAAGCATTCCCGGTTTGCCCCAGATCAATCTCGATGTCGACGGACACGTCGGCCGGAATAGCCACCTTCAACTCTTTGGCCGCAAGGCCAAGCGCTGCGATGTAGCAAGCCGACCATGCGCCGGCAAACAACTGCTCGGCCGTCGGGTGCGGCTGGGTGGCGGCAAATACGTGGGCCGGTTTGGCGCTCCCCGGCGTTGAGAGTTCGATGTCGAGGTTGCCGTTGTGCCCGCGCGAATTGTTGCCGGAGCTGCTCAGGGTGGTGTGAGTCTTGCCGGTAGCCAAGACTTTTTCGATTTTGCTCATCAGTGATTCCTTGAGTTTTTTATTAAAGTCAAATAGCACAAAAGATACGTAACTATATGACTTGGCTCATTTTATAGACGAGATCAGAGCGCCGGGAATGACGGAAAAACCGATCACCTTCGGCTTTTCCGACCACCTTGCTGCCCTTCGCCAGTTGAGATGAAGCCCATCACCGCTCGTCGCCAAGTCGCGACAGGATCTTTGACATCAAGGGGTTTTTGCTTGAATATTAATGCATCGCATACGATCTAATCGATAGCGATAACAAGCCACTACATCCCTTGCCGTTTGGAGAATCCGCCATGAACACCGCAAGCAGCCGCACAATCTCTATCTCTCACGCTGCCCATGGCCACAACGGCAACAACTGGATCACTGCTGCATGAAACTGATCCAGCTTCGGGCGTTCTGCTCAGTGGTCGACATGGGCAGTTTTCGTTCGGCGGCGCGAACGCTGGAAGCGGCTCAAAGCACCTTGACCGAGTCGATTCAAAGTCTGGAAAGAGAACTGGGGGCCACCTTGTTGGTGCGCTCCAATCAAGGCATCAGCCTGACCCTGGCCGGCAAGGTTTTCCTGACCAGGGCACGCTCGATCATTCTGGATTGTGATCGCGCAGTACAGGACGTCCGACAATGCAACGGTGCGCCCGAAGGTCAGATCGCATTGGGTGTCACGACGGAGCCCTTGGCTGCGTGCCTGATGCCGGTCTTCAACAGTTTTACCCGCCGATTTCCAAACGTGCAGTTGCACGTCGCCGGTGGCCAGACGAAGAAGTTGATCGAAATGATTCGCGCGGGCCGGCTCGACTTTGTGATGTGTCCACTGAGTGCCGACGTTTGCGATATCGACTTGCAGATTGAGCGGCTTTACCGCTCGAAAGCCAGCGTCATTGCGCGCAAGGGGCATCCCCTGGCGGAGGCTCGCTCAGTGCGCGACCTCGCCGACTGCCAGTGGATCAGCGTCCGCCCGGCGGGGATTGCCGGTAGCGCGGAGAAGCAACTGATCGAGCTGTTCAAAGCCCAAGGCTTGCCGCCCCCGAAGATCGCGATCACGACCGAGTCGCTGCTGGAAATGCTGCACATCATCTCCGAGACAGACTACCTGACCATTGAGCCCGGCATGCTTGCCGGCATGAAGCTGTTTTCCTCGTCGCTGACCAGCATTTCGATTCGCGAGCCGCTGGAGTCGTGCGAGGTGTGCCTGATCAGCCGTCGAGTGTCACCCTTCACCCAAGTGACACAAGAACTGACCAGCATGCTGATTTCGTACTCACGCTTGCGTCACCGAGCCAAGGGGTGAGGCTCGAGTCGTCATTCACGCGCGTCCATTACCGTCACCAGAATCCTGATCGCTCACGCCTGAAAGTGGTCCCCATGCGAAGTTCTCAGTATCCTGCGCAACACTGAAAACGCGTGACACAAGGAAGTCCCCATGTTTATCCATCGCAGTTGCATCACCTTGCTGGCGAGTCTGATGCCGTCGCTGTGCATGGCGAGTTCGTTTTCCATAGATTCTCGCTCCGAGAGTCTCTACCAACAGGCTGTCCCGTATCTGCAGCAAGCCAATAGCAAGCTTGAAGCGGTGCCTTCCAATTTTCCCACGGCGAGTGCCGAGGAGAAGCAGCGCTCAATGGCGCTGGTCGACGAAGCGGGAGTGTTGCTCAGGCCTGCGATCACATTGCTGGAGCAAGCCGCAGCGCTTGAGCATCCGGTAGCGCAGTATCGTCTGGCGTTGATCTACGTGATGCTCCATCCGAGCGACGTGATAAAGGAGAAGGCTTGCCCCTTGTTCGAACAAAGTCTGGTACATGGCTTTGCTCCAGCGGCACTCGAGATTTCGTCCTGGTGTGTGGCGTTCACGGACACCGTCCAATACCAGACAGCGCTGCAGGCGATCGAGGCCAGCATGCCCCTCTATGAGAAATACTTTCCGCAGCCGGTTGTAAAGCTTGAGTGTCGACGCGAAGAGCCCGTGGGCATGGCAATGCAATGGGGCAGCAGCCGTGATTATCAAGCGGAGATTTACCGGCTGCAGGGTGACAGTAACCGCGCGCAGCGCTGGGAGTTTTACCAGAAAGCGCTCGATATCAATGACTGCTACAGGGTGAAACGGCGCATGGCGAGTCGTACCTGACCTGCGCCCCCTGAACTGAAGGGCGGTGAATGGTGAAACGGAACCGGTGACGGCTACAAGCGCCGTCTACCGGTTCAACCTCTCAAGCCAGCCGATTACAGATCGGTGATTTCCTTGTGGCGCGGTACCAGCAGTTTCATCACGCTCCACGCCACCAGGTAGGCCACCGCACAGATGGCGAACATGATCATGTAGCCGGTGTGAATATCGTTGATCGATTTGTAGTAGTCGAACACCCAACCGCCAAGCTTCGTCATCGCAACACCGCCCATGCCGCCGGCCAAACCGCCAATGCCGACCACTGACGCGATGGATTTTTGCGGGAACATGTCAGACACGGTGGTGAAGATGTTGCACGACCACGCCTGATGCGCCGACGCCCCGATGCCGATCAATATCACCGGTACCCAAAAGCTGATGTAACCCAGTGGCTGAGCCAGCAACACCAGCAGCGGGAAGAAGGCGATGACCAGCATGGCTTTCATCCGGCCGTCATACGGCGCATCGCCACGTGCCATGAAATAGCTCGGGAACCAGCCGCCGCCGATGCTGCCGACCATGGTCATGCTGTACAACACGGCCAAAGGCAACACGATGGCCGCGCCCTTCATGCCGTACTGCGCCGACAGGTAGGTTGGCAGCCAGAACAGGAAGAACCACCACACACCGTCGGTCATGAATTTGCCGAAGGCGAACGCCCAGGTCTGGCGGTAGGTCAGCAACTTGAACCACGAGACTTTTTTCTCGGCAACGCCCGGTGCCGGGGTGGCACTCACCTGCGCATCGCTGCGAATGAAGGCCAGTTCCTCTGCCGAAAGGCGTTTTTGATTTTCAGGTTTTTCGTACAGCGCAATCCACACGGCCACCCAGACAAAGCCCAGCATGCCGATCACGATGAACGCCGCTTCCCAACCCCACAGGGCGGCAATCAGCGGCACGCAGATCGGCGCCAGGATCGCGCCCACGTTGGCACCGGAGTTGAAGATACCGGTGGCGAAGGAGCGTTCCTTCTTCGGGAAGTATTCGGCCGTGGCCTTGATCGCGATCGGGAAGTTACCCGCCTCGCCTATCGCCAGCACGGCGCGGGACAGCATGAAACCGGCGATAGAGACCGGGATCACCGCAAGGCCGAACGCACTGCTCACCGCTGCGATGCCCTCGCCCATCGGCACTGAAAAGGCATGCATCATGGCGCCGGTCGACCAGACAGCGATCGCGATGATGTAGGCCTTCTTGGTGCCGATCTTGTCGACGAAACGGCCGGCAAACAGCATGGATATCGCGTACACAAACTGGAAAACGGAAGCGATGTTGGCGTAGTCGCTGTTGCTCCAGCCAAATTGCGTCGACAGATCCGGCGCCAACAGGCTGAGCACCTGGCGGTCGAGGTAGTTGACGGTGGTGGCGAAGAACAACAGTGCACAGATCGTCCAGCGATATTTGCCGACGGACTGGCCGACACGTTGCGCATTGATGGGCTCGTTCAGATTCATGGCATCACTTTATTATTGGATTGTGGTGATGATCTCTCGGTTTCAAGCGAGATCAATTCTTACGCGCAGCGAACTGCTCCGTGGCAATCGTCAGACGAGTAGCACGTGCAATCGGGGGGTTGCCACAGATAACGGGGATGACTGAGCGCCTGGGCAGGCAATCAGGACCGGACCACAAGAAGCGGTATGCGGGAAGGCTGGAAAGCGGATTGAGTTCATGATGGGACCCGGTTTTTGTTTTTAGGGGTGTAACATCGTATGTCGTCGTACAACTGCGCCTTTTATAACGACTCCCCTACCCGGCTGTCAATCCGGAAAATGGCCGTTCGTCTCGACAGACAACCCGCCGAACGGCAAAGGCTGTGCCGCCCTTGAAGAGATTAGTGGTCCGGGTGTGGCCGTGGGTATTTGAAAATCAGATAGTCGTACGACAACGCATGTCGTTACGAACATTTGAACGGTAGGAACGAGCCTGCTCGCGATGGTCGTGAACGAAAACGCGTGTTATCTGGATAAACGCGGTGTTCTGGAGTCCATCGTCGGAACGCCGCCCGGAGCCGGCTCGCTCCTACAAGTATTGAAGGGGCTTATTTGACCAGCCGTTTTTCCTTCGACGGCCTATACCCGAAATACGAGCTGTAGCACTTGCTGAAATGACTCGGTGACACAAAACCACAGGCCACCAGCACATCCACCTGGGACAGTTCCGTGTGCTGCAGCAGGCGCCGCGCTTCGGTAATGCGCAACTCCATGTAATAGCGCTGAGGCGTGGTGCCGAGTTGCTCCTTGAACAGACGCTCGAGTTGGCGGCGAGAACGGCCTGCGTAAACGGCCAATTGCTCCAACTCCAGAGGCTCTTCGAGGTTGGCGTCCATCAGCTTCACCACCTCGCGCAAGGGTGCGCTCACGCAGACATTTTCCGTCGGTTTGATCCGCCGGTAACGCGACTCTTCGAACGCGAGGATGTCCTCGATCCCTTCGACAAGAGCCTTGTCGTGCAAGCTCTTGATCCAGTCCAGCGCCATGTGGAACGCGCCCGAAGGACTGGACGCCGTGAGCCGGTCCCGATCAATGACAAAAGGCTCGCTGGTGACATGCGCCGCTTTCGCCACTTCCGCGAGCGCGGGGCGATGTTCGGGATGAATCGCGCAGCGATAGCCGTCGAGCAAGCCGGCACTCCCGAGGAACCAGGCGCCATTCCACAATCCGGCCAGGCTCACGCCATGGTCGGCGGCCGCTCTCAACAGACTGGTCAACTCGTCAGAGGCCTTCAGCTCGGTCCTGTAGCCACCACAAATGACCAACAGATCGAGGTCGTGCACGACGGAGCAATCAATGCGCGCATCCGGCCGGATGACCAGCCCCAGATCGCTGATGACCTCCCCGTCGTGCAAGCCGAACGTGCGCGACGAGAACAGTTTTGGCCGTAGCAGATTCGCCGTGATGATCGTATCCAGTGCCTGCGTAAATGCCGGCAGCGAAAAATGTTCGAGCAGCAAAAAGCCTGTCCGTGTCAGTTGAACAGGCTCGTCGGGGTTGTCGTTCAGATAGCGAAGATTTTTCCCCTTCATGCCTCCGCTAAATTGGCGTCGTTCGATCAAAGTTTTAGGCACTCGGTTACGGCGTAGATAAAACCTAATGCTACCTGCTGACGCTCAAAACACCCTAGCGCCATTTACACCTCTTCACGCCAACTGAAAGCCATGACGAAGCGGGTCCTTGTCATCGACAAAAATGGTGTTGTGCCCGGTAATCTGCGCCCAGCCACCGATGCTGGGGCGAATGCCGTCGAATGGGCCGACTTTCACCGCAGACTCGACTTTGCCTTCGAAAATCGTGCCGATCAGGCTCTCATTGCGGAACGTCTCGCCCACGTGCAACCGGCCCTTCCCCACCAGCTGCGCCATCCGCGCCGACGTCCCGGTGCCGCCGGGAGAGCGGTCAATCGCCTTGTCGCCGTAGAACACCGCACTGCGGCCATCGGCGGCGGTGCCGTGTTCGTCGTCGCACCAGATGACATGGTGAACGCCGCTGATCCGGCTGTTTTCGGGATGCACGGGATCACACACGCCTGCCAATGCCGAGCGAAGTTTCCGACTCAGGCTGACGATGTCTGCGGTCGTCATCCCCGTCAGGCCGGCCCAACTTTCTTGTGGTTCAACCACTGCATAGAAATTGCCGCCATAGGCAATGTCGACGGTGAAGGTTCCAACGCCCGGCACCTCGACCACCACGTCGGCGCTGTGCAGGTAGCTGGCCACGTTGAACAGTCGGATCGAGTCCACGTATTCGCCGCTCATGACGTAGTCGACATCGACGCGCCCGGCCGGTGTTTCGATGGCCAGCCGGCCCGGCTCGCGCGGCGTGACCAACCCCTCTTCGATCACCACGGTGGACAAGCCGATCGTACCCGCCCCGCACATTGGCAGGCAGCCGCTGACTTCGATGAACAACGCACCAAAATCGCAATCGTCGCGGTTCGACGGGTAGATGATCACGCCGGACATGATGTCGTGCCCACGGGGTTCGAACATCAGCGCGGTGCGAACCCAGTCATGGTCACGCACGAAAATCTCACGGCGTTCGGCCATCGAAACGGACGGCAGCAGAGGCCCGCCGCCGGTCACGACCCGCACCGGGTTCCCGCACGCATGGGAGTCGACACAAAAAAAGCTACGTCTCATTCTGAAGGTCTCTCAAAGAAGTGCGCGTGGGGAGTGACGCTGCAACGCGCCGCGTGTCAGCCGGTCCAGCAACAGAGCCACCGCGACGATCGCCAGACCGGCGCGCAGCCCCAGGCCCATCTCCATTCTGGAAAGACCTCGCGTCACTTCTGCACCGAGTCCACCGGCACCGACCAGGCCCGCCAACACCACCATTGCCAGGGACATGAGGATGCATTGGTTGAGCCCGACCAACAGCGTCGGCGCGGCGGTCGGCAGTTCGATCTTGAACAGAATGTCCCGGGGTGAAGCGCCGGACGCCTGGCCCAGTTCCAGCAGGTCTTTCGGCAACTGTTTGAACGCCAGGGTGGTCAGCCTGAGCATCGGCGGAATGCCGTAGACGATGGTCGCGATAATCGCCGGCACTCGCCCGAGGCTGAACAGCATCACGGCGGGAATCAGGTAAACCCACGGTGGCACGGTTTGCATGATGTTGAGGATCGGCAGGAAGGCTTCATCCACGCGTTTTACCCGTGCCGCCAATACACCGAGCGGAAAGGCGATGGCCACCGAGATCAACACCGCCACCGAGACCAGCGCGATGGTTTGCATGGAGGCCGCCCAAAGGCCGGCGAACAGGCAAAACGCCAACATCAAGGCGGCAAACACCGCGACGCGTTTGTTGGCGAAAAAGAACGCGCCGACCACGACGATGGCGATGAACAGATAAGGATGCGGCGCCAGCAACGCGGACTCCACCGCGCCCAGCACCGCCTCGATGACTTGGCTGATGCCTTTGAACACACCGTGCAGATTGGCGTTCAGCCAATCGACTGCGGGCGCCAGGAATTCGCCCGGGGAAAATTGCAGTTCTGAGGCACTCATTGGCTTTCTCCCATCCGCGAGCGGGCAGCGTGCTGCGCTAACCGATCCAGGATCATGGTCAGAATGACGATGGCGATGGCCGCGTTGATCGACTTGGCGATATCCAGTGTGCGAACGGCGCCGTAGATCGACTCACCCAGCCCGCCGGAGCCGACGATGCCGGCGATAACCACCATGCCGAACGCCATCATCAAGCTCTGGTTCACCCCGGCCATGATGCTGGGCTTGGCGAACGGCAGGCGAATCTTGAAAAACATTTGCCAGCCAGTGACACCACTGGCATCGCCCAGCTCGATGAACTCTCGCGGGGTCATCCGAATCCCCAAGGATGTCAGGCGTATCGCCGGCGGCACGGCCACGATAAAAGTCGCCAGCAGTGCGGTGGCCGGGCCGTAGCCCAGCAGCGCGATGGCCGGCAACAGGTAGATGTAGGGCGGCATGGTCTGGATCAGGTCCAGCACCGGATCGACCACGCGATCAACCGACGGCGCGAGGCCGGCCAGCACGCCCAATGGAATCGCGACCACCAGCGCCAGTACGGTGGCCGTCAGCACCAGCGCAAGCGTGCTGACCGTCTCTGGCCACAAGCCGATCACGTCGCAGAACACCAGCGCGAGGCCCGCGAGAATCGCGAACCGGGCGCCCACCACCCGCCATCCGATCAGGGCGATGGCCAGCGCGACGAGGTAATACGGTGGATAGGCAATGCACCAGAGCACACTTTTGTAGACGCCCGTCAGCAGTGCATTGACGCCGTCGAACAAAAACTCGCCGTGATCCGAGAGCCATTCCAGACTCGAGTCGATGGTCGTGTCGAATTGATCGGAAAAGTCCGGAATGCTCATGTCGATGCCTCCAGAACGGTGTCGGCTGTTGAGGCCGAGAATTCATTCGGAATGCCCTGAACGCCGCGAAGCAGATCGCGCGGCGTAATGATGCCCACCACCACGCCGTTGTCGATGACTGCCAGCGCGTCGCGCTCGGACTTCATCGTCAA
Organism: Pseudomonas sp. BF-RE-22; assembly: GCF_019956155.1. Lineage (NCBI taxonomy): Bacteria > Pseudomonadati > Pseudomonadota > Gammaproteobacteria > Pseudomonadales > Pseudomonadaceae > Pseudomonas > Pseudomonas sp. BF-RE-22. The sequence continues at coordinate 101,178 of NZ_JAHBDD010000003.1, read as the reverse complement.
TCCGATCAGTTCGTTGATGTCTGCGCCCAGCGAAGTCTTGCTCAGCCTGGAAATGTCGCATCCCGGGTTTGCGACCTTGAAAGGCTCGACCGGCGTCATGACCGAGTGAGCCTTGACCAGGTGCAGCCGGGAGATACCTGCCACAAATTCCGCGACATAATCGTCCGCTGGGTTAAGCACGATTTCCTCGGCGGTGCCGACCTGGATGATCACGCCATCCTTCATGATCGCGATGCGATCACCAATGCGGATGGCCTCGTCCAGGTCGTGAGTGATGAAGACCGCGGACTTGCCAAGCTCCTTGGTCAGCTGGCGAAACTCATCCTGCAACTGCCGGCGAATCAATGGATCAAGCGCACTGAACGGTTCATCCATCAAAATCACTTCAGGGTCGGCGGTAATCGCACGGGCCAGGCCGACACGTTGCTGCATGCCGCCAGACAACTCCGTGGGGTAACGCGATGACCATTCGCTCAGCCCCACCTTGGCCAGTGCCTGCTCGGCCACTTTGTACCGCTCAGCCTTGCCGACGCCCTGCACTTCCAGGCCGAATGCCGTGTTCTCCAGCACCGTTCGATTGGGCAACAACGCCACACTCTGGAAGACCATGCCGATGTGACGCGCCCTCACCTCTCGAAGCTGCGCCGGTGTCAGGGAAGACAGATCCCTGCCTTTGACCAGCACTTTGCCTGAGCTCGGTGTGATCAGTTTGTTGAGGAGCCTGATCAAGGTGGATTTGCCACTGCCGGACAAGCCCATGATGCAGAAGATTTCGCCTCTTCGAACCTGGAGGCTGACGTCGGAGACCCCGACCACACAGCCGTAGTTTTGCAGGATCTGAGTCTTGGTCAGCCCTTGCTGAGTGACAGCGTTCATCGCTGCCGGTGCGGCTTTCCCGAAGATTTTCCAGACTGACTGGCAATCTATCAGCACTTCGTTAGTGTCTATTTTGGCCGTTGTCATTTTCGTAACCCGTGAACCAGTTTTCTGGTTTCTCTAATGAATCAAAGGGCGGCAGTGGCGTAAGGCATCAGCAATCAGTTCTTGATATTTTCCCAGCGCTTGAGCAGCTCGCTGTGGCTATCGGTCCAGCCCTTGATGGCCTGTTCCATGGTCTTGCCATCTTTGACTTCGGCGTTCATCGCGGTGATGTCGGCGATTGGCACGTACACGCTCGCCATCAGTTCACGCGCACGCGGATTGCTTTCAGCGAAGCCTTTGTGGCCGATCCAGTAGTAGCCTTGCAGCGGCGGGAAAATGCCTTTTGGATCTTTCAGGAATTTGAGATCGAATTTCTTGGTCATCCAGGACGGATCCCAAACGGTGACGACCACCGGCTCTTTACGGTCGACTGCCGATTTCAACGCCGCCGTCATTGCCGTGGTACTGCCTTCCACCAGTTTCAGCTTGAGGTCATAGGCCTTAACCACATTGGTCGCATCGTTCATCAGGCCAGAACCCGGTTCGATACCGATGATCTTGCCGCCCAGTTTTTCCGAATTGGCGTTCAACTGGTCGATGGAATCGATGTCGACATAACTCGGTACCGCAAGCCCTTGGTAGAGGCCAAACGAAACCGGCGAGAGTTTCTCGATTTTGTTCTTGTTTTTGTTCCAGTAATCGTTTGCCGCGTAGTCCGTTTGCGACGCCAGCACTTGAACATCACCTTTGCTTAATGCCGCATAAGCGATGCCCCACTCGGAGAACTCCACAACTTTTACGGTATAACCAGAGTCTTCAAGCACCTTCTTGGTAATACCTGTAATTGGCGTCAAGTCCTCCCACGTCATAGTACCCATGGTGATATTTTTTTCTTCGGCGTGAACTGGCAAACACATAACGCCGGCCACAGCGACAGCGCAGACTGCCTTCCAAATCTTTTTCATGGCGTGCTCCGATCTACGGTTAAAACTAGAGATTAGGCCTTTATGAAATAAAAGCCGGTGGTTTGAAACTATTCAGCCTTCTCGCCCTGCTCTGAGCGCCTGCCAGCGAATAACCGAGTTGACACCCAACATCGTCAATATCTTTGGTGGAAGCCGGCTAGGCCCTGGCAGTTGACTGAAACTTTGCAAAACCTGTGAATGGTGACCGCTGGCCAACTCGGCAGCCATCACGCCTGCCAATGTGCTTTTAACCGTGCCCAGCCCGTTTTCGCAGCAGGCGGAATAGAGGTTTTCCTCGATTTCGCCAAAGGCGGGCGCGCTGTTACGACTCAGGCAAAGCCGCCCTGCCCAGCTGAATTCCAGCGGCGTCGATTTCAACTCCGGGAAACGCGCATCCAGAGAGTGCCGTTGTTCTTCGGCCACCGCCGCGACACGCATCGGTGTGACTTGAATACTCGGGTCATAGGTAAACTTGGTGCGGATAACAATCCGCGAAAGTCCATTCGAAGTTATCTTGCGAACTGTCGCGCCCATCGGGTCCGCTGGCAATAAGGCCCAACGATCTTTACCGGTAACCGGCCTTGAAAACTCATCATGACTATAAGCAGCCGTCATTGAGGCGTAAGTAAAGACATGCAGCAACCGGCCTTGAAAGTGACCGAAGTCTTCAATATGGCCATTGACCGCAAGAATGACTTTAGGCGCACTAACGGAACCACGATGAGACTTCGCCTTCCAGCCAACTCCCGCCCGGGACAATTCCACAATCGGTGAACGCTCATACAGTTCAATCTGCCGATCCAGTCCGTTTGCAAGATCCCGAATATATTGCGCTGGCTGAATCATCACCGCACCAGGCGTATACAGCCCGTTGTGGTAATAAGTGGAACCGGTGATGTCTCGCATCTGCGCGGCGTCCAGTACTTCAAACCGCTCGCCAATGCCTTTTAACGATTTGGCATAGTTGTCATTGAGTTTCATCCCCCGCTCGGTGGCGGCGGCGTTGATCTTGCCGGAAGGGTCGAACGTCTGCGCAGACATGCCATATTCACGAGCAGCGTCGGCGGCAAACGCAATGGCAAAACGGTTCTGGGCAATTTCCAGTGCCGTTGCCGACTCACCGCCCACCGAATACTCCCCGGATGAAAGGCTGTGCGGCACATCGATCATGAACCCCGAGTTCCTGCCCGCCGGCCCCTTGGCGATTTCATGGGCATCCACCACCGCGATGCGGCAGCCCGGATGCAGTTGAGCCAGCCTGCGAGCCGCAGACAGCCCGGCAAAACCCGCACCGATGATCAGCCAGTCCGCCGTGACGTTGCCATCAAGCAGGCGAACAGGCGCAGTGCGTACGGAAATTGCCTCCCAACCTGAAACCCCGGTGTCTACCGGAAGGCGCTTGATGGTATGGGTGCTCATTTTTCGTTCTCTTCATCCGACCGATCAGACACATCGATCCAGATGGTTTTGATTTCGGTGTATTGATCGTGGGCAAAAATCGATTTGTCCCGACCGCCGAACCCGGACTCCTTGTAGCCGCCAAACGGCGTGGAAGCATCGCCCTCGCCGAAGCAGTTCACGGTGACGATCCCGGCGCGAATCTCCCTCGCCAACTTGATGGCACGACGCAAACTGCCGGTGTAAACCGAGGCGGCCAGGCCGTACACCGTGTCATTGGCCAGGGCAATGGCTTCAGAAATCGAGCTGAACGTGGTGACCGACAGAATCGGACCGAAGATCTCTTCCTGGAACAACCGACTCTCTGGCGCGACACCGTCAATCACGGTCGGCTCGACGAACGCACCGTCTTCGGTGCTACCGCCGTACACAACGTCCAGTTTGCCGACGCTGGCATGCTCAAGGTACGACTTCACTTTCGCGAAATGTTCGGGGCTGACCAACGCGCCGACGCGGTTTTGCGGGTCGAGTGGATCACCCATTTTCCATTCGCGGATGTAGGCGCCCATGCGTTCCAGCAGTTCATCCTTCACAGACGCGTGGACGATCAGCCGCGAGGTTGCGGAGCAGTTCTCGCCCATGTTCCAGAACGCGCCGTTGACGACATGCTGAGCGACGAGGTCGAGGTTTTGCGCATCGTCCATCACCACGGCCGGGTTTTTCCCGCCGCACTCGAGAACGATGCGTTTCAGGTTCGAATCGGCTGCGTAGTGCAGGAAACGGCGGCCGGTCGCGGTGGAGCCGGTGAAGCTCACCATGTCGACGTCGTGATGCAGGCCGATCGGCTCGCCGACCTCTTTCCCGGTGCCGGTGACAATGTTAAGCACACCGGCGGGGACGCCCGCCTCGAACGCGAGTTGCGCCACACGCAACGTCGTCAGCGTGGTCTGCTCGGCGGGTTTGACGATCACCGAACAGCCTGCGGCGAGTGCCGGGCCGATTTTCCAGGCCAGCATCAGCAGCGGGAAGTTCCAGGGCAGCACGCAGCCCACCACCCCGATAGGCTCACGCACGACCATGGTCAGCGCGTCACTGCCCACAGGGGCGGTGTTGTCATAAATCTTGTCGATCAACTCGGCGTGCCAGCGCAGCGTATGAATGGTGTCCGGCACATCGACCAACTGGCACTCGCTGACTGGCTTGCCGCTGTCGAGGCTCTCAAGGACCGCCAGTTCGTGGCTATGCCGTTCAAGCAAATCGGCAAACTTCAACAGGACGGTTTTGCGCTCTTTTGGAGAAATGGATCTCCAGCGGCCATCCTCAAACGCTTCCTTGGCGTTGCTGACCGCGAGATCGACATCTGCCGACGCGCAAGCGGCGACGTCTGCCAGAAACTCACCGGTCGCCGGATTGTTCGTGGCGAAGGTTTTGCCCGAGATCGCGGGTTTGAACGCGCCGTTGATGAAGGCATTGCAGGGGAACGAAATGTCTTTGGCGATGGCGGCGTATTCGGCCTTGGTCAGGAGATCACCCATGGCTGGCTCCTGATGTGATGCGTGCAACGTCGCGCTTCACATTGGCAATGATGGTTTGCAGGCTTTGCTTTTCTTCCAGGTCGAGAGGTTGCAGCGGCAAGCGCACGTCCCCTACTTTCAGCCCGGCCAGTTCACAACCGTATTTGATCGACTGCACAAACTTGCCGCCGTCCAGGGCATTCATCAGTGGCATCATCGCCGACATGATCCGGCGGCCCTTGTCGAAGTCCTTTTCGAGCACACAGGCTTCATAAAGCGCCACGTGTTCGGTTGGCAGGAAGTTGGAGCCGGCACACACCCAGCTTCGGGCGCCCCAGGCAAAAAACTCCAGTGCCTGATCATCCCAACCGCAGGACAGCGCGATGTTCGGGAACTCACGGGCCAGCAGATGAACGCGGCCCATGTCGCCGGAGCTTTCCTTGATGGCAACTACATTTTTGGAGGCGCTTACACGGGTGAGGTAATCCTCGTCCATCGAAACGGACATGCGGCCGGGGTAGTTGTAAAGCATGATCGGCAGGTCGGCAGCGCGATCGATGGTCAACGCGTGGATTGCATTTTCCTGGGAAGTCGGCAGCGCGTACGGCGGGCTAGTGACGAGAATGGCGTCCGCTTTGATCGCTTTGGCATCCTTGGCGTATTGCACCGAATCTTCGGTACGAATGGCCCCGGTGCTGACGATCAACTGGACCCGGCTGCCGATGACATCCTTGGCATAAGCGGCAAGCTCGGTACGCTCTTCCGAGGTCTGCGCATAATATTCGCCGGTCGAGCCGCCGATGATAATGCCGTGCACTTTCGCCTCGATCAGCGACTCCAGTACTTCGGAGTACACGCTCCAGTCTATTTCCCCATCCGGTTTATGAGGTGTCACTGCGGGGGTGTAGATGCCTTCAAATTTCAAGATGATTTCTCCGGAAATGAATTGCGTGGAAGATCAACGAGCGCGTCCGCCTTGATGCCTTGGGGCGCGATAAAAATCTCCATGTTTTCCCGGGACAGTTCCCAGTGTTCAAACACGAGATCGACTACTGCGGATTCATCGCGGCGTTCAATCGCCTCAATAAACAAATCGTGGTGCCCCGCCGACAGCTCAAGACGCTCTTCCATGTCCTCGTTTTGAGGCCGGAAAAAGGTATTGCCGATACGGGAGTGATCAATCAGCAATCTTTCCAGGCTGGGCTGGAGGTATTGATTGCCGGCCATTTCGCCCATGATCGCGTGGAAGCGGTTGTTCTCGACGACCATGGCCAGCGCATCCCTTGAGGTGGTGGCGATGCGGAACCGATGCTGCGTGTCCTTCAAGTCGACCAGTTGGCGCGGCTTGTAGTTTTGAACGGCCAGACGGCCAACGGCTGCGTAAATCATCGGTGCGACGAGGAAGAAATTGCGCAGGGTCGAGTGATTCATTGGAATCACCCGGGCACCGCGGTTTTCCCGAATGTCGACATAACCTTCACCGGCCAGGCGTCGGAATACTTCCCGGACCGGCGTGCGGGACAAGCCATATCGCTCGCTGAGAATGACCTCATCCAGCGCTTCGTCAGGGTCCAGTTCCATCGTCAGGATTTGACGTTTCAGATCTTCGTAAAGACTGGTTTTGCCGTTTTTCACAACGACCTCCAAGGGCAGTTTTGCGGTCAGGTGCGGCTGACTGATGAGTCGAGACTCGCACGGGTTTTTGGGTCGGTCAATAGATTGTATTTCTTGTGTATACATAGAAAACACAGGAAAAACACAACGTGATTTCGAATAATTTCTTTTTAATTCATTTAGTTATGCGCTCACCTAAAAAATGAACTAGTCGGTTACAGAAAAGAAACACGTCGTTTTTGGAATGCTTATTTCTAGATCATTCCATCATAAAGCTTATTGCCAAGCGCACTTTGCCAGCAGCCCGGTTGACCCGTAGCGACATGGCGCAAGGCGTTTGCGACACGACTTTGCGAGCACTTCCCGGCGAGTAACGGAACAAGCGATAGTGTGTCGCCGGTTGAGCGGCTCCGTTCTCCTTCAGGATCGACCAAGATGGGCAGTGAAGAAACTAGTAAGAAGGTCAAGGGTTACCGCCGACTGATACCGTCCATGACGGCCTTGATGGAATTCGAGGCCGTTGCGCGGTTGAGCAGCTTCACGCTGGCGGCGCAAGAATTGGGCGTGACCCAGGCGGCTGTCAGCAAGCAGGTCAAGTACCTGGAGGAAACCCTCGGCACCCGTCTGTTTCATCGACTGCACCGGGCGATCAAACTGACCAGCGAAGGCTACGTGCTGTATTCGGTGGTCGCCGAATCCATGCAGCGCATGGCGAACGTGTTTGACAAGATTTCCGAGGGGATTCCCGAGCAGGAACTGGTGCTCGCCTGCACCGCGGCGTTTTCACACCTGCGCATCCTGCCCCGGCTGGCTGCATTGCGCCTGTCGCAACCCAAGCTGCAACTGCGCCTGATCACCCAAGTCCATAATCCGGACGTGCACCGACAGGACGTCGACATCGCCGTGCGCTTCGGCAATGGCAAATGGGAAGACGGCACGGCGATTTTCCTGTTTGACGAAGAAGTGTTCCCGGTGTGTTCCCCCGCCTGGCTGACCACGCACCCTGCCCCGCTGTCGGTCAACGACTTCCTGCACATTGACCTGATCGATTCGGACACCACGCTCGAAGGCTGGATGACGTGGAACAGCTGGTTCAAGGAGCTGGGCGAGAGTCGTCCCAAGGTGAATTACTGCCTGCGCTGCAGCAGTTACAACGACACGGTGCAGGCCGCGTTGCAGGGCTATGGCGTCGCGCTGGGCTGGAACCGTTTGTTGCGTCCGCTATTGCTGAGCGGCGAATTGGTGCGGATTACTGACTACGCGGTGAAACCGAAAGATGCCTATTACCTGATTGTTCCGAACGGCCGGGAAATAACCCCGCTGGTGCACGCCATCGTCGATTGGCTGCGGGATGAGTCTCCACTTTCACACTAAGGTCAGTTGTCGATTCTTCGCATAACTTTTAGCTATGCGAGGGTGAAATTAAAGCGCATTGACGCAAAACCGGACCATTTTGATACTTGCCTCACCGTCACTTGCTGACGATTCAACATCGCCCCCGTGAGGCAACAGATGACAACTACCGTCGCGAAATCCCAACAAGAACTGGTGACTGCACGCACCCCCGGTCATGGCATGCATGGCGCGTTGTTCGGGCGTCAGGACATTTTCGACAGCGACGTCGATATCTTTTTCACCCGGCACTGGATTCTGGTCGGCGTGACGGCGGACATCCCGGAGCCTGGGGATGTTTCGACCATAGACATCGGCAAATCCTCGATCATCCTCGTGCGCGATGACGACGAGCAGGTGCAGGCGTTTCGCAACGTTTGCCGCCATCGCGGGGCACGCCTGAAACAGGCCGGCAAATCAACGGTGGGCATGCTCGTGTGTCCGTATCACCAGTGGACCTACGACCTTGATGGCAGCCTCAAGCACGCCGCCCACATGGGTAAGGATTTCGATCCGACCTGCAAAAGCCTGACTCGTGTTCATACGAAAGTCGTCGGCACTCATGTGTTTGTTTGCCTGGGTGACCAACCACCGGCAGACATCGCCTACCTGGAACAAACCATGGCGCCCCGGCTGGCGCCCTACAACCTCACGTATTCGAAGATTGCTTATGAAGCCGAGATCATTGAAGACGGTAACTGGAAGTTGGTCATCGAAAACAATCGCGAGTGTTATCACTGCTCTGCAACGCACCCTGAATTAACCGCCTCATTCCTGCCGGAGGATTTTGGGTTCTGCGCCGAAGGTCTGAGTGAGGAATCGCTGCAAGCGCTGGATGAATATGAAGAACGCAATGCGGCAGCCAAACGCAGCTGGGAACGTGACGGGTTTATCTGCGACGCAGTGGAACACCTGGACACAGACGCGGTGACCCAGTTCCGCACGCAGCGGCTGGTCATTGCCGGCAATGGCGAATCGCAAACGCTCGACACGAGGGTGGCCTGCACACGGCTGTTTGGTGACCTGACCCGCCGCGATCTCGGCGACGTGCACCTGTGGACTCATAACTCCTGGACGCATGTGATGAGCGATCACGCCGTCATTTCATACATCATCCCGCTCGCGCCCGACAAGACGTTGGTGCGCACCAAATGGCTGGTCCATGCCGACGCCATCGAGGGCGTGGATTACGACATCGAAAAACTGACCGAGGTCTGGAAAGCCACCAATCAGCAGGACGCCAACCTTGTCGCGATCACCCACAGCGGTACGCAAGATCCCGGCTACTCGCCAGGCCCCTTCTCGGCATTTACCGAATCCTACGTGGATCAATTTTCTCGCTGGTACGCCGCGCGGCTTGCCGCACAGGGAGTGTGAGCAATGACCATGACCCTCCTTGAAAAGCCACCGGTTACAGCGAGCGCCGTGTCTGCACCGAACGTATTTGCCCATCCGGACACGTGGGCCACCTACGGTGCGCAGTGGAACAGTGGCGAGCAAAAAGCGCTGCACTGTTGCGCCGTACGCGACGAAACCCACGACGTAAAAACCTTTACCTTTCGAAGTGCGGATTTCAGCGCCATCAGTTTTGAGCCAGGGCAGTTCATTACGGTATCGCCGACCATCTCGGGGCAACGCGTGTCGCGCTGCTACACGTTGTCATCGTCGCCCACCCGCCCCTTTGCGCTGTCGATCACGGTCAAGCGTGTTCCCGGCGGGACCGTATCGAACTGGCTGCACGATCACTTGCGCGAAGGCGACAGGCTGCTTGCCTCAGGCCCTGCGGGCAGCTTCACACCGACAGGCCGTCCAGCCGACAAGCTGCTTTATCTATCGGCGGGGTCCGGCGTGACACCGCTGATGTCCATGACCCGTGCGGGTTTCGACCTGGCAGCCCGACTGGATATCGTCTTCGTGCACAGTGCTCGAACCCCCGACGATATTATTTTCCATGAAGAACTGACACGGATGCAGGCCAGCATGCCGGGACTTCGAGTCGTGAATATCTGCGAAGGACACGGCGACAGCACGGATTGGGCCGGGCCGATTGGCCGCCTGGATCTGGCCTTGCTCAGCGAACAGGTGCCGGACTTCAAGGACAGAGAAGTGTTCACTTGTGGGCCGCAAGGTTACATGGGCGCGGTCAAATCGCTACTCAAACAGGGAAACTTTGATTTCCAGCACTATCACCAGGAAAGCTTCGATATCACGGCGCTGGATGAGGCCCCTCTGATCGAAACGGCCTGCGTGCTCGATCAGCCGGAGAGCCTGTTTACGATCACGCTGTCCCGCTCCGGTAAAACCTTCAGCATGCCGGGCAACCAGACCGTGCTGACCGCAGCGAAGAAGGCCGGCGCCATCATCCCCTCCTCTTGCAGCCAAGGGGTCTGCGGCACCTGTAAAACGGCGGTGCTGCAAGGCACGGTGGCGATGAACCACAACGGCGGCATCCGCCAGCGTGAAATCGACAAGGGATTGCGCCTGCTGTGCTGCAGTAAGCCAACGTCAGACCTGGTCATCGATTTGTAGGGTCCATCAGAACCTTTCAATGTGGTCTACGCTCCAGCCTTGGGTACCTTGTTCTGCCCCGGGCGACGTGCGTTTTCGGCACGGTGGTTTGCAGCGGATGCGGTACGCAACTCTCCACGCATCCTTCCGGGAAAACCACATGATCCGAACCCTGCTGACTGCTTCTTTGCTGCTTGCACTAACCCTGCCCGCCCATGCCGGCGTCACGCCATTCCCCACTTCCTTCCGCACCCAGGACATCGCGGTGGAAGGCGCGAAGATCCACGTGCGCGTCGGCGGCAAAGGGCCTGCCGTGGTGCTGTTGCATGGCTTCGGCGACACCGGCGACATGTGGGCGCCTCTTGCTGCCGACCTGGCCAAGGATCACACGGTCGTGGTGCCGGACCTGCGCGGCATGGGTTTGTCGTCGATCCCGGACGGCGGCTACGACAAGAAGACGCAAGCGGGCGACATACGCGCGGTACTCGCAGCGTTGAAAATCGAACATTCCGTGGTCATCGGCCATGACATCGGCACCATGGTCGCCTTCGCCTACGCCTCGCGTTACCCGCAGCAAACCGATCGCCTGGTGGTCATGGATGCGCCCGTACCGGGCATTCCGCCGTGGAACGACATCGTGCGTTCACCGATGCTGTGGCACTTCGATTTTGGCGGCCCGGATGCCGAGCGCCTGGTGGCCGGTCGTGAGCGTATCTACCTCGACCGCTTCTGGAACGAGTTCGCCGGCGACCCGACCAAAGTGGACGAAGCCACCCGCCAGCATTACGCCAAACTCTACGCCCGCCCCGGCGCGATGCACGCGGCGTTCGCGCAGTTCCGCAGCATTCGCCAGGACGCCGTGGACAACGAAGCATCGATGAAGACACGCCTGACCATGCCCGTACTGGCCGTCGGCGGGGAAAAATCCTTTGGCAACAACGAAGCCATCGTCATGCGCAACGCCGCGGACAATGTCACGGAAGTGGTGATTCCAGGGGCAGGACATTGGTTGATGGAAGAGGCGCCTACGCAGACTATTCGGGCGATTCGCGACTTTTTGCAGTGACCGTCTGTGGCAGGGCAAAAACTGTCTACGGATCGTTGTCGAAGCCTGCCGCCCTGCCTGTTCGACGGGCACTCGCTCGACACTGCATCTACCCACCACTTAAAGTGCTGCCCCCTCAACAATGGATTGCCACCAAAAATGACTGAGACCTTCCAGGGCAGTTGCCTTTGCGGCGCCATCCAATACAAACTCCTGTCACGCCCCAAAGCTGTTTCGCACTGCCATTGCAGCCAATGCCGCAAAAGCCATGGCGCTGCATTTGCGAGCTACGGAAGTGTCTTGCGGGGCGACTTTGATCTGGTACAGGGTAACGACGACATCCGCTCTTACCCTTCCTCTGAATCTGTCGAGCGCCAGTTTTGCGCTCGCTGCGGCTCGTCGCTCTTCTGGTCAAATAACCAGGGCGAATACTCCGACTGGATCTCCATAGCCCTCGGTACGCTGGACACGCCCTTTACTTGCGATAAACAGAAGCATGTCGAGGTGACGTCCAAGGCTGTATGGCATGACATTCAGGATCACTGGCCGCAGTCCCGATAATCGCTTTGTGGCTCGAGAATGCTCATCCACCCCTGCATCATGCCGCTCGCTCCCCTTTCCCGTGGCACTCGTGCCAAAAGTGCAGAGCCTGCTACCACGCATCAGGTATTTACACTGCCAGCCCCAGGGGAGAAGCCTATCGAAATGGAAGTCATCTCATGTTTGAACGTAGCAAACTGGTTCCAGAGTTAATGGTCACCAACCTTGGTAACAGCCTGGTTTTTTGGGTGCATTGCCTTGGCTTCGAAGTAGCGTATCAACGCCCCGAAGATGGATTCGCTTACCTCGACTTGAACGGTGCTCAGGTGATGCTCGAGCAGATTGATCCGGACGCAGGCCAATGGCTTACGGCCCCCCTGACGAAGCCATTTGGAAGAGGAATCAACCTGCAGATCGACGTTGCCGCTGTCGCACCCATCACCCAAAAACTTGACCAAGCCGGATTTCCACTCTATCGAGCATGCAAAGACACCTGGTATCGGGCTGATAACGTAGAAGTAGGCCAGCGCGAATTCATCGTCCAGGATCCCGATGGTTATCTCGTCAGGTTGGTAGAGCGGTTGGGTGAGCGGCCGGCTTTTTCAATCTGAACGCAGGCCAAGGCGACCATCCGTTCAGTGTCGAAAGCATCCTTCCCTACTGACTGCAATCGACCTGAAAAACTGGGTAAAGTGTTGGCAAGACTGCCCGTACGAGCAAAAAAAGGATTAAAAAGTGAACGTCATAAAGGAATGGCTGGGTAAGCTGAAGAACAAGCAGGTGCCAGCCTCCTCATTGGTGGAGCATCGGCGAAACGAAGCGATGGAACTGCTGGGGAATGCTGAGAACAGTGGAAAATGGATAGAGATCAGTACTCACTACAACGGCTTCATTCGAGAAGTCGCTGTCAGGGGGCTGCGCGATCATCCTTCTCCTGAAGCGTTAGTCGCTTTGATAGAGCGTTTGAACGATTGGGTACCCCAGATTCGCGATCTGGCGTTGGAGGGGCTGAATCACTATTTAACTCCCTCTCGGGCCCAGGCGCTATTGATCGCACTGGAGCCACTCATAGCGTTGGCTGCGCGCCGAAGAGCCGATCATGGCCCCACGCTCATGGCCGCCCGCACAGTACTGCAGTCACCCGAGATCAAGGCTGAGGTCTACGCCAATTTCCTTGCGCGACAAGGTAAAGCTGCGCGCTATCTGTTTGCTCTTTTGCTGGAAAAGGACTCAACGCCGGAGACACTTTTAAGGGACGCCTTAGCCCATCGCGAGCTGACCGTACGCTTAGCTGCCGTGTCAGCTTGTCAGGATTTACCAGCTGCACAAGCTTCACCACTGCTACTCGAAGCCCTATCACGTCCGGGCGCCAAAGTTCGTGTCTGCGTGCTGCGCGCATTACTGCCTTTGTTCGACGATCCGAGGCCAATTTTGTGCAAGGCCTTGCTGGATGCATCCGCCTCAATCCGCAGTTTGGCGCGCTGGGCAGCAGCACGCCATGACGTCGATGCAAACGCGATCCTGAAAAAGAAATTGAATCAGGGCATTCCAACACGGAAACAGGATTGGCTCGGTGTCATTGGCTTGGCAACCGAACTTAACTTCCCTCTCGACAAGCTGTGGCTAACTGAAGCGATGCGCTCTCGCTATTCCACCGTGCGCCAAGCGGCCGTACGTCTGCTTGGCGATAACCAATTGTCCGAATTGCTGGGGGCGCTTGACGATCCGTCGGACAAAGTGTTTTACGCCGCAGTTGCTCAACTGGACAAGCTATCTTGGGCATCAGTGACACCTGGATCAGGTGCCAAACTAGATAGGGATTGGCATGAACTGTCGACAGCACGCCGCCAGGCGATACTTCAATTGAGACCTGGTTGGCAGCAGGTGGCGTACCTACTGGAGCGACTGGCTACTGAACCGGTTGCACAGGCTTTCTGGCTACGTCAGGTTGGCATGTGGTGCGATCGCCAATATCAAATCGTCGATCCGGTCACCTCAAAGGCCGAGCGAGAAGCATTGGCTCAAAAGCTTCGAAACCTGGCCGCAACAGGACTCATCGGCAGCGACAGCGTAGCCCGTGTTGCATCGACCGGTTGAATCCCCAACCAAAAGCTGACCTTTCAGGTCATCTGCCAGACGACAAATTTTCCACTGCTATGCTGATAAGACCTGTTTCTGCACTGGGGACGAGTAGCATGGCAGCACAAGGCAAGCATTCCCCATTCACGCTCAAGGCTATGGCCTGCTGGGCTGGGATTTTCCTTGTCGCTTGGGCTGTCATAAAGCTGCTCGACACTCACCTGGACCTGAGATTGTTGGCAGATAGCACGAGCTGGCCGCAACGTTTTTCGGATTGGCTTTCGCTGGAAACGCCAATGCCGAATTGGTCGCTGCTGATGATAATCGCGATTTTAATCAGCACTCTGTCTGCAGCGATTTACTACGCCCGCAACACTGATGGAGCTTACGACGAGCTACATGAGATAGAGCGAAAAGTTTACAAAATGAACAACCCTCAGTTCCCACGACTGACAGATAACCAAACGCTATTAATGGAAGCTTTGGCCTATCATGCAAATTTCAGGAAAGTTGCAAACCTGAACTCAATTTGCAAACTTGTCTCCCTCAGCACAGCAGAAGTTGAAGCCGATCTAAAGCAACTTCAAGACAAACGCCTTATCAAACAAAAAGTGACGCGGGGTACGTTTGGCGCCACCACCTTTGAACTTACCTTGGCAGGCAAGGATTATGCGTTAGAGCGTTTTCAGCTAACGTAGTACAGACAAAGTGGAGGTAGGCTGGAGGTGCTTTTTTGAGTAACGTAGTTCGCCCTCCAGGCGACATGACTCATCTTTTCACAAGATCAAGTGGCCCCATGTGGGTAATGTCCAAGGATGTGATCTTTCCCTACTGGACCGTCACTTTCCGGCTAGAACCAAACATACAGCTACTTCCAGACGCCACTTTGTAGACCACAGGTTTACAGACGTTGGTAGCGCCGTTCGAAATCACTGGCCAACTGTTCAAGCGTGACGCTTCCCAAGCGATCTATAAGCAGTGCCTGCGCCGCATCAAACGCTTCGGTCAGCGCAGCATTCACCGCTTGCTCCACCAGGCATTCTGGATGGTCGGTCGACAGACCGATGGCGAAGAGCGAGGACGAGCCCAAGGCCTGATGGATGTTCAACAGTGTTATATCCGCTAACGGTTTCGCCAGCGTCCAACCCCCACGGTGCCCCTTTTCCGAGCGCACATACCCCCCGTCCTTGAGCAGCGCCATGGTCCGCCGGACCACCACCGGGTTGGTACCGAGCATCTGCGCGATGGTATCGGACGTGGCGGGCTGTTCGTGGCGAGCCATGTGGATCAGCACGTGCAGCATGCGGGACAAGCGAGTGTCATTTCTCATGGATGGCGGTTTCCTGAAGTTGCGTGTGCCGAGTATCGCTCGACACAGCATAAGTTACGAGACTGTTGACACCCCGACATCACGTAACTTACGTTGTATCTAGAGTTTTCGAGCAGGTCGAAGACCCAGGGAGACTGATCAATGGTTTACGACGTGATCATCGTTGGTGGCAGCTATTCCGGTATTTCCGCAGGCTTGCAACTGGCACGGGCGCGCCGAAAGGTGTTGGTGATCGATGCAGGTCTGCGCCGTAATCGGTTTGCTCACAATTCACATGGATTTCTCGGGCAGGACGGTCGTGATCCCGGCACGATAGCCAGCGAGGCACGTGCCCAGTTGCTGGCCTATCCAACAGTCGAGTGGCTTTCGCAACCCGCCACCCAGGCAAAGACGGGCGATGGTGGATTTGTGATAACAGCCGCGAACGGGGAGCAATTCGCAGCGAGGCGTCTGATCCTGGCCACAGGGGTGGTGGATGAGTTGCCTGCGATTCCCGGGCTGTCAGAGCGCTGGGGGCAGCGAGTGTTTCATTGTCCGTATTGCCATGGATATGAACTGTACGGCGGACCGATTGGAGTATTGGCGGCGTCGCCAGTTGCCATCCACCAATCGCTGATGTTGCCGGACTGGGGGCCAACGACACTCTTCCTCAACGAGGTATTCGAGCCAGATGCCGAGCAGTTGGCGAAGCTGGCCAGGCGTGGGGTTGCGGTGGAGCGCGAACCTGTCTTGTCGGTTGGTGGGGAACAAGCCGATGTGACACTGGCCAGCGGTCGTGTGATCAAACTTGCAGGGCTGTTCACTCAGCCTCTCACGCGTATGGGCAGCCCACTGGCAGCGCTGCTTGGTTGCGAGTTTGAAGTCGGGCCGACGGGTGAGTTCATCAAGGTCGATGCGATGCGCGAAACCAGTGTACCCGGCGTGTTTGCCTGCGGGGATGCAGCAATAGCCGCAGGCAATGTGGCCGTCGCAGTGGGTGACGGCGCACGCACGGGCGGCGCGGCACACCAGTCGCTGATCTTTCGCTGAATACGCGTCGCAAGCGGATTAAGTGCGTCCGCCGGCACCCGACCTTCTCATGCCGATTGCCTGCGCCAGGTGCCGGGTGATGTGCCGAACTGGCGTTTGAATGCGCGACTGAACGCGGCTTCGGATTCGTAGCCCACTGCAAAGCCGATTTGCGCCACATTGCCGCGACCTTCGCGCAGGTGTTGAGCCGCCACGTGCATGCGCCAGAGCGTCAGGTATTGCATCGGTGGCTGGCCGACCAATGTCGTGAATCGTTCCGCGAAAACCGAGCGCGACATGCCCACTTCAAGCGCCAGGGCTTCTGCCGTCCAGCCCTCGGTTGGGCGAGCATGAAGCAGCGCCAATGCGCGCCCGATATGCGGATCCCGCAAACCCGCCAGCCACCCGCGCCGTTCAGCGGGGAGGCTCGCGACATACTGGCTGACGGCTTCGACGAAAAGCAATTCCGATAGCTTGGCGATGACCGTTGTCGAGCCGACGCGCCCCGCCGCGATCTCGCTGACAGCAAACCGGAATGAGCTTTCAATCCAGGCTCCCGAAGCCGTCGCGCGCACATCCAGTTTCAATAAGGATGGCAGCGACGAGAGCAAAGGACTGAAAGGGGTTTCAGTGCCGAGGAACCCACACAATAACTGCGTGACCTCGCCGCCTCCGCCGCACTTGATACGTGAAATGCCGCCGACTTCCGGCGGCTGAATAACGTCGCGCGCCGACATGGGAGCAACGCTCAGGTCGCTGCCAAACGTATGAACGTCATTGCGCGGAAGCAGAATGAGTTCGCCTGCCCCCACGTCGAGGGGGGCTTCACCGTCGATTTTCAATTGCATGTGCCCCGCAGCGACAAAATGCGAAGCAATGACATGTCGAGGGGCCGCCAGGAACGGTTTGCAATCGTCCGCAGAGATTTTTCCGCTGAGGCACCAGGGCGCAGTGAATTCCGCCTCGAGGAAGACTCCTCCAGAGAGCCGAATGACACGCAAGACATCAGAAAGCGCATCCAGCAATTGCCAGCCCTCCTTTCCGGAGTCCGGAGCATGTAATCAGGCGCACCGGTCATTCTGCGCCTGAACGGCGAGGCCTAGATTAGCACCAACGCGGACTCAGTGATCAGGACGCCCCCCAGAGGTTTCACTCATGGTCACAGGCTCCGACGTTAACCGTAATGGCCCCCTTCCAGTTCGACCAGGAAGCAGGAGATCGATATGAACACCGTCGCTACCCTACCCGACGCAGATTCGGGCAACGCCGCCCGTTATGCTCAACTCGTCAGGTCCTCGAAAAAAGCCGAATGGCAGATCGATCGCGATTTGCTCCAGGACCGCCGCTTCGACTTCTCGCGCAAATTCTTGCCCGACGGACTCTCGCGGATCGACCGCCAGACCTTTCTCAGCGCAGACGAGGCGCGCCTGCTCAGCCAGATTCAGGGCCGAACCTATGCGTATATCTTTGGCCTGGTCGAGCGTTTCATCAGTGCCAAAATGCTCGATCAAGGTCGGGCCCATGTCTTTGACGATCAGCTCGCGCTTGAAGCGCTGGTGCGATTTTCCAATGACGAGATCAAGCATCAGGAGCTGTTCCGGCGCATAGAAACGATGATGGATGCGCAATTGCCGTCGGGATATCGTCAAGTGGCCGATCCGAACGATGTGGCGCGTGCGGTACTGGCGGCCAGCACCTGGTCGGTGCTGGCGCTGACCTGTCATATCGAGCTGTTTGTTCAAACGCATTACGCAAAAAGCATCGCCCCGCGCGAGGAGTTGTGCCCGCTCTTCAAGGATGTCTTCAAATTTCACTGGAAGGATGAAAGCCGGCACGTCGTACTCGATGAGCTGGAATGGAAAGCGGAGCATGCGAAACTTTCGCCAGTCGAGCGCGACCAGGCCGTGAACGATCTGATTGCGCTGGTGGCAGCCGTCGATGCAATCCTGCAGGCGCAATCGGCATCCGATGCCAACTACTTCATTCGCAATGTTCCACGCTCGTTCAGTGTTGACGAGACCGCGCAAATCAATGCCTCCGTGCTGGGCGCCTACCGCTGGCAGTACATTATCTCGGGCGTGCAGCATCCACATTTTGGCCAACTGCTTGCGCGCATGACAACACCCGAACAGATGTCCAGGATTCAGACCGCACTGGCTCCCATCATGAGCAACTGATCTAAAGGGTGCGGCCGACCTCGCGTCGGCCGCGCGGATGTGCAATGACGTGCTGGATTGAGGATGGCAGCCATGACGATACCGATGTGGATGTTGCTGGGGTTCGCGACCTGGACTTTGCTGCTGTTGATGGCAACCGTCGGGGTATATCGCTGGGTCAGAATCCTGTTCTCGAATGTTCCGATTGCCTCTTTCCGAAGCGATCAGCCCGATGGCGAGGATTGGTATCGGCGCGGAACTCGAGCGCATGCGAACTGTGTGGAAAACCTGCCCGTCTTTGGCGCCATCGTGTTCGTGATTTCAGCCCTTGGTATCAACACACCCGCCGTTGACTACTTGTCCATGCTCGTCCTGATTGCTCGCGTGTGCCAGTCTCTGGTTCACGTATCTCATGTGCAGACAAACAGGTTCGTGGCGGTTCGGTTTACCTTCTTTTGCGTTCAGTTGGTCTGTTTCCTTGCGCTCATTGTGATAGCGGCGAGTTACGGCGCATGAGTAAGGGATGAAGTGCTTGCTTGCCGCAAACGTCGAGGGCAATGCGTTGCCGCTCTCGGCAAGCCTGCGCCACGACCCCAACTCAGCGACGCTGTTCGGTTCGCAAACAACCCCATGAAACCCCTTCTGATCCTGAGGGTGACGTCGTTATCATGGACGCCGGTTTGACAGGAGAAATGCAATGGAACTGAAGTTCAGTCACGTCGATGTACTGGTCACGAATCTCGAAGAAGCCTGTGCTTACTACGCACAGACACTGAAGGCCAGGATCTCTAAAACGCTCGTCTGGGAACGCGGTGGCCTGCACGTGCGCTACGCGATTGCGTTGATTGGTCAGGAGCGTTTCATGCTGGTGCAACCGTTGGCGGGGAACCTGAAAGAACTCCTGGATTCATCGGGTGAAGGCATGATTTATCGCCACTGCTACTCCACGCCGGACATCGAGAAGGCCTATGACGAATTGATCGCCACGGGTGTTCAGCCAGAAGACGAAAACGGCAAACCACTGGCCCGCGCGAACCTGCAATCCCCGTCCGGGGCCCGCATCATCTGGTTGCCCAAACGCTTCGGGCACTTCTCCATCGAGATATTGGAAGACAGGGCGCTGGAAGCATTTATCGAAGAGGCGTTTGCCTGAAATCTGGTCTCGGGATTCGGAAGTTGACCACAGCGCTCCCGTCATCTGCCTCAATAGGTTTTTGCCAAGCCCTCAGCAGCGGAGATGTATCCCGTCCTCCTGAAAACAGATCAGAAGGTGTAAACCTTATTCAGGACGGGACAACTCTCGAATTAAAGCCCCCCGCCAACGCCTTTTTTGTAGTTCAGTGCCCCGCAACCGCAGGCCGGCCAGCCGCACGCGGCCCCGATTTGAAGCCGTGAGCCCGTGCCCCCCAGACAATCGCAAACCCCACTCCCACCAACACCATCATTGCCCAGGGAAAAGAGGCGATGCCCCATCTATCCAGCAACACGCCGCCCACTACCCCACTCCCCGCAATCGCACTGTTCCAGGCCACCACATTCAGCGACAACGCCACATCGGCCCCATCTCCCGCCGCGTCTGCCAGCGCCGTTTGCAACAACGTCGCCGCCCCGCCGAAGCTCAACCCCCAAACCGCCACGCCGATGTAGATCACTTCAGGCACGCTCCCCAAAAATCCAAGCACAACGCAAACCGCCGCAAACGTCGCCAGGCTCACCAACACTGTCTTGCGCAACAACGGCTCAACCAATTTGGCAGTCAGCCAGATCCCCGCCAACGCCGCAGTACCAAACACCAACAATACTAAATCCACCCGATCCCCCAACCCCGCCGGCACCACGAACGGTGCGATGTAGGTGTAGAGAATGTTGTGGGCCAGCATCCAGCAGATCACCACCGCCAGCACGGGGCGCACGCCCGGAGTGGTCAGAACGGTGCGCAGCGACAGGCGCTGGTGCTCGGCTTGGGAGGGGTAGTCCGGGACTTTCACCAGCACCCAGGCAATCAGCACCAGGGTCAGGGCCGACATGATGCCGAAGGTCGTGCGCCAACCCACGAGGCCGCCCAGCCAGGTGCCGAGGGGTACCCCCAGGGACAGGGCAATCGGTGTGCCGACCATGGCCAGCGCCAGCGCCTTGCCCTGTTGATGGGGCGCGACCATGCGTCGGGCGTAACCGGCCAACAGGCTCCAGGCCAGCCCCGCCGCGACGCCGGCGAAGAAGCGCGCCACCAGGGTCGCTCCGTAGTGGGATGACAGCGCGGTGATGGAGTTGAACAGCAGGAAACCGACGATGGTCAGCAGCAGTACATTACGGCGGCGCCATCCACGGGTGGCGATGGTCATGGGGATCACCGCCAGAACCGAACCCAGCGCGTAAGCGGTGACCATCTGCCCGGCCATGGAGGGGGAAATCGCCAGTCCTTCGCTGATCAGGGGCAATAGGCCGGCGGGCAATGTTTCGGTGACGATGCAGATGAAGCCGGTCATGGCCAGTGCAAGCAAGGCGCCAATGGGTAGGCGCTCGGGCGCCACCGATAAGGTAATTGAGGGTGTCACGGTAGATTCCTTGAGTGAGGATTTTCGACTTAAATACTGATCGATACAAATGTTGAAGGCTGCCAGCACTCGTTGTCAACGACTTATGTATCGACTAGTATTTATCTCGTAATCCTCAGGAGCCTTGAAATGGCGCAAATGGGCCGCCCCCGAACCTTTGACCGCGACCAAGCCGTGGAACAGGCCATGCACCTGTTTTGGCAACACGGCTACGACGCGACCTCCCTCGCTCAGTTGAAAGCCGGATTGGGCGGCGGAATTTCCGCACCGAGTTTTTACGCGGCATTCGGTTCCAAGGAAGCGTTGTTTGACGAGTGTGTGCAGCGTTATCTGGCGACTTTCGCTCAAGTCACCGAATGCCTGTGGGACGGGAGCCTGCCTCCACGCCAGGCTATCGAAACCGCGCTGCGCCAATCGGCGCGCATGCAATGCGAAGAAGGTCATCCCAAAGGCTGCATGGTGGCCCTCGGCGTGATGAGCGCGCCCAGCCCGGAGAGTGCGCGGGTGGTCGATGCATTGACCCATTCACGCACCCGCACTCGTGCGGGGATTTTGGCGTGTGTCGAGCGGGGTATCAGTACAGGTCAATTGCCGGGCAATGTTCACGCGCCCGCGATGGCTACGGTGTTCGACAGTTTCCTGCAGGGTATTTCCATCCTCGCTCGGGATAACACGTCGCATGAGGTAATTGATGCGGCCATCACCCAGATACTGCTGACTTGGGACATTACGGCCTCTTCCGCTCCGCCAGCTATCGCAATGGCCAACAGGGACTGATTGATTTAACCCGTGAGGCCATGGCGTGAATCCGGCGCAACTGCGTAATTGTCAAAGGCCCGTCCAGGGCCGGGTTATCGGATAGCCGGGAACTCTTCGACGCTGTCAGGCCAGGCAGATAGAACCTCAAAGCCATCGTCAGTGACCGCCACCATGTGCTCCCACTGGGCCGAAAGGGAGTGATCCTTGGTGACAACGGTCCAGCCGTCCGCCAGGGTTTTCACATGACGCTTACCCGCATTCAGCATCGGCTCAATGGTGAAAATCATGCCCGCTTTCAACTGCAATCCCTGGCCGGGATAGCCGTAATGGAGGATCTGCGGTTCGTCGTGATAGACCTTGCCAATACCGTGACCACAGTATTCGCGCACAACACTGAATCCATCCCTTTCGGCGACCGACTGAATGGCATAACCGATATCGCCCAGTGTGGCGCCGGGGCGAACGACTCGAATACCGGCGCACAGCGCTTCGTAGGTGGTCTTGACCAAATGCCGAGCCTGCGGACTGGGTTCACCCACGAAATACATTCGACTGGTGTCGCCATACCAACCGTCCTTTTTGACAGCGACGTCGATATTCACAATGTCGCCATCCTTCAGGACCGTGGCCGAAGGCAGGCCATGGCAGACCACCTGGTTGACGGACGTCAGCACGGTTTTCGGGTAGCCGAGATACCCGATATTCCCCGCAATGGCCTTTTGCACATTGACGATGTAGTCGTGACAGCGCTGATCGAGCTCGTCGGTGGTGACACCCGCTTTCACATAAGGCGCAATCATGGCCAGCACCTCGGCCGCCAGCGTTGCAGCGGCACGTG
This sequence comes from Pseudomonas sp. BF-RE-22, assembly GCF_019956155.1. NCBI lineage: Bacteria > Pseudomonadati > Pseudomonadota > Gammaproteobacteria > Pseudomonadales > Pseudomonadaceae > Pseudomonas > Pseudomonas sp. BF-RE-22. Next base: position 78,556 of record NZ_JAHBDD010000003.1, on the reverse strand, counting down.
AGCAGGCGATGTCTGCCTGGGTATTGATGCGCACGTTCGCCCTCATTTCCTGGCTCCGATGGCTGCATGAACCTGTGGGCCTTGCGAACTTTCTTCGAGGGCGCAGAGTTTCTTCAAATCAAGACCGCCTTGCAGTTCTGCACGAATCAGCATGCGGCAAATGTCGCTGTGATCCAGGTCGGGGTGTAATTCGGCAAGCATCCCGATACGCATCCAGTGCTCGGCCTGAGCGTTTATCGAGCGACTCAACGCATCGCTCGCGACGCGCAGATGCTCATGCATGTCTTCAGAAATTTTTACGATGCCCATCAGTTTCACTATATGAAATGGATATGGAACGTATATTAGTCGGTTTGGGCGTTAATTCAAATGCACGTTATGGCAATGAGGAAGGATTGCTGATGGATCTGATCGATCCGCCTGCAAAGGTAGTAATGATTTGGGCGAATGAGTCAGCCCTACGGACTCTGCAGCGGCCTCGTTCTCAAAGACCGCACTCCTGCAACGCCCCATGCCAGGCAATGAATTGACAATCAGACAGCATTTGACCTGCCCATATGGAAAACCGTATATTCGATTAACCATATGTACACAGAGAAGTCACCATGCGCGTTTTGTTCATGTGCACCGCCAATAGCTGCCGCAGCATCCTCTCCGAAGCGATGTTCAATCATCTCGCGCCGCAAGGTTTTCAGGCAGTCAGTGCCGGCAGCTTCCCCAAGGGCCAGGTTCTGCCGCGCAGTCTTGTGACGCTGCAAGAAGCCGGCATCGCGATTGACGGGTTGAGCAGTAAAGGCAACGACGCCTTCGAAGCCAACCCACCGGACATTGTCATCACCGTCTGCGACAAGGCTGCCGGCGAGGCGTGCCCGGTTTACTTCGGGCCGGCGCTGAAGGCCCATTGGGGATTGGAAGATCCATCCGAGGTGAAGGGCGACGAAGCGCTCGTGACCGCGGCCTTCCACTCGACCCTGGCCCGCATCGAAACACGCTGCCGGGCCTTCCTTGCCCTGCCCTTCGGCGAACTTGACCGGGATGCCTTAAAGCGCGAACTCGATCGCATCAGCACCCTGTAACCGGAGCCCTCATGTCCCACGAACTGCCCAATCTCGACGCCTCCCTGATTCAATCCATTGCCGGTGACGACACCCCGCACAAGCCGCGAATCCTGCTGTTGTACGGATCGACCCGACCGCGCTCATTCAGTCGTCTGCTGATCGAGGAAGCCGCCCGATTGCTCGAACATTTCGGTGCAGATACGCGGATCTTCAATCCATCCGGCCTTCCTCTGCCGGACGATGCACCGACCGATCACCCGAAAGTCCAGGAACTGCTCGAACTGATGCAATGGTCCGAAGGACAGGTCTGGTGTTCACCCGAGCGTCACGGCTCGATGTCGGCCGTGTTCAAGGCGCAGATAGACTGGGTGCCGCTCGCGCTCGGCGCCATTCGCCCGACCCAGGGCAAAACCCTCGCGGTCATGCAAGTCAGTGGTGGCTCTCAGTCGTTTAACGTGGTGAATCAACTGCGCGTGCTGGGGCGCTGGATGCGGATGTTCACCATCCCCAACCAGTCTTCCGTGCCGAAGGCTTATCTGGAATTCGACGAAGACAACCGTATGAAACCGTCCGCGCTTTATGACCGGGTGGTGGACGTCATGGAGGAGCTGGTGAAGTTCACCCTGTTGCTGCGCGAGCGCCCGGACCTGGTTGACCGTTACTCCGAACGCAAGGAGTCAGCGGAGGAACTGACCCGGCGGGTGAATCAGCGGTCGATTTGAAGCTCCCCAACGCTTTATAGATCGCAACGAATAAAACACCGATGTGGCGAGATAGAGAAAACCCTATCTCGCCACACCGGTGTTGTTGTAGTCGGCAGTCCCCACTATCAGCCCTGCGCTTTGCTCATTTTGGTGAACAGCTCGGTTGGCACTTTCTTGCCGTTGGAGGTGAACTGGTTGGTGCGGAATTTGTAGACCTCGCCTTCGGAAAGGAAACCGTCGTTGTTGGTGTCCATCGCCTTGAACTCTTCAGCACCCTTTGGGGCCACGGTCAGCAATTCTTTCAGGGAAACTCGGCCGTCGTGGTCGGTGTCGGTACGGGCGAAGGAAGCGTCGCCGCATTTGCCTTCACCGCACTTGCCTTCACCGGCCTTGGTGACCTTGGCGCCGGTTTCGCTGGCGCCGCACTTGCCTTCGCCACACTTGCCTTCACTGGTCTTTTCCGCCGCGGCGAGTTGGTAGCCTTGAGGCAGTGCGTCAGCGGCGAAGGCGGACGAAGCGAGGTTCATGCAGCCGACCAGTGAAACAGCGATCAGGCCAATACGGGATTTGTTCGAAAGACGGGACATGGTTATTTCTCCGGATACTGTGTGCGGTAAGGCCGCTCAGGGTCATGCCACCAGGGCGATAAGCCGTGGTGCGAGGTGCGTTTGCTTTCTCGCTAAGGCCAGGCTATTTGACTGCAACCGTGTATCCCGGATGTATCCGGATCGAGGGGCATTTGTACGCCAGCATCTTTACAGCGGGTCTGGATACACAGCGATACATTTGGCCCACTGTTTTTTATCCTGGCGGCCTGGAAGCCCCTGAACAAATCGGCATCAAACCTATCCCTGAGCAATTCCAACACGTTCGTAGTCAGGCCCCCGCCGCAGAAGATGTCCGGACCAGACTCGCTCATCCTGCAGCCCTGCCATACTGTTCATCATGGCCAGTGCAACCTTCCGCTTCTACGAGGAGCTCAACGATTTCCTGCCGGCCGAACGGCGGCGGCAGTCATTCACCTGCAAGTGCGCGCGAGGGGCGACGGTCAAGCACATGATCGAGGCGCTCGGGATACCGCACACGGAGGTCGAACTGGTGTTGCTCAACGGCGAGTCGGTGGGTTTCGAGCGGGTGATCTTCGATGATGACCGGTTGGCGGTGTATCCCAAGTTCGAAACGCTGGACATCAGCCCGCTGTTAAAGGTTCGGGCTCAACCTTTACGGGTGCTGCGCTTCGTCGCTGATGCGCACCTGGGCGGGCTGGCCAACCTGCTGCGCATGAGCGGCTTCGACACTCTCTACGATAATCGCTTCGAGGATGGCGAGATTGCTGAGATCGCTGCGCAGCAAGGACGTATCGTGCTGACCCGTGACCGCGAACTGCTCAAGCGGCGGATCATCAGCCATGGCTGTTACGTGCATGCCCTGAAACCGTCGCTGCAGCTGCGCGAATTGTACGAGCGCCTCGACCTGGCGCGTAGCGCGCGGCCATTCAGCCTGTGCCTTCATTGCAACCTGCCGCTGCACGAGATCAGCCCGGAACTGGCCCGGTCGCAGGTGCCGCCACGCGTTGGCGCCCTCTATTCGCACTTCCTGCGTTGCGATGCCTGCCAACGGATTTACTGGAAGGGTTCGCACTGGCGCAGCATGTGTGCACTGCTGGCACCTCTGCTGAACCGATAGCCGAATGCATCGACAGGGAAGAGATCGCATCCATCTCCAAACATGTCCCGCTCGTACTAGCGTTTCCGAGGCTTGCACCGGTGCATAGAGGTTAACCATTGGTCGAGAAAAACTCAGGGCAGAAGTCCTCCCCTAAACTACTGATCTAGTATCAACGCAAGTTTCGGCAGGAGATTCTCATGTCGTTGGCTGAAGAACAAAAACCGCAGCGTCGCAAAGAAGCCCGGCTGTTTGTCTTTCTTGTCGTCTGCCTTTTTCCGCTGCTGTCGGTCGCGATAGTGGGCGGCTATGGCTTCCTCATCTGGTTTTTCCAAATGCTCTACGGCCCGCCCGGGCCACCTAACTGATAGTTCTCTTTCAGAGCCTGTTGGAGTCAGCGCATGGACGAAACTCTGCATATAGCCAGCCTGGTGGTACTTGCCCGACCTGAACTATTCGACGCCGTCAAAGCCAACTTGCGTCTATTGGACGGCCTGGAATTACATCACGAAAGTGCCGCCGGAAAACTGGTGGTCGTGCTTGAGGCCAGCCACGAAAATCAGATCCTGCAACGTATCGAGCAAATCAACAATCTGCCGGGTGTGCTCAACGCCGCGTTGATCTATCACGAACTCCTAGAGCCCACAGGAGACACCGAATGAGCATGTCCCGCCGAGAGTTCGTCAAGGCCCAGGCCGCGGCCATCGCAGCCGCCGCCGCTGGCCTGCCGATTGCCACGTCCGCCAGTAACCTGATTACCGAAGCGGACATGGTCACCCTGGACTGGAACAAGGCGCCCTGCCGTTTCTGCGGCACCGGGTGCAGCGTGATGGTCGCGACCCGCGACAACCGGGTGGTCGCCACCCATGGCGACGTCAAGGCCGAGGTCAATCGCGGACTCAACTGCGTGAAGGGCTATTTTCTCTCCAAAATCATGTACGGCGTGGACCGCCTGACCCAGCCTCTGCTGCGCATGACCAACGGCCAGTTCGACAAACAGGGCGAATTCCAGCCGATCAGCTGGGACCAGGCCTTCGACATCATGGAAGAAAAGTTCAAGCAAGCCCTGAAGAGCAAAGGCCCGGAATCGATCGGCATGTTCGGTTCCGGGCAATGGACGGTTTGGGAAGGTTACGCGGCCAACAAATTGATGAAAGCCGGTTTTCGCAGCAACAACATCGACCCCAACGCCCGCCATTGCATGGCCTCGGCGGTGATGGGTTTCATGCGCACTTTTGGCGCGGATGAACCGATGGGCTGCTACGACGACATCGAAGCCACCGACGCCTTTGTGCTGTGGGGCTCGAACATGGCTGAGATGCACCCGATTCTATGGAGCCGGGTCACCGACCGGCGCCTGAGCCAGCCGCATGTGAAAGTCGCGGTGCTGTCGACCTTCGAACATCGCAGCTTCGAACTGGCCGATATTCCCATGGTATTCACGCCGCAATCCGACCTGCTGATCCTCAATTACATTGCCAACCACATCATTGAAAACGGTAAGGTCGATAAGGATTTCATCAGCAAGCACACGCGCTTCGCCAAAGGCGCCGATGACATCGGCTACGGCTTGCGTCCCGACGACCCACGGGAAAAACAGGCGAAGAATGCCGACAAGGCCAATACCTGGACCGACATGTCCTTCGAGCAGTTCGCCGCGTTCGTCAAACCCTACACCCTGGAACGTACCGCGAAAGAGTCCGGCGTGGCCCCGGAACACCTCAAGGCCCTGGCTGAACTTTATGCGGACCCCGAACGCAAGGTAGTGTCGTTCTGGACCATGGGTTTCAACCAACACACACGCGGGGTGTGGGCCAACAACCTGATCTATAACATCCACCTGCTCACCGGCAAGATCAGCGAGCCGGGCAACAGCCCATTCTCGTTGACCGGCCAGCCGTCAGCCTGTGGCACTGCGCGGGAGGTCGGCACCTTCTCCCACCGCTTGCCCGCCGACATGGTAGTGACCAACCCCAAGCACCGCGCCACCGCAGAACAGATCTGGAAACTGCCGGCCGGCACCATTCAGGAGAAGGTCGGTTTTCACGCGGTGCAACAGAGCCGCATGCTCAAGGACGGCGTCCTCAACGTGTATTGGACCCAGGCCAGCAACAACATGCACGCCGGGCCGAACATCATGCAGGAAGTCTTGCCGGGTTGGCGCAACCCGGAAAACTTCGTCATCGTCTCGGACGTTTACCCCACCGTTTCCGCCCAGGCCGCCGACCTGATCTTGCCCAGTGCCATGTGGGTGGAAAAGGAAGGTGCCTTTGGCAATGCCGAACGTCGCACGCAGTTCTGGCATCAATTGGTCAGCGCACCGGGAGACGCCAAATCGGACTTGTGGCAGCTGATGGAGTTTTCCAAACGCTTCACCACCGACGAAACCTGGCCCGCCGAGTTACTGGCCAAATCGCCGCAATACAAAGGCAAAACCCTGTTCGAGGTTCTATTCAGGAACGGTCAGGTCGACCAGTTTCCCGTCGAGCAAATCGAGGCCGGCTTCAAGAACGACGAAGCCAAGGCCTTTGGTTTCTATGCGCAAAAAGGCTTGTTCGAAGAGTACGCCCGGTTCGGTCGTGGCCACGGCCATGACCTGGCACCCTTCGACCTTTACCACAGCGAACGTGGCCTGCGCTGGCCGGTGGTCGACGGCAAGGAGACCCGCTGGCGTTATCGCGAGGGCCTTGATCCTTACGTGGAGGCCGGCAGCGAAGTGCAGTTCTATGGCTACCCGGACAAGAAGGCGATCATCTTCGCCCTGCCCTACGAGCCACCGGCCGAAATCCCGGATGCTGACTACCCGTTCTGGCTAAGCACCGGCCGTGTCCTCGAACACTGGCATACGGGCAGCATGACCCAGCGAGTCGAGGAGTTGTACAGAGCGGTGCCGGACGCCCTGGTGTACATGCATCCGGAGGACGCCAAGGCCTTGAAGGCACGGCGTGGCAGTGAAGTGAAGCTGATCAGCCGCCGCGGTGAAATCCGCGCGCGCATCGAAACCCGCGGGCGCAACAAACCACCCCGCGGCCTGGTGTTCGTACCGTTTTTCGATGCCAACAAGTTGATCAACAAGGTCACGCTCGACGCCACCGACCCGATCTCCAAGCAGACCGACTACAAGAAATGCGCCATCCGCATCGAGTTGATCAGCGCGGCTTGAGGAGAACCGTCATGACTTTTCGAATCCTGCCCCTGGTACTGCTTGCCGCAATGGGCATGGTGCTCGCCGCCGAGGTCGATTACCCGCTGGACGCGCCCGGCCCAGACGGTCGCCGCCCCGGCGGTACCCTCACCCGGAGCATGCCCGCGCCACCGATTGCCAACGATGAAAACAAGGACCTGAAGCGCGAGCGCAACTATCCTGACCAGCCGCCGACCATTCCCCACAGCATTCGCGGGTACCAGATCGACAAGAACGGCAACAAATGCCTGACGTGCCACAGCCGGGCCAATAGCGCGCGCACCCAGGCGACGATGATCAGCATCACCCACTACATGGACCGCGACGGTCAGGCGCTGGCGGCGGTCTCGCCCCGGCGCTACTTCTGTACTCAGTGCCACGTGCCGCAAAAAGAGGTACTGCCGCTGGTGGGCAACACCTTTGAAACCATCGACAAAATCCTGCAAGACGATGCCAACGCCGCGCAGAAACCTTGAGGAGGCGCCATGAAAGCACTGTTCGCCCTGCTTAAGGATTATTGGGGCATCCTCTGTCGACCCAGCGTTTACTTCAGCCTGGGGTTTCTGACACTGGGCGGCTTTATCGCCGGGATCATTTTCTGGGGCGGTTTCAACACAGCGCTGGAGCTGACCAACACCGAGAAGTTCTGCATTTCCTGCCACGAGATGCGCGACAACGTCTATGTCGAGTTGCAGGACACCATTCACTACACCAACCGTTCCGGTGTGCGCGCCAGTTGCCCGGACTGCCACGTTCCCCATGAGTGGACGCACAAGATCGCGCGCAAGATGCAGGCATCGAAGGAAGTCTGGGGCAAGCTGTTCGGCACCATCGACACTCGCGACAAATTCCTCACCTTGCGCCGTGAACTGGCGGAACATGAATGGGCCAGGCTCAAGGCCAACGACTCGCGCGAATGTCGCAATTGCCACAACTTTGAGTTCATGGACTTTACCCGCCAGGGCAAACGCGCTGCGGCCATGCACTCCACCGCATTGGCCAAGGGCGAGGCCACTTGCATCGACTGCCACAAGGGCATTGCGCACAAGTTGCCCGATATGAGTGGCGTGAAAGGATGGTGATGCATCCGAAATATCCGACCGGCCGCCCCACACCGTCAGCGTAGGGCGACAGATTTCACGCCGGCATCAGTTCGTGGCTACCACTTTTTTGTCGCCACTGTCCCACCCTCCTCCCAACGCCTTATAGATCGCGACGATCCCCCGGTACTGATCAATCTCACCCAACGCCTGCGCATCTTCGGCGTTCAAGCGTTCACGCTGCGCGTCCAGCAACACCAGATAATCCACCGTGCCTTCCTTGTACTGGATCGCCGCCAGGTCTGCAGCCGCTCGGCTGGACTCGCTTTGCCGGATCAACGACAGCAGCCGCTGCTGGCGTTTGCCGTAGTCGCTGAAGGCGTTTTCCGACTCTTCCAGCGCCAGCAGCACTTGCTGTTCGTAGGTGGCCAAGGCGCCTTCGGCATTCGCGTCGGCACCCCGGATGCGCGCTCGCACACTGCCCAGGTCAAAGGCTGCCCAGGTAATGCTCGGTCCCAATCCCCAGGCTCTGGCGGCACTGGAACCAATCTGCGATCCACGGCCAGCGGTGAAACCGAGGAAGCCGCTCAAGCTCACTCTCGGGAACAGGTCGGCGGTGGCCACGCCGATTTCCGCCGTGGAGGACGCCAGTCTGCGCTCGGCGGCGAGCACATCGGGACGCCGGCGCAGCAGCTCGGCGGGATCACCGATCGGCAACGCTTTGGCGATGGCGGGCAACTGCGCCGGGCTCAACGACACGCTCAACGTATCCGGGCGTTCACCCAACAGCGTGGCGATGCGGTTTTTCTGCCGTACCTGTTCCGCTTGCAGTTGCGGAACCGTCGCCTCGACAGCCGCCAAACGTGCGTCGGCGCGCACCACGTCGAGCTCATTGCCCACGCCGGCATCGCGCAGGCTGACCGTCACGCTGCGCGAATCCTGCTGATTCTTCAGGTTGGCCAGGGCAATTTTTTCCCGCAATTGCGCGCCGCGCAATTGGCCGTAGGCATCCACCAGCTCGGCGATCATTGTCACGCGAAGCTGATACAAGTCTGCGGCGGCAGCGTCTTCCTGGGCGCTGCTGGATTCCAGTTGACGCTGGATCCGGCCGAACAGATCGACTTCCCAAGCCATGTCGAGGCCCAGGTCGTAGCGCTCGATATTGACGCGGCTTTCGGTCAGGCCAGGCACTTGCGACTTGCCCTGCTGGCTGCTGACGCGGCTGGTGACGACCGGCAGATTGTCATTGCTGACGTCATCACGAATCGCCCGGGCGGCTTTCCAGCGGGCAAACGCGACGCGCAAGTCGCGGTTGCCTTCCAGGGATTTGCTCACCAACTGATTGAGCGTGGGGTCATCAAACTGTTGCCACCACACCGTTTCAAATCGCGATTGATCGTAGGCACTGCCTTGGGCAGACACGACGTTGGCAGGCGCGGTGTCAGGCGTTTTGTAGTCCGGGCCTACCGTGCAGGCGCCGAGCGCGACGACCAGAAGGCTGGGTAAAAAAAGCTTCAAGGTGTTCATGAATGTGCCTCCTGATTGAGTGCGTTTGCCTGATGAACCTTGGTGACCTTGCGCGCGTTCTTGCGCTCGATGTAGCGACGAATCAGCACGAAGAACACCGGCGTCAGCAGCAACCCGAAGAAGGTCACGCCGAGCATTCCGGAGAACACCGCGACGCCCATCGCACGGCGCATTTCCGAGCCGGCACCCGTGGACGTCACCAGCGGAATCACCCCCATGATGAACGCGAAGGACGTCATCAGAATCGGCCGCAGACGCATGCGGCAAGCGTCCAGCACTGCATCCAGCGGCGACATGCCCTGGTCCTGTTTATCCTTGGCGAACTCGACGATCAGGATCGCGTTCTTGCAGGCCAGGCCGACCAGCACGATCAGGCCGATCTGGGTGAAGATGTTGTTGTCGCCCTTGGAAATGATCACCCCGGCAATCGCCGACAGCAGGGTCATCGGCACAATCAGAATCACCGCCAATGGCAGGCTCCAGCTTTCATACAGCGCCGCCAGCACCAGGAACGCCAACAGCACGCAGAGCGGGAACACCAGCAACGCCGTGTTGCCCGACAAAATCTGCTGGTAGGTCAGGTCAGTCCACTCGTACGTCATGCCGTTGGGCAATTCTTCCTTGAGCAACTTTTCAATCGCGGCTTGTGCCTGTCCGGAGCTGTAGCCGGGGGCTGCACTGCCGTTGATTTCTGCGGTGAGGAAGCCGTTGTAGTGCGAGACCCGGTCAGGGCCTGACGTCGGGCTGACCTTGACGAACGTGGCCAGCGGAATCATCTCGCCGCGATCATTGCGCACCTTCAACTGACCGATCTGTTCAGGCTCCTGGCGGAACTGTTGCTCAGCCTGCACGTTGACCTGATAGGTCCGGCCAAAACGGTTGAAGTCGTTGGCGTACAGCGAGCCCAGGTAGACCTGCAAGGTGTCGAAAATATCGTTGATCTTCACCCCGTGAGTCTTGGCTTTTTCCCGCTCAATGGCGGCTTCGACCTGCGGCACGTTGACGGTGTAACTGGTGAACAGGTTGGCCAGCTCCGGCGTGCTACGGCTCTTGGCGATGATATTCATCGTCTCTTTGTACAGCTCGTCGTAGCCCAGGTTGCCACGGTCTTCGATCTGCAGACGGAAGCCACCGATGGTGCCCAAGCCTTGTACCGGAGGTGGCGGGAACACGGCGATGTAGGCGTCCTGAATGCCGCCGAACTTGCCGTTGAGCGAGGCAGAAATCGCCTTGGCAGACAGGCTCGGGTCTTTACGCTCTTCAAACGAACTCAAGCCGATGAACGCAATACCGGCGTTCGGGCTGTTGGTGAAGCCGTTGATTGAAAGGCCCGGGAATGCCACGGCACTGTCGAAACCCGGCTCGTTCATGGCGATGGTGCTCATGCGACGGATCACCGATTCGGTGCGATCGAGACTTGCGGCATCCGGCAGTTGCGCGAAGGTCACCAGGTACTTTTTGTCCTGGGTCGGCACGAAGCCGGTCGGCGTGGTGCTGAAACCCATCCAGGTCATGGCGATCAGACCGGCGTACACCAACAACGCCACGCTGCTGCCACGAATGACTTTGGCCACGGCAACCATGTAGCCGTGACTGGCCTTTTCAAAGAAGCGGTTGAACGGTTTGAACAGCCAGCCACCGAGCAAACGATCCAGCACTCTGGAGAACCGGTCTTTCGGTGCGCCATGGGCCTTGAGCAACACCGCCGCCAACGCCGGCGACAAGGTCAGGGAGTTGAACGCCGAGATCACCGTGGAAATCGCGATGGTCAACGCGAACTGTTTGTAGAACTGTCCCGTAAGACCCGAGATGAAAGCCGCAGGCACGAACACCGCGCACAGCACCAGCGCCGTGGCGATGATCGGCCCGGTCACTTCGCCCATGGCTTTCTTGGTCGCTTCGACCGGTTCCAGTCCGGATTCAATGTTTCGCTCGACGTTCTCCACCACCACAATGGCATCGTCGACCACGATCCCGATGGCGAGTACCAGGCCGAACAGCGATAGCGCGTTGAGCGAAAATCCGAGTAGGTGCATCACGGCAAACGTACCGATCAGCGACACGGGCACGGCCACCAATGGAATGATCGAAGCACGCCAGGTTTGCAGGAACAGGATGACGACCAGCACCACGAGAATCAGTGCTTCAAACAGCGTGTGCACCACCGCCTCAATCGAGCTGCGGACGAAAATTGTCGGGTCGTAGACGATCTCGTAATCCATGCCTTCGGGGAAATTTTTCTTCAGCTCGGCCATCTTCGCCCGCACCTGATCGGAGACGTCGATGGCGTTGGAACCTGGCCGCTGGAAGATCGGCATCGCCACCGCTTCCTGGTTGTTGAGCAAGGCGCGCAAGGCGTACTGGTTGGAACCCAGTTCGATCCGGGCAATGTCCTTCAGGCGCGTGATTTCGCCGTTCGGGCCACTGCGCACGATCACGTTTTCAAACTCTTCTTCGCTGACCAACCGCCCTTGGGAGTTGATCGACATCTGGAAGCTGGTGGCATTCGGCGCAGGTGGCGAACCCAGTTGGCCGGCGGCGACTTGACGGTTCTGTTCACGCACCGCAGTGACCACATCAGTGGCAGTCAGATTGCGCGAGGCGGTTTTGTCCGGATCGAGCCAGATACGCAGCGAGTAATCGCCGATGCCGAACATCTTCACATCGCCGATCCCTTCCAGACGCGACAGCTCGTCCTTGACGTTGAGGATCGCGTAGTTGGACAGGTAGAGCATGTCGTAGCGTTTGTCCGGCGACACCAAGTGCACCAGCAACGTCAGCTCGGGCGATGCCTTGTCGACGGTGATACCGATACGCGTCACTTCCTCGGGCAGCTTGGGCTCGGTACGGGTCACGCGGTTCTGGACCTGCACCTGGGCGTTGTCCAGATCGGTGCCCAACGCGAAAGTCACGGTCAGGGTAAGCCGGCCATCAGCCGTGGATTGCGAGGACATGTACAGCATGTTCTCGACACCAGTGATGGCTTGCTCCAAAGGGGCTGCCACGGTTTCGCCGATGACTTTCGGGTTGGCGCCCGGGTAGTTGGCGTGAACGACAACGGTCGGTGGAACCACTTCCGGATATTCACTGATCGGCAACTGGAACAGCGAGATCGCGCCGGCGATCAGGATCAGCAGCGACAGCACCGCCGCGAAGATCGGCCGAGTGATAAAGAACTGGGAGAACTTCATGTCGGTGCTCCTTATCCGCGAGGTGCAGCGGCAGAATCCGCTTTCACCAGGGCAGGTGATTTAGCGGCAGCCGGCTGATTGGAGGCTTCGATGGCCTGACGTTGGCGAGCCAGTGTGGCGACGGTTTCCGGGCTGGCCATCGGCGCATCCTGCGGGTCGATCACTGCACCGGGCCGCACGCGCTGCAAGCCGTTGATGACGATGCGATCGTCTTTCTGCAAGCCGCTGCGCACGATGCGCAAGCCTTCAAGCTTCGGCCCCAGATCGACGCTGCGATACACGGCTTTGTTGTCCTGATCGACCACCAGCACGAATTTTTTGCCGAGGTCGGTGCCCACCGCTTCGTCCTTGATCAACAGGCCGGGATAGGCGGCGCTGCCCACCAGTTTCAACCGGGCATACAGGCCGGGGGTGTACTGGCCGTCCGTGTTGTCGAACACCGCGCGACCACGGATGGTGCCGGTTTTCGGATTGACCTGGTTGTCGACGAAGTTCATCTGCCCGAGGTGGCTGTTGCCCTCCTCGTTCGACAGGCCCATGTACACCGGCGTGGCTTGACCGCGCTGGCCCTGGCGGGAAAGCAGGCTGTACTTGAGGAACATGCGCTCGTCCGCATCGAAATAGGCGTAGACCTTGTCCGTGGAGACCACGCTGGTCAGCGCTGTAGTGTCGGCGGTCACGATGTTGCCGGCGGTGATTTCCGCACGGCTGACGCGGCCGGTGATCGGCGCGGTAACGCGGGTGAAACTGAGGTTCAAACGCGCCAGATCCAGCTGCGCCTGAATGGCATCGACACCGGCCCGGGCTTCTTGCGCAGTCGTCGTGCGGGTGTCGGCGAGCTCGGCGGAGATTGCGTTGCTGCTCAATAGACGTTGGCCGCGCTGCGCTTCGTTGCCGGTGCGGACCAGGGTGGCGCGTGCCTGTTGCAGCTGCGCCTCGATGCGATGCACCTCATGTTCGAACGGCCGTGGATCAATCTGGAACAGCAAGTCGCCCTTCTTCACCAGCGCGCCATCGGTAAAGGCAACACGTTCGATCTGGCCCGACACCCGTGGACGAACCTCGACGGTTTCCGGTGCTTCCAGGCGAGCGGTGACTTCATCCCACTCGGTAATGGGCTGCTCGAGCACTTTGGCGACGGTGACGTGCGGCGCCCCCGGAGCCTGTGCGGCGCTGGGTGTACGTTCACACGCGGCAAGCATCAGCAGCGCCAACGCAGCCAAGGGATAACGCAAAGGTTTGAGTGACTGTTCCATGGGGGGTGTCCGCCAGACGGTTTGGGATTTTGCGGATTCTCGGCCTCGCGCGAGGTCACGACGAATCGAACGGAGTGAAGTTGGCTATCATCATTAATGATAGCCGTCATGTTTAAGAGTAAAAAAAAGGGTCGACCCGGTTAACTCCCCCTGTGAGCGATTGCCGAACACACGCAATCCAGCGCCGGCCCCAGCGTCTGCGCCGCACTCAATGCCCGTGGAGTGGGTACCATCCGGCGACCGATGCGCTCGAACAAAGGGTCATTGAACAACTTGCGCAAACGCACCAGCGCCGCGCTGATGGCGGGCTGGCCCAGCGACAGTTTCTCAGCGGTACGGGTGAGGTTTCGTTCCTGAATCAGCGTGTCGAATACCACCAGCAGATTCAGATCGATACTGTGCAGATCATTACGTTTCATGGGGCAGGTCCACGTAGAGATTTTTGACTTGAGCCACAGGCGGGGAATCCGCCAGACTTGAGTCGATACCGGAAAAGCCATTGCAGCGACTTTATATGACGCGCATCATCAATACTAGCCTCTCAGCACAGCTTTTCCCAAGCGATGCCGACCTGGCGACAGGAGCAGTCTCATGAAAGTCACGAAAGACCAGGCCGCCGCGAACAAAGAGGCGATCCTCACGGCCGCGTCCCGGCTGTATCGGGAAAAGGGAATCGACGGCATCGGCATTGGTGAACTGTCCCGTTCCGTGGGCCTGACCCATGGCGGCTTTTACGGACAGTTTCCGGGCGGCAAGGAGCAGTTGGCTTCAGAAGCCGTCACCCGCACGTTCGAGTCCAATATCCAGGACTGGCGGGACGCCAAATCCATTCCCGAGCTCATCAAGGGTTACCTGACGCAAGGGCACCTGGATAACTGGACCGAAGGCTGCCCCATCCCGGCATTGGGCGCTGACGTTGCCCGCGCCGGCGGGACCGTCAGCAACTCCTTCACCAAAGGCGTCGAGCGTTTGATCGAAACGTTGATGGCGCTGGTCGAGGGGGAAAGTCACGAGGAGAAATACCAGGAATCGCTGCGCATCCTGTCATCGATAGCCGGGGCGATGTTGATTGCCAGGGCGTTGGACAACCCGGAGTTGTCCGGGCAGTTCCTGCAATCGGTGATCAGTGCCTGGCCTGCTGTTCCAGAGAAAGAAGAGCAGGCAGGCGTTCCGGACTGACGTCCTACTCTTCACTCAACGAGCACATGCTCCAACACCACCTCCAGCGGGTGACGCAGTTGCTTGCTGGCCAGGCGCTTGACCTGGCTGCGGCACGAATACCCCGTCGCCAGCGCTTCACCCGCCTTGTCCAGCTTGCCCGCCCATGACTGCTCGAAAATAGTCCGTGAGGTCTCTTGGTTACGCGCTTCGTGGCCATAGGTGCCCGACATGCCGCAACAGCCGGTTGCCTCGGTCACCAGCTTCAGCCCAAGCCTGGCAAACACGGTTTCCCATTGCGAGGTGCTGGCCGGGACGTTGGTCTTCTCGGTGCAGTGCGCCATCAAACGGAACGTCTGATCAGCGTGACGGGACCTTTCAGGCAACACATCAACCAGCCATTCCTGGGGCAGCAAGACTTTCGGGCAGCCGTCGAGGCCCGGCACTTTCTGATATTCCTGGCGATAGACCAGCGTCATCGCCGGGTCGAGGCCGACCAACGGCACGCCACAGTCGGCCAGGGCCTTGAGCTGATTGGCGTTGCGGATCGCCGCTTTGGCGAATGCACCGACGAACCCCTGCACGTGCAAAGGCTTGCCGTTGGCACTGTAGGGCGCCAGAAACACGCGGTAGCCCAACTGATGCGCCAACTGGATATAGCTCGCCAACAGCGGTGTTTCAAAGTAGCGGGTGAAGGCGTCCTGCACCAACACCACGCTTCGCTCACGTTGTGCGGCAGTCAGTTCGCGCAGGGCGGGCACGCTGGCGACAGCGACTTTGCAGCGGGTCAACGTGTTCTGCAGGTCGAAGCGGTGGATCAGCGGACTGTCGAGCATGCCGACGTGTCGCTCCAGCAAACGACTCACCCATTTCGAACCCATCACCGCGTTGTACAGGCCCGGCGCGTACGCCATGTAGGGAATGGTGAACTCCAGCGAGCCGATCAGATAATCGCGCATCGGGCGTTGATAGCGACCGTGGTACAGCTCGAGAAAACGCGAGCGGAATTCCGGGACATTGACCTTGACCGGGCATTGTCCCGCGCAGGATTTGCAGGCCAGGCAGCCTGCCATGGCGTCGTACACTTCATGGGAGAAATCCGCCTCGCCGCGCGAGCGCGCCAGGTTATTGCGCAGTCGCACCGGCAACCCGCTCAACCACGACAATTTGCCACGGGCCGCTTGCAACACATCAATGTTGGCCGCCCCTTGCAGGCGCAACCATTCACGAATCAAAGACGCCCTGCCCTTCGGCGAATGCTGGCGTTCCCGGGTGGCTTTCCACGACGGGCACATCGCATCGTTGGGGTCATAGTTGTAGCAAGCGCCGTTGCCGTTGCAGTGCACGGCGCTGCCGAAGCTCTGCCACACGCGCTCATCGATTTGCCGATCCAGATCACCGCGCAGCGTCACTTCGTTGACCTTGAGCAAGCCTTGGGCAGCATCCGGCGGGGTGCAGATTTTGCCGGGGTTGAGCTGATTGTGCGGGTCGAACGCGCCCTTGAGCGATTGCAGCGCCGGATACAGTTCGCCAAAGAAATCGGGGACGTATTCCGAGCGCAAACCCTTGCCATGCTCGCCCCACAGCAGCCCGCCATAACGCCGGGTCAGCTCGGCCACGGCATCGGAAATCGGCTTGACCAGCGCGGCCTGCTTCGGGTCTTTCATGTCCAGCGCCGGACGCACATGCAACACGCCGGCATCGACGTGACCGAACATGCCGTAGGCCAGGCCATGGCTGTCGAGCAGTGCGCGGAACTCGGTGATGTAGTCGGCCAGTTTCTCAGGCGGTACGGCGGTGTCTTCAACAAACGGCTGTGGGCGGACCTCGCCTTCGACGTTGCCCAATAAACCGACGGAGCGTTTACGCATGGTGTAGACACGGGTCACCGCTTCAGCACCTTCGGCCAGCGTGTGGCCCAGCCGTTCGATCGTCGTATCGGCCTGCAAATGCGTCACGAACGACGCCACGCGAGCGTTCACCTCCGACAGGTCTTCGCCGCTGAATTCAACCAGGTTGATACCCAGCGTCGGGCGCTCGGCATCCGTCGGGAAATACTCGGCGACGCTGTGCCAGACGATGTCTTTCATCGCCAGCAGCAACACTTTGGAGTCCACGGTTTCGATGGACAGCGGCTTGTGCGCCAGCAATGCATTGGCATCGCGCAGCGCATCCATGAAGCTGCTGTAGCGCACGTTCACCAGCACCGAATACTTGGGAATCGGCAGCACGTTGAGCTTGGCTTCGACGAGGTAACTCAACGAGCCTTCCGCACCGCACAGCACGCTATTGAGGTTGAAACGCCCCTGCTCGTCGCGCAGGTGCGCCAGGTCGTAACCGGTCAGGCAGCGATTGAGTTTGGGGAACACCGCCTCGATCAGCTCGGCCTGGGTTTCCTGGATCTGCCGTGCGGTGCGGTACACCTCGCCGATACGGCCGGGTTGCGCACATGCAGCTTCCAGCTGTGCGTCGGACAGCGGCTGGCTGTGCAGGCGCTCACCGCCGAGCAGTACGCTGTGCAGTTCCAGCACATGATCGCGGGTCTTGCCGTAGGTGCAACTGCCCTGGCCGCTGGCGTCCGTGTTGATCATGCCGCCAACGGTGGCCCGGTTGGACGTCGACAGCTCCGGGGCGAAAAACAATCCATGAGGTTTGAGCGCGGCATTGAGCTGGTCTTTGACCACGCCGGCCTGCACCCGCACCCAACGTTCGGCGACGTTGATTTCGAGGATGGTGTTCATGTGTCGCGACAGGTCAACCACGATGCCGTCGGTCAACGACTGGCCGTTGGTGCCGGTGCCGCCGCCACGTGGGGTCAGCTTGATCTGGCGAAAGCGCGGTTCGGCCATCAATGTTGCGATGCGCACGATGTCGTCTGCATCCAGTGGGAACACCGCCGCTTGCGGCAGACGCTGGTAAATCGAGTTGTCGGTCGCCAGCACGGTGCGGGTGGCGTAGTCGGCACTGAGCTGTCCGCGGAAACCAGCGGCACGCAAGGCCTGGAGGAATTCCGGGTACTGTGCGGCGGGTGCAGCGGTAGGCAACTGGGCGATCATCGCTGGAAAATCTCTTGTAGGTCTAATCACGGAAATCAAAATACTTGTCGCCTGAGCATTAATAGGTCAGCCTCAGGTCGTCGGCTGAGCCAATGATCCTGCAGGTTCCGACGCCGAACAAACGGATAATCCTGCCGCTATCGATGACTTTTACGAATGAATTACCGCCATCTCACCCCGTCCATGTCCTTGCTGCTGGCTTTCGAAGCCGCCGCCCGGCATGAAAGCTATACCCGCGCCGCGCTGGAGCTGTCACTGACCCAGAGCGCCGTCAGCCGGCAAGTCCAGGCGCTGGAGCAGCAACTGGGCCTGACGCTGTTTCGTCGTGAAGGTCGGCAGGTGCAATTGACCGACGTCGGTCGTCTTTACCAGCGGGAAATGAGCGACGCACTCGGGCGCATCCGCAGCGCCACATTGCAGGCGCTGGCTTATCAGTCAGGCAGCGGCACCTTGCGCCTGGCCACATTGCCCACGTTCGGTTCGAAATGGTTATTGCCGCGCCTTCACGACTTCTACAAAACCCATCCTGGCATGCTGGTGCACATCAACTCCCGGATCGAGGCCATCGACTTCGAAACCAGTGGCATCGATGCCGCGATCGTCGTCGGCACGGCCGACTCGCCGGGCCTGATCAGCCATCGCCTGCATACGGAAGAGTTGATGGTGATCATTTCTCCAGAAGCGGCCGAGGCCCATGACGCCTGGACCCCGGAACGCATCGGCGGACAGACGCTGCTCAACGTCGCGAACAACGCCAACGTCTGGGGCGAGTGGTTCAGCCACCACGGCCTGCCCCATCGAATGATGCGGCTGGGGCCGAGTTTCGAACTCACTTCACACTTGATCCAGGCCGTGAGAGCGGGCATTGGTATCGGTCTGGTGCCACGCATCCTGGTGACCGACGAACTGGCCAACGCCGAGTTGATCAGCCTGGACCAACCCTTCGCCAGCCAGCGCAGTTACTACCTGACCTACCCACCGCGCAACGAAAGGCTGCCTTCGCTGATCGCGTTCCGTACCTGGTTGCTGGCGCAAATATGACGACGTCCGCCGATGCACCGCGTCGTCTGCATCGCCAGCAAGCCGGCTCCTACAGTGCAGCGGCGCACACAAGACCCAGCCTCACCCCAATCCTGTAGGAGCCGGCTTGCTGGCGATGGTCGTTAACGATTAAGCGTTTCTACAGAATAAACGCGGCGCCTGTGAGTCCATCGCTGGCAAGCCAGCTCCTACAGTGCAGCGGTGTCCACAAGACCAAGCCTCACCCAAACCCTGTAGGAGCCGGCTTGCTGGCGATGGTCGTTAACGATTAAGTGTTTCTACAGAATAAACGCGGCGCCTGTGAGTCCATCGCTGGCAAGCCAGCTCCTACAGTGCAGCGGTGTCCACAAGACCGGGCCTCACCCAATCCCGTAATCGAGCCATTGTGCTTCGCGCACTTCACTCCAACAGCGAGACCAGGCGCGGCTCTATTGCCGTCTCGAATACCTCCAGCAACGCCAACGTTACCGGCAACTTGAAGCGCCTGCGTCCCGCACTGCCCGGATTGAGGTAGAGCCGTTCGCCGCGCCATTCGATGCACGGCTTGTG
Source organism: Pseudomonas sp. BF-RE-22 (assembly GCF_019956155.1). Classification (NCBI taxonomy): domain Bacteria; kingdom Pseudomonadati; phylum Pseudomonadota; class Gammaproteobacteria; order Pseudomonadales; family Pseudomonadaceae; genus Pseudomonas; species Pseudomonas sp. BF-RE-22. Next base: position 59,127 of record NZ_JAHBDD010000003.1, on the reverse strand, counting down.
CGAATGGCCAGTGATCACCAGTTTGACCGTCGCATCGAGCACGGCCGGGACATCGGCGAGGTCATGCACCAGCAACGCCTCCCACCCGTTGAGGTCGAAACGCAGGCAATCTGCAAGATCCTTTGCCCAGGAAGCATCAAGATCATTGTTCCCGCGCACGACATGCAGTGGAGCGATTGCCCCCAGCTGCTCAAGGATTTCGGAGCTGCCGATGTCGCCCGCATGAATGATCCGCTCACACCCCTCCAAAGCCGCAAGGGCCTCAGGGCGGAGCAATCCATGGGTATCGGAAATCACGCCAACCTTCATACAAAGCTCCCGACCAGGCTCAAGCAGTGGAGCATCGCAGACTAAACCAACGGCTGATGACTGGTCACACAATGTATGCCGCCACCCCCAGCGGAAATTGCGTCGATGTTCAGTTGCACCACCTCTCGATCCGGATAGAGCCCGGACAACAGATCAAAGGCTTTGGCATCTGCCACCTTGTCACCAAACTCCGGCGCAATCACCGCGTCGTTGATCACGAAGTAGTTGATATAGCCCGCTGCAAAGTCCGGGTTGCTGCGGTTGAACCTGCTCTTTCGTGGATTGAGCGGCGGCGACACCGTATGCACCTGCAGCTTGCGGCCATCGGCATCCGTGGCATTTTTCAGAATTTCCAGATGAGCCCGCGTGACCTTGTAATCATATGACTCAGGGTCGTTGTCGAGGTTGGCGATTACCACGCCGGGCTTGACGAAACGCGCGTAGAAATCGACATGGGCATCGGTGATGTCCTTGCCCTTGATGCCCGGCAGCCAGATGATTTTGCGCAGGCCCAAGCGGGCTTTCAGTTCTTCCTCGACCTCGGCCTTGCTCCAGTCAGGGTTGCGATTTTTATTGATCCAGCTGCTCTCGGTCATGATCCCGGTGCCGTGACCATCCACTTCGATACCGCCGCCCTCGCCCACCAGTTCGCTGCGCAGGTAACGCGCATCCGTGGCGTCGGCCACCTGTGCCGCCAGTTGCGCATCTTCGCTGTGCTGCTGTTTGTTGCCCCAGCCATTGAAGTTGAAATCCACGGCGCCAAGTACGCCCTTGTCATCAATGACGAAGTTGGCGCCGATGTCGCGCATCCAGATGTCGTCGAGTTCGGTGACGACGTAGGTGATGTTGCTCTTGCCGCAATGCTCCTCGGCCAGGCTTCGCTCGTGCTCGCGACAGAAAACGGTGACCGGTTCATGGCGGGCGATGGTGCGCGCAATCAGGCCAATGGCCGCTTGCACGTCGGCGGTGAAATCCTCCCAGATCGCCTCTTGTGCACCAAAAGCAATGAAGGCTTGCTCGTGGCGATCGCCCTCATCCGGCATGCGCCAACCGACCTGGGTGGCTGCGTGCGCGGACAAAGGCGTCAGGCCAAATCCGATGGAGGCAACCGCCCCCATCCCCGCCACGACCGAAACCTGCTTGATGAACTCGCGACGCGTCGACATGTATTGATCCTTGGAAAGTGAACTCATTTCGCGGTGGCCGTCTTGAACTTGGTCCAGGTGCGCATCCGCGCGCGCATATCGGACTGGGGAATGTCCTTGCCCGGAATCAGCCGCGCATAGGTGGCTTCATCAAGATAGATGTCCGGGTTGTTGCGCATTGTCGCATCGACGCTCGGCCGCGCCTTGGCGTTGGAGGTCGGGTAGCCAGTGAAGTTACTGATGTCGGCCATGTTCTGCGGGCGCATGACGAAGTTGATGAACGCATAAGCGTACTCCGGATGTCTCGCATCGACCGGAATCGCCATGGTGTCCATCCACACGGTGGTGCCTTCACGGGGGATGCGGTACTCGAATCGGGTGCTTTTGCCGGCGCTGTCGGACGTCCGTTGCGCCTGGGTCATGTCGCCGCTGTAACCGAGCGACACGCACAGGTTGCCGTTCACCAGATCGGTCACTGGCTGCGACTGGAACTTGCGAATGTGTGGCCGCAATTTCATCAGCAATTCACTCGCCGCCGCGAGGTCTTCGGGCTTGGCGCTGCGCGGTTCCCGGCCGAGGTAATTGAGCACCACGGCGAGCACTTCGTCCGGTGAGTCGATCATCGAAATACCGCAGTCGGCAAATTTGCCGGCCAGCTCCGGCTTGAACAACATATCGAGGCTGTTGACCGGAGCATCGGGCAAGCGCTGTTTGATCTGCTCATCATTGTAGGTCAGGCCGATGGTGCCCCACGTGTAAGGCACGGTGGCCTGACTCGAGGTTTCATACTGCCGGCGCAGTTTCTGCAAACCGGGCTCGATGTCGTTCAGCGCGGTGAGTTTGCTGCGGTCCAGCGGCAGCAGGCTGCCGGCGCGCATCAAGCGTTCGGCCACCGTGTCGCCGGGGAAAATCAGGTCATAACCGCTGCCACCGGCGAGCATCTTGGCTTCCAGCGTTTCGCTGCCATCCATGACGTCATAGATCACTTTGATCCCGGTTTCAGCGGTGAATTTCGCCAGCGTGTCCTCGGCGAAATAATCGGCCCAGTTGTACAGCCTGAGGGTTTTCTCTTCGGCGTGCAGCGACGACGAGGCCAGTGCCAACCCCAAGGTGCCGAGCAACAACGTGTGCGCAATGCCCATATCAAACTCCTTGAGTGTTCCAGCGTGCATGAAGGTGACGACCGTCCTGACTCAACAGCGCCCCGTACATCTCCGGGCGACGGTCGCGGTAGATGCCCCAGCTCAGGCGCTCTTCGCGCATGGCGCTCAAGTCCAGGCTGTGCACCAGCACGCCAGTGCTGTCACGGTCGGCCTCGGCGAGCAATTTGCCCTTGTGATTGCAGATGAACGACGAGCCATAGAAGCCCATTTGCAAGGTCGGATCGGTGGTCGCCGCTTCTCGGCCGACGCGATTGGCGGCCACCACCGGCAGGATGTTCGCGGCCGCATGGCCACGCATGGTCATCTGCCAGTGGTCACGGGAATCCAGTTCGGCGCAGCCAGGTTCAGAACCGATGGCGGTGGGAAACAGCAAGACTTCAGCGCCCATCAACGCCAGGCAACGGGCGGTCTCGGGGAACCACTGATCCCAGCAGATCCCCACGCCGAGGCGCCCGAACGCCGTGTCCCAGACCCGGAAACCGGTATCGCCGGGGCTGAAGTATTCCTTCTCCTGATAACCGATGGCGTTGGGGATGTGAGTCTTGCGATACACGCCCAACAAGCGTCCGTCGGCATCGGCCACGCTCAGAGAATTGAAATAGGCATTGCCGGCCTTCTCGAACCAGCTCAGCGGCAGCACCACGCCCAACTCCTTGGCCAAGGCGGCAAAGCGTTTGAGTACACGGCTGTATTGATATTCCTCGGCCAGTGCCAAGTGTTTGTGGCTTTGCTCGATGCAGAAATACGGCGTGGCAAACAGCTCCTGCAACAGGATGACTTGAGCGCCCTTCGACGCCGCCTCGCGAACCAACTGCTCGGCAAGGTCGAGGTTGTGCGGCAGGTCCCAGGTGCAGGGCATTTGGGTGGTGGCAATCGTCAATAGAGTCATGGCATCAACCCTTCACTGGCCAGGCAGGCTGTTGCTGGGTGATGCAATGCACCCCGCCGCCGCCATGGGCCAGATGGTTGATCCGCACCGGCACCACTTCACGCCCAGGGAATGCCTGGGCCAACACTTCGGCCGCTGCGTGGTCGGCATCGATGCCGTAGGCCGGCATGATGATCGCGTCGTTGGCGATGTAGAAATTGGTGTACGAGGCGCAGAACACTTCCGCCTCAGTGTCCACCGCATCGGTGGCTTCATAGAGCTCGATCAGCTCGAACTTCCGGCCTTGGGCATCAGTGGCCAGTTCCAACGCACGGCGATTCTCGCGGGCCACTTCGGCATACACCGACTGCTTGTCGTGAGTCGCGTCCACCAGCAACACGCCGGGGCGTGCGAATGCGCAGACACCATCGACATGGCCGTCAGTCATGTCGCCGGTCACGTAGTCCGGATCGCCCGGCAGCCAGATGGTTTTCTTCACGCCCAGCAGACGCGTGAAAATCTCCTCCATCTCAGCCTTGGTCATCCCGGGGTTGCGATTGGGATTGAGCAACACCGACTCGGTGGTGATCAGCGTACCCTCGCCGTCGACATGGATCGCCCCGCCTTCGTTACTCAGCGGTGTGCCGAAGCACGGCAAGCCCAGGTGATTGAGTGCACGGCGCGCCAGGCCTTCATCGAGATCGTGCGCCGACTTGCCGCCCCACGCGTTGAAGCGCCAACTCACACCGGCCAACCCTTGTTGCGGGTGGCAAACGAAGCTTGGGCCGGAGTCGCGACACCAACTGTCGTTCACCGCCAACTCGATCAGTTCGATGTTCGGACCACAAAGCGCCTTGGCACTCGCGACAGCCGACGGATCAACGACCATTTTCACCGGTTCGAAACGAGCGATGGCGTTGGCTACCCCGGCGAAATCCTTTTGCACTTGTGCGAGGGTGACGCGCCAACCCGACTCCCAGAGTGCCTGATTGTGTGGCCAGACCATCCAGGTCGCTGCGTGCTTTACCCATTCTGCCGGCATCAACCAGCCGCTGTTCTGAAGTTCGTTCTGCTGCATGACAATCGCCCTTGAGTTAAGTCATTGTGTTCAATGAAAATGACCTTTGCGGTCCTGGCATGCATGCTACGGCTGTAAAAACGGGCTAACAAACGATGGATTTTGCAGAAAAGTGATTAGAGGAACTTATCAATATGCTCAAGCACTGGCCCCCGCTCAGCACCCTTCGCGGCTTTGAAGCGGCTGCCCGCCTGGGCAGTTTTCACAAGGCCGCCGACGAGCTGCACCTGACCCAATCGGCGATCAGCCAGCAGATTCGAACGCTTGAGGCGTACCTTGAACAGCCGCTGTTTTTTCGCAGTGGACGCAGCGTCAGCCTGACCGATGCCGGCCACGATTTGCTCAGCACCACGCAGGCGTTGTTGCAGCAATTGTCGGTCGGCATTCGTCGTCTCGGGCAATACCAGAAACCCAATCAACTGGTGCTCAACACCACGCCGACGTTCGCTCGTCATTGGCTGCTGCCACGCCTTGGGGACTTTCGCCGGCAGCATCCGGAAGTCGATCTGTGGATTTTCAGCACCGATGAAGTCCCGGACATGACCACCCAGACCATCGACCTCGCGGTGCGCGATGACATCAGCTCCCAGGCCGAATGCAGCTTCAAGGTGCTGCACGCTGATCGCCTCTATCCGGCGTGCCACCCCGATGTATTGGCCGTGCCCATCGAACAGCGCACCACCCTGCACGGCGAGCGGGAAATGGACTGGAGCCATTGGGACGTCGAGGCCGGCATCGATGTGGGGCAGAAGGATCAGGGCTTGAATTTTTCCGATCCCGGGTTGCTGCTGGACGCGGCGTGCGCGGGGTTAGGGATTGCGCTGGTCAGCCAGCTGTTGAGTCGGCAGGCGCGTGACAACGGGCTGCTGCAACCGTTGGTGGAGGAAACCATTCGCGGGCCGAACTGGGCGTTGCTGACGCACCGTGACAGTGAGAACAATCCGTTGGCGCGCAGTTTTAGCGAGTGGTTGCTGAACAACCTGACGTGACGCGGTCTTTTCGACATCCTGCAAAGCGCTTTCGCAGGCCTCAAGGTAAGCTCCTCGTTCCTCTTTGGAAACGTGACCCAGGGATGTACAAATGACCGTTGAAAGCTACGACCAACTCGCGATCTTCTCGGCCGTGGCGCAGGAGCGCAGTTTCACCCGCGCCGCTGCCAGGCTGGGCATGTCACAGCCCGCATTGAGCCGGGCCATGCGCCAGCTGGAGGAACGACTGGGCGTCCGGTTACTGTCTCGCACCACGCGCAGCGTATCCCCCACGGAAGCGGGCGAACATCTGCTGAAAGTGATCGCCCCCAGGTTCGAAGAGATCGACATCGAGCTGGCATTGCTCAGCGAATTCCGCGACAAGCCCGCAGGCAAACTGCGTATAACGGCCGGTGAGCATTCCGCGATTACGGTCCTGCAACCGGTACTCGCGAAGCTGCTGCCCGACAATCCCGATCTCAATATCGAAATCATCGTCGACTACGGCCTGACTGACATTGTGGCGGAAGGCTTCGACGCTGGTGTTCGGCTGGGTGAACAGGTCGCCAAAGACATGATCGCCATGCGCATCGGTCCCGACATGCGCATGGCGGTTGTCGGCTCCCCTGCGTATTTCGCTCGATATTCGCAGCCGACCCTCCCAAGCGACCTCATGCAGCACAACTGCATTACGCTGCGCATGCCCACCTACGGCGGCCTCTTTCTCTGGGAGTTCGAGAAGGATGGGCAAGAACTGAACGTACGCGTCGAAGGCCAAATGGTGTTCAACAACATCGCCATGCGCATGGAGGCCGCGCTTCAGGGGCTGGGGCTGGCCTATATGCCCGAAGACCTGGTGCAGGAGCATGTTGCGCAAGGCCGGTTGATTCGCGTGCTCGCGGATTGGTGCGAGCCGTTCTCGGGATACCACCTCTATTACCCGAGCCGACGCCAGAGCTCGCCCGCCTTCGCACTGCTGCGCGAAGCGCTGCGCTATTTGGGCTGATTTGCCTGGGCAGCATTCAGCGCCTCGTCGGCACGCTTGGCCGCATCGGCATGACCTTGCGCCGCCAGCAGGCGGACCAATTGGCGCAATTGCGAAACGCTCAGGCCGACCCGCAGGCTGGCGGCCATGTGCGAACGCAGCTGTGACTCCACACCGGGAGTGACGGCCAACGCTGAGACCGTGGCCAACTCACGACTTTGCCAGTCCAGGTTATCGCGCTCGAAAATGTCGCCGAACAAATGTGCCTGCAGGTACTGGTTGATGACAGGGGCGAAGTCGAATAGCGGACCCTGAACAGGCGCGCCGGCAATGCGGGTCTGATTGGCCTTGCCCACCGACAGCAGTTCACCACCGGTGGGAATGACACGACCGGGCTCGCGCCCCGGATCGTCCTGGATGCCGTTTTTCTTGCGCGCCTCCACAACCCTCATCAGCTCGCCAAGTGCGTTGAGACTGCGTGGAAAACCGGTGTAAGCGTAGAGTTGCACCAGTATTTCCTTCGCCTCGCTGACGGTCAGGCCCGCGTCCAGCCCCTGATTCAATGCAGCATTCAGCCCCGGCATGTTGCTGCTGGCCATGTGGGCAGCAATCAGCGGGATGGCTTGTTGCCTCGCGGACAGCACCTCGGAAGCGAGATTTTCGGTGGACATTGATGTCGGCGTTACGGGTTCGTGGGCGCGGTACTGATCGTCGGTGACTTTCTCCAGCCAATCCACACTCTTGCCATTCACAGCACCGGTCACCGCCAGGTGGGTCATGGCACTTGACGGTGCGGCGCCGTGCCAATGCTTGACGCCCGGCGGGCAGACGATCACGTCGCCGGGGAGGATTTCCTGCACAGGCTTACCCCACTCCTGGGTCAAGCCCACACCGGAAACCACCACCAATCGCTGGCCTGCGGGATGGGTGTGCCAAGCCGAACGCGCCCCCGGCTCGAAGGTCACGTAGGCGCTGGACGCATTGATTTCATTCGTGACGGGGAACAGGGGGTCGACGCGCACTTGCCCGGTAAAGTAATCCGCCGGTCCCGCTGTGGAAGATTGGGAGCCTGCGCGACTGATCTGCTGAACGGACCGGGACTCACCGGCATTTTCAGCACCCGCAGCGCCGGCAAAAGGCGCTGCGACGCAAACCGCGATCCCCAAAAGAGTGTTTTTCATAATGCCCCCCAAGTCAGAGCGTTCTGGCGTAAAACGCGTTCAACTGCGCAATGGCGACGTCAACATACTCAGGCACCCAATAGGTTTCGATATGAGTTGCGCCATCGATGGTGAACAGCTTCTTGTCCTGTGTACCGCTGGCCTTGGCAAAGGCTTGCTCCGACATATACAGGCTGTCCGCCTTGCTGCCCGCGATCATCAGCAACGGCTTGTCGATCAGTTCGATCTGATCCGTCGCATCGAAGCTCATCAGGTCCAGCAGGCTACTCAGGGTGTATCTGAAGGTCGAGTTGGGGTGAGCATGAGTCTTGCCGTAGTACTCAAAACCCTGCCGATACAAATCAAATGGCAGCTTGGCGATCTGCTCGTCGGTGAGTTTGGCATCGCCGGTGTAGAGGATTTCTCCGCCCGCCGCTTCCTGGGCACGGGCAGCCGAAGCCTGCCGTAAACGCTCCTGAACGGTGGACAGCTGCGAATCCCTGTAGCCATTGCGCCGTACCAGTCCGGAATTGAACATGCTCACCGTTGCGATGGACTGGAAGCGCTTGTCGGTTTGCGCCGCCTTCAATGAATAGCCGCCACCGCCGCAGATACCGAGCAAGCCCAAACGCGAGTCGTCGGCGCCCGGATAGCCGGCGATAAAGTCCGCCATGCCATGGATGTCTTCGACGCGGTTCGTTGGTTTGTCGACGTTGCGCGGCTGACCGCCACTGCCTCCCTGATACGCCGCATCCGCAGTGATCGTGATATAGCCCTGATCTGCCAGGCGCTGGGCATACAGGCCTGCAACCTGCTCCTTCACCCCGCCATTGGGATGCGCCACGACAACAACCGGGTACTTCTTCGCCGAGTCATAGTTCGCGGGGGTGTAAACGTTGGCGGCAATGTCCAGGCCATTGAGTTTGTAGGTGACCGGATGGATGTTGACCTTTCCGGGCTCGTTCTTCGTCAGCGCGCCACCGTAGGTCAATGTGAATGGGTTCTGCTTGTAGTCCCCTGCCTCGACTTCGGCTCCGGACATCCCGATCATGGCGGCCAGGAATGTGGCCTTTATCGTGGTTCGCGTCATATGAATATTCCTGCCAATTCCTGTTTCCAAGGTGCACGGCAGCCATGGCCGTGCGCGTAATCAATCAAGATTTTTTTCTGCGAGGAAGGTCGAAACCAGGTCCGCGATCTCGATGTTGTTCAAGTCAGAAAACGGGAAGTGGCTATTGCCCTTGATCCCGATCTCCGGCAAATGAATGAGCTTTACGTCACCGCCATGGCGATTCACCGCATCACGCCACAGGCGCGCCATCTCCAGACGGGCACGCCAGCTGTCCTGAGCAGGCAAACGAACCGGTTTGTCGGGGATGTTGTCGCCGTAGAAGATGAGGATGGGGATACGGGTCAGCGCTTCGAACTGTTCCTTCGAGACGATCTGTGCCGAGACTGTGTCGAATGCGCTGGGGATCGGCGCGGGACCTTCCCCCTCGGGAAACACGAAGCTGCTGCCCGGTTCAAATGCGACGATAGCCCGCACATGGCGGCTCTTGATCGCCGTCAGCCAGCCGGGTCCGCCACCTTGCGAGTGGGTAAACAGAATGGCCGGCCCCGTCTTTTCCAGCAGCGCGGATACGCCATCGGATACGACCTCAATGTCATAAGGGCCGGTGTTGGGCGTCATCGAACGGAAGAACTGCTCCAGCGCCTGCGGCCCCCGAGGGAATTGGCTGCCCTCGAAAGTGTCGGGCCACAGGCCAATGCGGAACTGGTTGAACCACATCTGCTCGTCCGCCACCGGCTTGATCGTCGTTTCAACCAGACTGCGTCCTGCATCGCCACGGCGCGGCTGGTCGATCAACCAGGTGGAGAAGCCGCGACGCAGGAAGATGTTCTGAAACCCTTCACGTCCGTCAGCCGTCGTTTCCCAGGATTTCGCAGACTGCCCCGCGCCATGCCACATGACAATCGGCAACGGGCGAGCGTCAACCGGGACCTGGTAGAACGCATACACATGGTCGCCATGGTAGCTTTGGCCATCAGACAGGGCAGGCTTGTAGGGGTCAAAGATGCCCGGCTGAGTCTCAACTCTCCCGCCGGCAATCACGCTGCCCTGCTCCTTGATAACCAGCGGACTGCGCTCGTCCGCTTCGGCGACCGCAGAGGTGCACAGGGCAAAACACAGGGTGCCTGCCTTTGCCAGGGCTGAAACACGATAGAGAATAACGGGATGGGTCATGGGGTACTCTCGGCGAGAAACGCAGAGAAGCAACTTACCCTCAGACTATTGATTGATAAACAGCACTAATCGGATAGCACTGATACCAAAATCACATAAATGTGATGAGAATGCCCAACACTTTCCCTGTAGGAGCGAGCCTGCTCGCGATGGAGGCCAACGATAACGCGGGTTTTCTGAATAAACGCGTTGCGCCTGAGTTCATCGCGAGCAATCGAGCGTCGACCGGCTGCTCCTACCATTTTGCTCAGCCCTTGGCCGCCATCGCGGTCACTTCCACACGCATGCCTTCAACTGCCAGCGAAGCCACGCCAACAGCCGCACGCACCGGCCACGGTTTGGCGAAGAAGCGCTTGTACACCTCGTTGAACGCGGCGCGGTCGGCCATGTCGGTGAGGTAGATGGTCAGGTGCATGACGCGGTCCATGGAACTGCCGGCGCGCTCCAGCGCAACCTTCAATGCCTGCAACGTGCATTCGCTCTGCAGGGTGATGTCGCCCAGTTCCAGGCTGCCGTCGGCGCGGGTCGGGATCTGCGTGGAGACCAGGATGCCGTTGAAGCCGGCCACGTCGGAGGAGATGGAATCCGCGTCGGGATCAGGGGTGAAGGTGATGTCTTGGTTCGCCATGGGGTTCTCTTGTTCGAGGAAGTAAAAAGTGTGGGGAGTTTACAGCTTCACCGGGTGACTTGCGCCTCCCCTGCGGCGGGTGAATTGCTGCTCAGTCACCACGCTGCCCCACTGACTGCCTTGCTGTTCGTGGGTCAGCTCAAAACCTGCGGCTTCATAAAGTCGACGCGCGGCGTCCAGGCCCTTGAACGTTGCCAGCTCGATCGCCTCGAAGCCGAACCGGTCGCAGAACTCCACGGCCTCGCGCAACAACTGACGGCCGACCCCGCCACCACGGCAACCGTCATCAAGGATGAACCAGCGCAGGTGGGCCTGGTTATTGCCCAGATCCTGCCCGTCGATGGCAATCGAGCCGACGATGCGATCATTCACTGTCGCCACCCAGAGGTTGTTGCAGGGCTGGTCCAGACGCCCCACGAACTCAGCGATGCCGCTGGCGACCTTGCTCTCGAAGAATTGCCCGAACCCTGAGTGCCTGGCGTAAAAGGCGGCATGCATTTCAGTCACGCGCCCAACGACACCGGGACGGTAACCGACGCTGATCTCGACCGGGTTGCCCGGCGCTTTTCCTTCGCCGGTACGGTGTGCATTCAGGGCGTGGGCATACGCCGCCAGCCCTTGGGCGACCGCTTGTTGTTGTGATGGATTCAAGTGTTCCAGCGCCGTTTGGACCTGCGTTCGCCCATAAGCATGGATCGCAGTCACTGTGCGCCGGCCCTGCTTCGTCAATTGCAGACGCTTGACGCGACCATCGCTGTCGGCACTTTCCACCAGCTCGCCGGCCTTGATGAGCTTGGCCACCATGCGGCTGACACTGGACTTGTCCAGATCGAGCAATTGCACGAGTTGAGCGGCGGTCAGCGCCAGGTGTGCCTCGATCTCCAGCAGTGCGTGTACGGCTGAAGGTGAGTAGTCGGTCGCCGCCAGCGTGGCGCGCATGAAGCCCAACTCACGCACCATCGTGCGCGACGCAGAGCGGATTTCTTCAACCAGAGCGGGATGAGTGGTCACTTCAGGCCTCCCCTAAAAATAGTTGCACTATACAACCATATTTCAGCATGGAGGTTCAACAGGCGCTGAGTCAAACGCTCTGCATCAGTTATTTATACTCAAATGCCAGCTTAATAATATTTTACCGATAACAGGGTCATCCCTAGTCTTGAGCCCAAGAAATGGCAGGCCGTTCGCGACCTAAATCCAACTCGAAGGGTATAGAGATGACCACTGAAAAAATAAAAACAGATACGCTGATTGTTGGTGCCGGTCAGGCTGGCGTGGCCATGAGTGAACACCTGAGCAAACTCGGCGTGCCGCACCTGGTGCTGGAGCGCAATCGTATCGCCGAACGCTGGCGCACCGGGCGCTGGGATTCGCTGGTGGCGAATGGTCCGGCGTGGCACGACCGTTTTCCGGGCCTTGATTTTGACGACCTCAGCCCCGACGAATTTGCGCCGAAAGAACGCGTGGCCGATTACTTCGAAGCCTACGCGAGGAAATTCAACGCGCCGATCCGCACCGGCGTGGACGTGCTGAAAGTTGAACGCAACGTTGGCCGTCCGGGCTTCACCATCGAAACCTCTGAAGGCGTGATCGAGGCCAACCGTGTGGTCGCCGCCACCGGGCCTTTCCAGCGGCCGGTCATCCCACCGATTGCGCCGCAGGATCAGCCATTCCTGCAAATCCACTCCGCCGATTATCGCAACCCGCAGCAACTGCCTGAAGGCGCGGTGCTGGTGGTTGGCGCCGGTTCGTCCGGCGTGCAGATCGCCGATGAATTGCAGCGGGCCGGCAAGCAGGTTTACCTCTCCGTCGGTGCCCACGACCGCCCGCCTCGCGCCTATCGCAACCGTGATTTCTGCTGGTGGCTGGGGGTGCTTGGCGAGTGGGATCAAGCGGCGATGAAGCCCGGTCGCGAACACGTGACCATCGCGGTCAGCGGCGCACATGGCGGCCGTACGGTGGACTTCCGTGGCCTCGCTCATCGCGGCATGACGCTGGTCGGCCTGACTCAATCATTCAACGGCGGCGTGGCGACCTTCCAGCCGAACCTGGCCGAGAACCTGGCGCGTGGCGACGAAAACTATCTGGCGCTGCTCAACGCCGCCGACGCCTACATCGAACGCAATGGCCTGGACCTGCCGCAAGAACCGGAAGCGCGCATCACCTTCCCCGATCCGGAGTGCGTGACCCATCCGATTCTTGAGCTGGACCTGGCCAAGGCCGGCGTGACCTCGATCATCTGGGCCACCGGTTTTGCCACGGACTACAGCTGGCTGAAGGTGGATGCCTTCGACGACAAGGGCAAGCCGCAGCATCAACGCGGTGTGTCGAGCGAACCGGGGGTGTACTTCCTCGGTTTGCCTTGGCAGTCCCGTCGCGGCTCTTCGTTCATCTGGGGCGTTTGGCATGACGCCAAGTACGTGGCGGATCACATTGCCATTCAGCGCTCGTACCTCGACTACCACGATGCGGCGCAACGCGAGGCGGAAGTTGTTTCGCTCGCCCCTAAAAAAACTGTCAGCGCTTAAGCCATTTTCCAGGAGCTTCACATGTCCACGCCAACCCATACCCGTATTCGCATGTTCAACACCAAGGAAACCTACCCGAACCAGAGCCTGGACAATGACCTGTGCCAGGCGGTCCGCGCCGGTAACACAGTTTATGTCCGTGGCCAGGTCGGGACTGATTTCGAAGGCAATCTGGTAGGCCTTGGTGACCCGCGTGCGCAAGCCGAGCAAGCCATGCGCAACGTCAAGCAGTTGCTGGAAGAGGCTGGCAGCGACCTCAGCCACATCGTCAAAACCACGACTTACCTGATCGATCCACGGTATCGCGAGCCGGTGTATCAGGAAGTCGGGAAGTGGTTGAAAGGCGTGTTTCCGATTTCGACCGGGCTGGTGGTGTCGGCGTTGGGGCAGCCGCAGTGGTTGATGGAGATTGATGTGATTGCGGTGATTCCCGAGTAGACCGAGTCGCGGCCTTCGCGAGCAAGCTTCGCTCCTACAGGTGATCCGGATTTCCTGTAGGAGCGAAGCTTGCTCGCGAAGAGGCCCGCCCAGACACCTCATTTGCCAAGGAGTAAAACCCATGACCTTCTCCATCGCCGCCCGTTGCCCCGAAACCGGTCAGTTCGGCATCGCCATCAGTTCTTCCAGCATCGCCGTCGGCGCCCGCTGCCCGTGGCTGCTGCCGGGTGTCGGCGCCGTCTCCACGCAAAACATCACCCTGCCCTCCCTCGGCCCGGACGTCCTCGCCCTGATGGAGCAAGGCCTCGCCCCCTTCGATGCGCTGGACAAGGTCCTCACGCGCAACGGCTACAGCCAATACCGGCAGATCACCGCCATCGACCACCTCGGCCAGACCGCCCACTTCAGCGGTGCGCAAACCCTGGGCAACCACAACGCCGTGTCCGGCGAACAATGTGTGGCCGCCGGCAACATGCTTGCGGACCGGGGCGTGATCGAGGCGATGGTCGAGGCCTTCGAACACGGCGAAGGTCAACTCGCCGACCGCCTGCTCGCCGCGATGAAAGCCGCCATCGCCGCTGGTGGCGAAGCCGGGCCGGTGCATTCGGCAGCGATGGTGGTGGTCGGCGAACTGACCTGGCCGATCATCAACCTGCGAGTCGACTGGGCGGACAACGATCCAATCGGTCAGCTCGAAAAACTCTGGGATGCCTACCGCCCACAAGTCCAGGACTACATCGACCGTGCCCTCGCCCCGGACAAATCCCCCGGCTACGGCGTCGCCGGAGACGACCGATGAGCAGCAGCCGCGACGTGCTGCAAACCCTGGTGGCGTTCGACACCACGAGCCGCGAATCGAACCTGCAGCTCATCGAGTTTGTCCGTGACTACCTCGCAAGTCTCGATGTGCCTTGTGAACTGATCTACAACGAGCAGCGCAGCAAGGCCAATCTGTTTGCCACGATCGGCCCGGCGGACAAGCCGGGCATCGTGCTGTCGGGACATACCGATGTGGTGCCCGTCGATGGCCAGCCATGGACCGTTGCGCCGTTCGAACTGAGCGAGCGCGATGGCAAGTTGTATGGTCGCGGTACGGCGGACATGAAGGGCTACATTGCTTGCGTGCTTGCCCTCGTTCCGTCCTTGGTAAACGCTTCGCTGAGACTGCCGGTGCACATCGCGCTTTCGTACGATGAAGAAGTCGGCTGCCTCGGTGTACGTTCCTTACTGGCGGAGCTGGAACAACGCCCGGTCAAACCGATGCTCTGCATCATTGGAGAACCGACTGAGCTGAAACCGGTGCTCGGGCACAAAGGCAAACTGGCGATGCGCTGCGATATTCATGGCGAAGCGTGCCATTCGGCGTATGCGCCGCTTGGGGTCAATGCCATTGAGTACGCCGCCGAATTGATCGGCGAACTGGGACGAATCGGTAACCGACTGAAAGCGCCCGAGCATCACGATGCGCGTTTCGATCCGCCATTTTCCACCGTACAAACCGGTGTGATTTCCGGTGGCAAAGCGTTGAACATTGTCCCGGCCGATTGCCGGTTCGACTTCGAAATACGCGCGTTGCCCTCGCATGATCCAAGCGAAGTCGCCCAGGAATTGAAAGCCTACGCCGAGCAGCAAGTGCTGCCGCGAATGCGTGCGGTCAGTGAACAGAGCGAGATTCGCTTCAGTGAGTTGTCGGCGTATCCCGGATTGGCGACGGATGCACACAGCGAAGCGGCTGAGTTGATCGCTGCATTTTCCGGCTCCAGGGAATTTGGAACAGTGGCCTTTGGCACCGAGGGCGGCCTGTTCGATGCTGCAGGAATTCCCACTGTCGTCTGTGGCCCCGGCAGCATGGATCAGGGCCATAAACCGGATGAGTTCGTCAGCCTCGAACAATTGAACCGCTGCGATGAAATGCTGCAACGAATGCTCGCGTTCATCAGCCTGTAGGAGCCAGCTTGCTGGCGATGGCGGTCTCACAATCGCTATCGCCGGCAAGCCGGCTCCTACAGGTGGCGTGGTGATGCAACGATCCCGAACACCCCAAATAACCCTGTAGGAGCCGGCTTGCCGGCGATGGCGGACTAACATTCAACACCTGTGTTGACTGACACTCCGCTATCGCGAGCAGGCTCGCTCCCACAGGTTTTTTGGGCGACCCATGGACCTACTTTTTTTAACGTCTGTACCAACAAAACTACTAATTTATCTATCCCACCCCACCGCACATCATCAACTCCAACAAGAAAAGCGTCGCCCCACGCGGCGCTCACCGAAGTACGTCCACGTACTCAAAATTGCCTTAGAGTCCATCATGGTTACCGCAGCAACAACCCCCGCCCCACTCATCGAAAAACACACCATCGGCTACGTGCCACCCGAAGATCGCCACGGCAAAACCCGTGACCTGTTCACCCTCTGGTTCGGCGGCAACATCGCCCCGCTGCCCATCGTCACCGGCGCCCTCGGCGTGCAGATGTTTCACCTCAACCTGGTGTGGGGCATTGTCGCCATCCTCGTCGGCCACCTGGTCGGCGGCGTGCTGATGGCACTGCACTCGGCGCAAGGCCCGCAGATGGGCATCCCGCAAATGATCCAGAGCCGCGCCCAGTTCGGCTCCCTCGGCGCGCTGCTGGTGGTGCTGATCGCCGGCATCATGTACATCGGCTTCTTTGCCTCCAACATCGTCCTCGCCGGCAAGTCCCTGCATGGCGTGGTCGACAGCGTGCCAGTGCCGGTCGGCATCGTCATCGGCGCCCTCGGTTCCGGCATCATCGGCATCATTGGCTATCGCTTCATCCACGTGCTCAACCGCATCGGCACCTGGGTGCTCGGCGCGGGTATCGTGCTCGGCTTCGGCTACATCTTCACTCACGTGCAGACCGCCGATTTCCTCACACGCGGCAGCTTCAATATTTCCGGCTGGCTCGCCACCGTGTCCCTTGCCGCACTCTGGCAGATCGCTTTCGCGCCTTACGTCTCCGACTACTCGCGCTACCTGCCGGCCAACGTGCCCGTCGCCGCAACCTTCTGGACGACTTATCTGGGCACCGTGCTCGGTTCCAGCCTCTCGTTCATTTTCGGCGCCGTAGCCGTCCTCGCCACGCCCGTCGGCATGGACACCATGGACGCCGTCAAACTCGCCACCGGCTCCATCGGCCCGTTGATGCTCGTGCTGTTCCTGCTCAGCGTCATCAGCCACAACGCCCTCAATCTCTACGGTGCCGTGCTGTCGCTGATTACCCTGGTGCAAACCTTCGCCTACCGCTGGATCCCCACCGCCAAAAGCCGCGCCATCCTGTCGATCATCCTCCTCGCCGCCTGCTGCTTCGCCGCCGTCGGCGCCTCCGCCAACTTCATCGGCCACTTCGTCGACATGGTGCTGGTGTTGCTCGTGGTGTTGGTGCCATGGACCGCGATCAACCTGATCGACTTCTACGCCATCCACAAAGGCCAGTACGACATCAATTCGATCTTCAAGGTCGATGGCGGCATCTACGGCCGGTACAACCCGCAGGCACTGTTGGCGTATGCGATCGGGATCGTGGTGCAGATTCCATTCATGAACACACCGCTGTACGTCGGGCCGATTTCGCAGCACATCAATGGGGCTGACCTGTCCTGGCTGGTGGGCCTGATCATCACCTCGCCGCTCTACTACTGGCTGGCCAATCGCGACACCGCGTACAAGCGCCGACTCTCCATCGGGAAACTGGCCAATAGCCTCTAACTCCCCCGCATTTCAACCTTAATAAAAAACCGCATCAATGCGGTTTTTTATTGCTTGATCATATTATGCAGCTCCAAGATATTTACTATCACGCATAATAAAAACGCCAATAAAACCGTTATTGAAAATTTGACATGTCTCAGCAACTTTACACTCTAAGAAAAAATTGATCTGGGTGATTGCAAAATTGTAACGCTGGCGTTGCACCGCGCCAGTGCCGCTTCAAAAAAACGATATAGGCGCCTGCCTGATTTTGGTGCAAAAATACATATTCTACTCATATTTCCAAACGAAATAAGTTAGTTATCTTGCTGTTTTTATTAGTATTTTTTATTCGTAATTCACACATTGTCTTTTGACACCTTCCTTGTAACCCCCACTCTTTATATTGCTGGCGCGAACTGTTCGAAATTCCTGTTAAAAAAAATGACAGTGCCAGGAAGATGTTTGTCTACACTCTTGGTTCTGCGTTTGCGGACCCGAAAAACACGTTGAACCAAACTGCCGCTTAGTTAGCCAAATAGAGCAACTGTCGGCCTGTGTGGCATGCCGATGGCCATCCGAAATCCGGGTATATGGGGAACTTACCAATGCGTATCAGCATATTTGGTCTGGGGTATGTGGGCGCTGTATGCGCGGGCTGTCTCTCTGCTCGCGGTCATGACGTAATCGGCGTGGATGTCTCGCAAGTCAAGATTGACCTGATCAACCAGGGCAAATCGCCTATCGTCGAGCCCGGCCTGGAACCGCTGCTCGAACAGGGGGTGAATTCAGGGCGGCTACGCGGCAGCAGTGATGTAAAGGCGGCCGTGATGGACACGCAAATGTCGTTCCTCTGCGTCGGAACGCCCTGCAAGAAGAATGGCGATCTGGATCTGGTCTACATCGAGTCGGTCTGCCGCGAGATCGGCGAAGCCCTGCACACCAAGGACAGTTGGCATACGGTGGTGGTGCGCAGCACGGTACTGCCGGGCACCGTCAAGAATGTGGTGATCCCGATACTGGAAGACTGTTCCGGCAAGAAGGCCGGGGTCGACTTCGGTGTGGCGATCAACCCGGAATTCCTGCGCGAAAGTACGGCGATCAAGGACTACAACTGTCCGCCCATGACAGTGATCGGTGAACTCGACCAACGCAGCGGCGACCTGCTCGCCTCGCTCTTTCAAGAGCTGGACGCGCCGCTCCTGCGCCGCAGTATCGAAGTGGCCGAGATGATCAAGTACACCTGCAATGTCTGGCACGCGACCAAAGTCACCTTCGCCAATGAGATCGGCAATATCGCGAAGGCTGCCGGCGTGGACGGTCGCGACGTGATGGACGTGGTCTGCCAGGACACCAAACTCAACCTGTCGCGTTATTACATGCGCCCCGGATTCGCGTTCGGCGGTTCCTGCCTGCCCAAGGATGTGCGTGCGCTGAACTACCGCGCCGGGCAACTGGATGTCGAGCACCCGCTGCTGGCGTCGATCATGCGCAGCAATGCGGCGCAGGTTCAGCGAGCCTTCGACATCATCACCAGTTACGGCAAGCGGCGTATCGCCCTGCTCGGCCTGAGCTTCAAGGCCGGCACCGATGACCTGCGCGAAAGCCCGCTGGTGGAGTTGGCCGAAATGTTGATCGGCAAGGGCTACGACCTGCATATCTTCGACCGCAACGTTGAATACGCGCGCATCTACGGCGCCAACAAGGACTACATCGAATCGAAGATTCCGCACCTGGCTTCGCTGCTACGCGCAGACCTTGTGAAGGTGATCGACGAGGCAGAGGTGATTGTGTTGGGTAACGGTGACGAGTCCTTCAGAGCCCTCGCGCTTGAGGTGCCCGAGGGCAAGCAGGTGGTTGACCTGGTGGGTTTCATGCCACACACCAGTGACGATCAGCTCGAAGGCATCTGCTGGTAAGAGAGCCACCGAACTGCAACCCGGGTAATACGGGATTATCGAACAGGAGTCACAAGTATGGCTGGTGCCAGGGATTACTTGCGCGAAGCGGCGGGCTGGCTGTTTTACGTCACCGCGTTGCTGGGGCTTGCATTGCTGCTGCCGCGCTCAGTGTTCGATCCCCAATCCAGGGACTTTCTCCTGTTGCTGGGGGCGGTCGGCATCTGGCGCTACTCGATGGGGGCTGTCCATTACATACGAGGGTTACTGTTCCTTTATCTGGTGTTCCCCTACTACAGACGCAAAGTCACCCGGCTCGGCAGCATTGCCGACCCGTCGCACGTGTTTTTGCTGGTCACCAGCTTTCGGATCGAGGCGTTGACCACGGCGCAGGTTTACCGCTCGGTGATTGAAGAGGCCATCGGTTGTGGTTACCCGACCACGGTGGTCTGTTCCATCGTCGAGCTCGCCGATGAATTGCTGATCAAGGCGCTCTGGGACAGCTATACCCCGCCGGAGCAGGTCAAGCTGAGCTTTGTGCGGATTCCCGGCACCGGCAAGCGCGACGGCCTGGCCCATGGTTTCCGGGCGATCTCCCGGCACGTGCCGGACGCCGATGCAGTGGTGGCCGTGGTCGATGGCGACACCGTGCTCTCCGCCGGGCTGGTACGTCTGACCGTGCCCTGGTTCAAGCTCTTTCCGAACGTCGGCGGGTTGACCACCAATGAGTTCTGCGAAGTGCGCGGCAGCTACCTGATGAGCGAATGGCACAAGCTGCGGTTCGCCCAGCGGCACATCAATATGTGCTCGATGGCACTGGGCAAGCGCGTGCTGACAATGACCGGGCGGATGTCGGTGTTCCGCGCCCAGGTGGTGACCGATCCCGGCTTCATTCAAGACGTCGAGCGCGATTATCTGCAGCACTGGCGCCTGGGACGTTTTCGCTTTTTGACCGGTGATGACAAGTCCAGTTGGTACAGCCTGATGCGGCTGGGTTACGACACCTTTTATGTGCCCGACGCGGCGATCAACACCGTCGAGCATCCCCCGGAAAAGAACTTCATCAAGGCCAGCCGCAAGCTGATGTTCCGCTGGTATGGCAATAACCTGCGGCAGAACTCACGGGCCCTGCACCTGGGCGTGCGGCGGCTGGGCTGGTTCACCTCGCTGGTGTTGCTCGACCAACGCGTATCGATGTGGGCCAGCCTGCTCGGGCCGTCGGTGGCGATCATTGCCAGCCTCAAATACAGCATCGCCTACTTGCTGATTTATGTGCTCTGGATTGGCGTGACGCGCCTGATCCTGAGTCTTCTGTTGCTGGCGTCGGGGCACCCGGTCGGGCCGGCTTATCCCCTGATTCTCTATTACAACCAACTGGTCGGCGCCATGGTGAAGATCTATGTGTTCTTCCGTCTCGACCAGCAATCGTGGACACGCCAGAAAACCAAACTCGACCGTGGGCTGGCGAGCTATCAGCGCTGGTTCAATAACTGGTCGTCGCGGGCCATGACGTTTTCGGCCGGCAGCGTGTTTTGCGCGCTGCTGATGTGGATTGTGTAGTGCAGGTGTCAGGGCCGTGGCAGGCCGTGCCGGATCGGACTCAATCGATGGGAAGGAACGCGTTATGAACACAGCTTTTGTTGCTGTTGATGACAATGTCGTGCACGAGTCGGAGGTGCAGCGTCAGCATGCGCGGCTCACTCTGCCGGCGAGGATCAAGTTTCACGGGCCGGACCGGGAGCCGTTCGATTGCGAGCTGATCGACTTGTCAGCCGGAGGATTCAGCCTGAGTCAGCCGGGTACAACGCTGATTGTGGGCCGGCAACACAAAGGCAAACTGGTGTTCCAGGTCGATGCACTGGGGTTTGCCATCGACGTGGAGTTTGTCGTGCGCTCGATTAACGACGAAGGGCAGCGCATAGGTTGCGAGTTTCAAAACCTGCGCCCTCGTGCGATTTCCGCCTTGCGTTACGTGATCACCTCTTACCTTTCGGGCGGGGTGATCAGCCTGGGTGACATGCTCTCGACCCAGCAGCGCGACAACTTCACCAAGCCGCGAAAGCACGAAAGCGGCCACGGCATGGGCATTCTCGCTCGCGTGCGGGCCACCGCGGTAAGCCTGCTGATGTTCCTGGTGGGACTGTTTGCCTTTGGTTATGTGGTGCACCAGTTGTATGGCATTTATTTCGTCACCCATGCCGAATCGGCGCGGGTCAATGTGCCCGGCCAGTTGATCGGCCTGCCGCGCGACGGCAGCGTCAATTCGTTAGTCAAAGTCGGGTCGGTGGTGGCCAAGGGCGCCCCGCTGGCGACCTTTTCCGCCTCGCTGCTGGATGTGATGAAAGGCAACCTGCCGCCCGGGCAGGCGACCCCGGAAAACCTTGAGCGCCTGTTCAGCCGAACCCTGCAAGGTTCGCTGACCAGCCCTTGCGATTGCCGGGTGGTGTCGCAACTGGTGCCGGATGGCCAAGTCGTCGGCAAGGGCACCACGGTGTACGAGTTGATGCCTATCGACGGTGTGGCAACCATCGAGGCGCGCTTCCCCTACAAGAATTTTGCCAAGATCCAGCCCGGCAAAGCGGTGAGCTTCCAACTGATCGGCGAAGAACAGCCACGCGCGGGCAAAATCACTGCGGTGGCACTGGACAACGGCGGCCTGGCCTCGGACCTGCGGGTCACCATTGAGCCTGACAGCCCGTTGCAAACCGATCAGGCCGGGCGGCCGGTGGAGGTCAGTATCGAAGACCTGCAAGGCAATGTCTGGGTGCAAAGTGCCTCGGCGGCCAATGCCTGGGTGAAAAACACCTGGGCGAATAAAGTCATGGCGGCCGGAAAATGAACGGCGCATGGCGATCGGGGCTGCGGTTTTCCGCGCTGGCCGTTGCCCTGATAATGATTCATGGGTGCGGCACCCTCCCCGATCAAGGCTTGGCGCGCGAGGCCATGGCGCGCGGCGATTATGAA
Source organism: Pseudomonas sp. BF-RE-22 (assembly GCF_019956155.1). Classification (NCBI taxonomy): domain Bacteria; kingdom Pseudomonadati; phylum Pseudomonadota; class Gammaproteobacteria; order Pseudomonadales; family Pseudomonadaceae; genus Pseudomonas; species Pseudomonas sp. BF-RE-22. The sequence continues at coordinate 37,041 of NZ_JAHBDD010000003.1, read as the reverse complement.
ACGGCTCGCAAGAACTACGCGCCGCTGGCCGAGGACGGCTATGCCGACGCCCAGGCCGGGATGGGCGACTTGACGGCCTCGGCGGGCGACCCCGCGAGCCTGAAAGAGGCTGAGGGATTGTACCGGCAGGCCGCGCCGGAATCGGTCAAGGCGCAGTCACGTCTGGGCCGCGTGTTGCTGCGTCAGGGACCGACGGATCCCAAGCAAGTGCAAGAGGCCCGGCAATTGCTGGAAGGCGCGCGGGACAAAGGCGAGTTCAGTGCAGTGGTGCCGCTGACCTTGTTGTACCTGGGCTACCCGCAACTGACGCCGGGGGTGGATCCGCAGCAGAAGGTCAACAGTTGGCGCGCCCAGGGCATTGTCGAGGCAGACATGGCGCAAATCCTGATTTACCGCAATCAGGGCACTTATAACGCTCACCTGCCGCAGATCGAGCAGATGTGCCGGGCGCGACTGGCATTACTCGATGCCTGTTATGTGGAGCTGGCCACCATCAACCGAATGCGCGCCCAGCCCAAGGCGCAAGCCGACTTGCTGGCGCAGTTGCGCCAGGGTTGGCGTGAGGGACGAGTCGCGCCCTTGCGGGTCGAGTCGGTGGCGCGCGTTCTGTCGACGCCGACACTCGAAGGCCCGGCCGATCCGCAAAGCGCCCAGCGCCTGCTTGAGGAACTGGCACCCGACTATCCACCGGCCTGGACCAGCCTGGCGCGGCTGATCGACGACTACCCCGCCCAAGGCGATGCGCCGCAATTGCTCTCGGCCTTGCAGCGCGGGCGCGAAGCGGGCGATCCACGGGCGGAACTGCTGACCGGGCGCCTGTATTACCTCGGCAAATGGCTGCCGCAGGACCCGCGCCTGGCGCAAGAGCATCTGCTCAAGGCGGCCGCCGCTGGTGAAGTCGGGGCGCATTACTACCTCGGCCAGTTGTACCGGCGCGGTTATCTGGGCCAGGTCGAACCACAGAAAGCGTTGCAACACTTGCTGCTGGCAGCGCGCAACGGTTCGCCCAATGCCGACCTTGCACTGGCGCACATGTTTTCCGATTCACGCGGGGTCAAGGTCAATCGAATCAATGCTTTTGTCTTTGCGCAACTCGCGCAACGCCAGGGCGTGGTAAATGCGGGGCCAGTGCTGTCGGCCGTGCAGTCGGGGATGACCCCGGCAGAAAGGAAAATCGCGCAGCCCTTACTTGAGGAAGAAGCTCAGGCCCGTCTGACGGGCGCGGCTCTCGCCAGGCTGCAAACTCCGGAAAATGGACAGGACTTACTATGAAACAAGCACTGTTGGCAGGTTATGGTCTGGGAGTTTCGCTGATGTGCAGCGCCGGTCTGGTGCTGGCGGCGGAAGTGGCGCCGAAGAATTTCGGCCTGGATGTGAAGATTACCGGCGAGTCGCAGGACGACCGGGACCTGGGCACTGCACCCGGTGGCACCCTCAACGATATTGGCCTCGACCTGCGCCCCTGGGCCTTTGGCCAATGGGGCAACTGGAGCGCCTATGTGATGGGCCAGGCGGTAGCGGCGACCGACACCATCGACACCGACACCGTGAACAACGGCGTCGACGACAGCAACACCCGTGAAGCGGATGACAGCTACCTGGCGCTTCGCGAATTCTGGGTCGACTATTCGGGCATCACGGCCTATCCGGGCGAGCATCTGCGCCTGGGGCGCCAGCGTCTGCGTGAGGACAGCGGCGAATGGATGGACACCAACATCGAAGCGCTCAACTGGACCTTCGAAACCACGCTGCTGCGCAGCCACGTCGGCGCCGCTCAACGCTTTTCCGACTACCGCACCGACCTGGACGACCTGGCGCCGGAAGACAAAGACCGTTCCCATGCCTTCGCCGACATCTCTACGCAATGGACGCCCAACAATTGGGTCGGCCTGCGCGTGCATCACTCGGAAGACAGCGGCAATCTGCCGGATCCCGGTGACCGGCTCGACACACTCGACAAGACCACCACCGGCAGCCTGACCTGGGTCGGCCTTGAAGCGAACGGTGACGGCTACAACTATCGCTCGACGATGCCGCTCAATTACTGGATCAACGCAACCTGGCTGAACGGCGATCGCGACAACCTCAACAGCGTGATCGTCCCTTCCGGCGATCGAATCGCGACAGGCCACACCAGCGGCGACGTCAATTCCTGGGCCGCGGACCTGGGCTTGCGCTGGAACATCGATGACGCCTGGCGCCTCGGTGCTGCCGCCGCCCGTGGCGATGGCGGCGGTAACGACCAGGAGAACCAGTTCCAGCAAACCGGCCTGCAAAGCAACCGCTCGAACTACACCGGCACGCGCTCACGGGTACACCGCTTCGGCGAAGCCTTTCGCGGCGAACTGAGCAACCTCCAGACCGCGACGCTGTTCGGCGCCTGGTCGTATCGCGAGGACTACGACGCCAGCCTCGTCTACCACCGCTTCTGGCGGGTCGACGACCAGACGGAAACCGGCGACGACGGGATCATCAATGCGGCGCTGGTGGACGGCGAGAAGGACCTGGGCCAGGAAGTCGATCTGGTCATGACCAAGTACTTCAAGCAAGGCCTGTTGCCCGCGAGCATGGTGGATTGGGTCGACGAACCCTCGGCACTGATCCGCCTGCGCCTGGGCGTGTTCTTCCCCGGTGACGCCTACGCCAACGACACCGATTCGAGCATGCACCGGGCGTTCATCGATTTCGTCTGGAAAATCTAGGACCCGGTGGCTGCCCGCGCTGAAGCCATCGCGGGCAACGGCACATTGATCACAACCGGCTGCCTTTTGGATGAGTGAGACTTATGGACCGTGTCGTCAAGATAGGACTGATGCTCGCCGCAATGCTGTTGGTGCAGACGGCAGGTGCCAGTGCGGCAGGTGACCTCCTGATACCGCGCTACAGCATCAGCGAGGCTCCGGGAAAACCGTTGCTGATCAAGGAACCGAAAATGCCCGACCTGTCCGGCTATACCGCCGAGGCAGTCGCCGCGAAGATTGCCTACAAGCCCGCTGGCCGTGCCTTGATCCAGCCGATGCTCAAGGAAAACGCGCTGGACGAGTTCATCGGCGGCCAGGACCGCTTCAAGGAATGGGTGGTGCGCCAGAAGCAAATGCCCGTGGCGATCTTCATCGACCGTGGCTACATGAGCCTGACGCAACTGGCACGCAGCCTGCCGCAGACAGCCCTGCGCGAGACCGCACCGGGGGTGTTTCTGGCGCGCTTGCCGATCGTCATCCGTCCCGGCGGGACGTTGCATATCGACAAATCGGTCAAGGAATTGCGCTTGTCCCAGGACGGCGGTTCCTTCCTGGTCAACGACGGCAAACTGTTCATTACCGATACCAAGGTCAGCGCCTGGAGCGAGAAAGACGACAGCCCGGCCTGGTTCAAAAAAGAGGAAACGTTTCGCCCGTTCCTGATCTCCTGGGGCGGCACCGAAACCTACATCGTCAACAGCACCATCACCAGCTTCGGCTACACCGAGAGCAAGAGTTATGGGGTGAGTATTTCCCAGTACAGCCCGAGCATGGCGCCGAAGATGAAGCGAAAGAAACCGACCGGCTGGCTGATCAATTCGCAGTTCATCGACAACTATTTCGGCTTCTATTGCTACGAGGCCGACGACGTGGTGATTCTGCGCAACACCTATCGCGCAAACATCGTATATGGCATCGACCCGCACGACCGTTCGCGCCGGCTGATCATTGCCCATAACGATGTCTTCGATACCCACAAGAAGCACGGCATCATCCTCTCGCGCGAGGTCAACGACAGCTGGATCATCTACAACCGCACCTACAACAATCATCTGTCGGGCATCGTCCTGGACCGTTCCAGCGTCAATAACCTGCTGGCCTACAACGAAACCTACAAAAACCGTTCCGACGGCATCACCTTGTACGAGAGCGGCAATAACCTGATCTGGCGCAACCGCGCGGCGGACAATGATCGACACGGGATCCGGGTGCGCAACAGCACGGGCGTGCGGCTGTACGAAAACGAGCTGATGGCCAACGCCCTGACCGGGATCTATGGCCACACCAAGGATTTGCGTGGCAGCGACCGCGATCTCAAGGAAGACCCTTACGAAGCCAAACTGTCGCTCACCGTGGTCGGCGGCAAGCTGATCGGCAACGGTTCCAGCCCCATCGCCGTGTTTTCACCCTCGCGCCTGGAACTCTATGACTTGACCTTTCTCGCGCCGCAGAAACAGGACGGCCTGGCCTTCACCGGTTTGCTGGGGGACGTTCAGGGCGACTTGATGGACATCCTGCTGCGCCGCCATGCCGCCGCGCTGATTCTGCCCGAGACACTGTGAGGAGCCTGCCGATGAACACCTTTCATGGATTTGCCGCGCTTGGCCTGCTGTCCATGTCGATGGGGGCACAGGCGCAGCCGCAGTACACGGCCGAGGCCTGCTGTCAGCTGTGCCCGCAAGCGGCGCAGGCAACCTATTACGAGCCACCGGAACTGAAAAACTACGCGACGCTGGTGGAGGCCAAGGACCAGTGGCTCTTCCGCACCCGTAGCGATTTGCGCACCGACTTCGGCCTTGATGAAAGCGGTTACAAAGCCCTCAAGCGCCTGCGCGACGGGCTCGCCCAGCGTGGGGTCGAACTGGTGTTGGTGATGCCACCCAGTCGCGGCCTGCTGCACGCCGACCGCCTGACGCCGCTGGAACTGGCCAGCTTCGATCAGGCCAGGGCCCGGCAAAACTACCTGCAAACCCTGGACCGGGTGCGCGGCCTGGGCATTCTGGCGCCCGACTTTGCCAACCTGCTGAGTTCGCCACAGCCCGCCGGGCAGCCCTTCTACTTCAAGGGCGATCACAACTGGACGCCCTATGGCGCCGACCGCAGTGCCCAATTGGTAGCCCAGACGCTCAAGGGCAACGATGTGCTCAAGGCGTTGCCGCATCAGCTCTTCGCCAGTCAACCGGCCGGCCTGTTGGGACGCTCGGGCACGCTGCAAAAAGCCGCCGCACAGATCTGCGGCAACGGCTATGCGGCGCAGTATGTGACCCGTTATCAAACCCGCGCCCAAGGCGATGCCAAGGGGCCGGCCAAGGTCGCACTGATCGGCACCAGCGCCAGCAGCGAGCTGTTCAACTTTCCCGGTTTCCTTGAACAATATCTGCAGACGCCGGTCCGCAACTTCAGCGTACCGGGCGGTGGCTACGATGATTCGTTGATCGCCTACCTGCTCGGCGACGACTTCCAGAACGCCCCGCCGGCGGTGCTGGTGTGGGAAACCGACAACCTCGACAGCCTTGGCAAACCCAGCTTCTACCGCCAGGCAATGGCGGCGCTGAGCGATGGCTGCGACAACCAGTCCCCGCTGCTCAAAAGCCAGGCGACCCTGCACAGTGGGCGCAATCAAGTGTTGTTCAACGGCAGTGGCGGCAACGTGTATCCGATCAAGGGCAATCGTTATCAGGTCGACCTCAAGTTCGCGGATCCCGGCGTGCGCCTGCTGAACGCGACCCTGACTTATCTGAACGGTCGCCAGGAAAACCTCAGCTTGAGCCGTTCGCCGACGGTCAATACCCAGGGCCGCTTCGCCTTCGAGCTGCGCGGCGACGGGGATTGGGGCGAACAGACGCTTCTTTCCATGGACGTGCAACCGCCGCCGGGAATGACCACCACAGGGCTTTCGACCCGACTGTGCGTCAAACCCGCCATCACGGCAGCACCGACCCTGCGCACTGCGCAGACGGAGGAAAACTGATGCGCCCGGCACACTGGGCCGCCATTGGCGTGGCCTTCATTCTGATGGGGCCGACCATGCAAGCGGCCGCACAACTTCGCCCGCCGCAGGGCTATTACGCGCCGGCCACAGAGAAAAAGGGCGACGCGCAGAGCTGTCCGGCGACGCCCAAACCCTATACCGGCGACCTGTTGATCCCCAGCAAATACGAAGGCTCGGGCAAGGCTCGGGATCAGCTCAACGCAGAATCCAACAAACGCTACAAGGAAATGTCCGGCGATATCAACGAACTGGAAAAAGGCGTCAACAAACAAGTCGCCGCCTATCTGCGGCTCGGCCGCCCGGGTCATGTGGACTGCACATTGAGCTGGCTGGGCGATTGGGCCAAGGCGCAGGCGCTGCTGAGCACCACCTACACCCACACCGGCAAGTCGATGCGCAAATGGGCGTTGGGCAGTATTTCTTCGGCGTACCTGCGGCTCAAGTTTTCGCAATCACAGCCATTGAAGGGCCGTGAAGCGCAGACCCGACCCATCGAAGCCTGGATCGGCAAGCTCGCCGAACAGGTAGTGCGGGACTGGCGCGACCAACCGCTGGACCGCCTCAACAATCACCAGTATTGGGCGGCATGGTCCGTCATGGCGGCCTCGGTGGTAGTCGACCGGCGCGACCTGTTCGACTGGTCGGTCGCACAGTTTCGCATCGGCGCGTCCCAGGTCGATGCCGACGGGTACCTGCCCAACGAATTGGGTCGCGACACCCGAGCACTGGCTTACCATAACTACGCGATGGGGCCGCTGATGATGATCGCCTCATTCGCCCAAGCCAACGGCGTCGACCTGCGCGAAGAGAACAACGGCGCCATGCGGCGTCTGGCGACGCGCGTGGAAGAAGGCATCAAGAATCCAGGTTTGTTCGAACGCAAGACCGGCCACAAGCAAGCACTCGAAGACCTCAACGAGGATGGCAAGTTTGCCTGGCTGGAACCGTACTGCGCCCTATACGACTGCTCAGCGCAAACCAACCGCTGGCGCCAATCGGTCGAACCGATGAAAAACTACCGCCTGGGCGGCGACATCACCCAACTGTTTGCTGACCAGAAAGACTAGGTGCAACAGGCGGCACGCCCCTGTTTGCGGCCACTTTGAATTGAGCTTGTGTTTCAAATAATGGAAGGCAGTCCTTCGCTGTTCGAAGCGCCTTCAAATCGAACGATGAAGGTGTGGGAGGAAAGAAAAATGATTCCAGTCATTCTGTCCGGGGGCAGTGGTTCCCGGTTGTGGCCATTGTCACGCAAGTTGTATCCCAAACAGTTCCTGAGCCTGGCCGGCGAAGGTTCACTCTTTCAACAAACCCTGCAGCGCCTGGCGTTCAACGGTATCGGCAAACCGATCGTGGTGTGTAATCAGGAGCATCGCTTCCTGGTCAACGAACAACTTGCCGCCATCGGCTGCACGCCACAGGCAATCCTGCTCGAACCCTTCGGCCGCAACACCGCACCGGCGGTGGCGCTGGCAGCCCTCAAGCTGATTGCCGAAGGCCGCGATGAGCTCATGTTGGTCCTTCCGGCCGACCATGTGATCAGCGACGTCCCCGCCTTGCGCGCCACACTGGAACACGCAGAGCAAGAGGCGCTCAAAGGCAATCTGGTGCTGTTCGGCATTCCGGCGACACGTCCGGAAACCGGCTTCGGCTACATCAAGGCCGACTGCAGCGATGCGGACGCCCATGCCTTCAAGGTCGAGCAATTCATCGAAAAACCCGACCAGCAAACCGCCGCCGAATTTGTCCGCTCCGGCGAATACTTCTGGAACAGCGGCATGTTCCTGTTCCGTGCCAGCCGCTACCTCGAAGAGCTGCGCACTCACGAACCGGACATGTACGACACCTGCGTGATGGCCCTGGAGCGCAGCCCCAGCAGCGAAGGCGTGACCAGCATCGATCGCGTCACCTTCGAATGCTGCCCGGACAACTCCATCGACTACGCGGTGATGGAACGCACCCACCGCGCCTGGGTCGTCCCGCTCAGCGCTGGCTGGAGTGACGTCGGTTGCTGGTCGTCGCTGTGGGATGTGCACGAAAAGGACACCGACGGCAATGTGCTCAAGGGCGATGTCGTCAGCTACAACAGCCGCAATTGCTTCGTCCATGGCAGCAGCAAACTGGTGACCCTGCTCGGGGTGGAAGACCTCGTCGTGATAGAAACCGAAGACGCACTGATGGTCGCGCACCGCGACACCGTGCAAGACGTGAAAAAACTGGTGAACGCGCTCGACGCCCAAAACCGCTCGGAAACCCAGAACAACTGCGCGGTGTATCGCCCCTGGGGCAGCTACCACTCGGTGGACAACGGCATCCGCCACCAGGTCAAGCACATCACCGTCAAACCGGGCGCGCAACTGTCCCTGCAAATGCACCACCACCGCGCCGAACACTGGATCGTGGTCTCCGGCACGGCCCAGGTGACGTGCAACGAAAAGGTCTTCCTGCTGACGGAAAACCAGTCCACCTACATTCCGATTGCTTCGGTGCATCGGCTGGCCAACCCCGGGAAAATTCCGCTGGAGGTGATTGAGGTGCAGTCCGGGAGCTATTTGGGTGAGGATGATATTGAGCGGTTGGAGGATGTTTATGGGAGGAACCAGCAGGTCAAGAATTGAGCCCATTCAGTAACCCCACCGAACACTACGAAGAGGTTATCAATTAATTAGTAACTTGTCGGACTAACTTTGAGTGGTTACGCTGAGCCTTATCAATCCAGGCTTTAGTGGACACCCTCATGAACAGCACTCCCCGTGGACCGGCCCTCTTCGTCGCCGACGCCGCCGCTCTCGATTTCCTGAACTCGATAGCAACGCCGGTCGATGAACCCGTCGACTGGATCGACGACGGCAACGGCTGGCTGGACTGGCTGAATCAATCGGGCTGGGTGGACGACGAGATACTGCAGCGGCTTCAGGCACAAGCCATGCCTGGCGAGTTGGAAACCGTCGCAGCGCAGGCACGGTCATTGCGCGAGTGGTTTCGCGGCTTTGTCCTGAAATACAAAGGAAAACCGCTTGAAGCCTCGGCCCTGACAGAGCTAGAGGCCTTGAATCGCTTGCTCGAACGGGACGAGAAGTACACCCAGATCACGCTGCAGGACGGCGAAACACCGAAGCTCGCCCGGGAACTGAAACGCCGCTGGCGCAGTCCGGATTCCCTGCTGTTGCCACTAGGCGAAGTGCTCGCGCAGTTCGTCAGCGAGGAAGATTTCACCAACGTGAAATGTTGCGAAGGACCGAGCTGCACCCTGATGTTCGTCGATCACACCCGTGGCAGAAAACGCCGTTGGTGCAGCATGGCGGTCTGCGGCAACCGAGCGAAAGCAGCGGCCCACCGCGAACGGCAAAAGAAAGTCATCGATGCTTGAGGGCGAAAAACAATAACCTATCAAAATCATTTTGACAGGTTACTTTGTTCGTGCCAGATTTAGTCTCGAAAACCGGCTTGATCTCATCCATGCGGTTACGAGGCCAATCATCATGATCACCACTACCCCCATCCGCTACAAATTCGCCGACGTCGACGGCGTCCGCGTCTTCTACCGGGAAGCAGGAGAACCGGCCAAGCCGACCCTCCTCCTGCTCCATGGGTTTCCCAGCTCATCCCACCAGTTCCGCCAACTCATCCCGTTGCTTTCAGCCCACTTCCACATCATCGCCCCGGACCTGCCCGGCTTTGGATTCACCGAAGTACCTGCCGAGCGCAAATACGCGTACACCTTCGACGCACTGGCAGAAACGCTGGGGCATTTCGTCGAGACCCTGGGACTGAAACGCTACGCGATGTACGTCTTCGATTACGGCGCACCGACCGGCCTGAGACTGGCAGTCAAATACCCCGAGAGAATGACCGCACTGATCTCGCAAAACGGCAACGCGTATCTGGAAGGATTGGGCGATGCCTGGGCACCGATCAAAGCCTACTGGGCAGAACCGTCGTCCGAAAATCGCCAGGTCATCGCCGACGCAGTCCTGCACCTGGAAGGCACGCGCTGGCAATACGAACACGGCGTCAGCACGCCTGAACTCATCGCTCCCGAGTCCTATACGCTCGACGCGCTGCTATTGGAACGGCCGGGCAACAAAGACATCCAGCTCGACCTGTTCCTGGACTACGCGAACAACCTCAAACGCTACCCGGACTTTCAGCGCTTCTTCCGCGAGACCCAACTGCCAACCCTGGCCATCTGGGGCCAGAACGACCCCTTCTTCATCCCGCCTGGCGCAGAGGCGTTCAAACGCGACAACCCCAATGCCGTAGTCGAACTGCTCGATACCGGACACTTCGCCCTGGAAACCCATGTCGACTACATTGCGAAGCGCATCATCGAAGTGATTGGCAACGCCGCATAAAGGGATCACAGGCGGACGCAACAGTGCGCCCGCCTACATCTCCCCTGTGGGAGCGAGACCGGCTTGCCGGCGATGAGGCCCTCACATTCAACACAAACATTCACTGTCACACCTTTCAGCCCACTCGATTCGCAAACCTGACATCCGAAAATCGTGTAGGAATTCACCTTTTGTAACGAGGGGATTTATTCCCAATAAGCAGCGAAGCAGCCCCAAAACCTGCCCCCGATTTCCCAAGGCACTCCACACCCCTCGTAATGCCGTGAAAACCCCGTAAACAGTGGCATTGAGCCTTGCTCCAAAGACCGCCAAAGCGTCCTACAGCCCGGTTGTGAGCGCCAAAATGGGCGCCTATAGTTTCGGCCAGTCGCAGATACAGGTCAGCGATGAGGGGTTTCGCAGCCTTTAAGATACGTGTAGAACGCAGCACCATAAATGGAATGACGGCCGCAACAGTGCCCGAAACCCGTTTTATGGTGGCTGTGTGTGGGAGGCCTTCGGGTCTGCCGGGCTCCTCGTATCCTTGGTCTGCGAACCCGCACACAGCTACCACCCAATTCGTTTCGCAGCGAATGGCGGCAGCTCTTCTTTTAAATACGAGGAAGATTTACTTATGCCACTGAACAATCCGCCCCGCCGCTTCACCCCCATGTCCCAATTCGCCACCGACTACCCCGTACTAGTCATCGACAGCCACGCCCCAATCCGCGAACTCCACAACGTCGTCAGCGAACGCCTAAACGCCGTCCTCCCCTACCTCCAGCTCATGGGCTGCACCAGCCTCCCCGACTACGCCGAAAACGACATCAACACCGTCGCCAACATCGCCCGGATTTTGCTCCAGGATGTGAGTGATGTGTTTCGGGTGATTGAGCAGCGTGGGTTTGATACCTCCAATGGTCAGTGACTGAATTTCATCCCAAAAAACCCGCGTTGACGCGGGTTTTTGTTATCTCGTAACTCCTTATCTGCGGCTGTCCGGGACTTAACCCTGGCCTGTACTCAGTTAGCATCTACAAGGAGTGGCCAGTAAAAAAGGTGGCCGACCTATTCCTTTTTAGTCACCTTCTTACGCACGCTGTACAGCATGAATAGAGCACTTTCCTGGTTTTTTGACAGCCTCCTCAAATAGTTTTTCATCACGGAACTTTTGTGCAGAGTGATGTCGATATGATGGCGCGCAAATGAAAAAAAATTCGGGATCAATCAGCGTCAGGCTGCTTCCTGACAAATCATGGATGCCAATGATGAGAGCCATTCTTTTGATTTTGTTGATGTTCAGTGGGTACACCTATGCCAACTGCGAAAACATCAAAGATAATGACGAGCGTGCCTATTGCAGGGCCCAGCAAAGTGGTAGTGGTTGCGACAACATCAAAAACGACGACATGAGAAATGCTTGCAAAGGGGAAACAACCGGTAGCGGGTGCAACAACATCCGCGACAATGATAAACGTAACTTGTGCGAAGCCAAACAGAGCGGCAGTGGTTGCGATAACATCAAAAACGACGACATGAGAAATGCTTGCAAAGGGGAAACAACCGGTAGCGGGTGCAATAACATCCGCGACGATGATCAACGTAACTTGTGCGAAGCCAAACAGAGTGGCCATGGTTGCGAAAATATCCATAATGACGATATGCGCAATCAGTGCAGAACCCTTACGCAATGACATAGTGGCTTTAAACCCGAAAAAGGTGACAGATCTATTTAAAAAATAGATCTGTCACCTTTTTTCAGGCCTCACCCTCAGTGTTTCATAGCTTCGCATTGAACCCGCAGATCATTGCTGTTAATACCATAACAGCTGCCGCCCTTCCGAGCTTCACACATTACGCGCTGATCGTTATCGTTAATTCCATAGCAACTTCCATTACTGGTCTCTGCCTCACAACTTCTGCGAAGGTCATTGTCGTTGATACCGCCGCAACTGCCACCGCTATTCCTGGCTTCGCACAATATGCGCTGATCGTTGTTATCGATGCCGTAGCAACTGGCAAATGCCTGACCACCAAAACCAAGCATTAATAGCAACACTAAAACTCTCATCATTCATCCCCATGACTTATCAAGAAACAGCCTGATGCTGATTGATCCAAAGTTATCCGGTAACGGGTGTCAGTCCAAAAGCTCGACTTTCTTCAGCAGCTCGTATAGCCCATCAGGCACCAACGGCTGTTCGTCAGTAAAGCTTGCCCATGGGAGCCATTTGGCGATGAAGGGTGCACCATTGCTTTCTTGAGCGTCCAGGTGCGACAACTCATAGACACTGGCATCCACAAACTTCGCGTCGTACACCTGCACGATTTCGTGCCCTGGTGTGCCGTTATACGTAAAGAGGCTTTCAAGCGTGCCGAGCAAGCGAACATCGGTGATGGGCAAACCGAGTTCTTCCTGTACTTCTCGTACAACTGCCTGGGCGCTGGTTTCGCCGAATTCGATTCCGCCACCGATTGGGCGGAAGAACGGCTTTTCAGTAATAGGATCGCGAGCTTCGTTGACCAGTATCTTGCCGTCGTGATGGAAGATGCAGAGTGCGAGGGGGCGGATGCGGGGTGTGGTCATGATGTGAAGTCCATTTACTTTGAAAATTCCTGAAGCAGCTGCTTCCATTCGGCATGGGGTATTGATCGCGGACGCAACCTCGGCAACTGCCACAGGTTGGCGTCCGCTTTTGATATCAGAAGTTGGCCGGAGTGTTGGCGCTGATGATTTCCGCTTCATCCTGGCCAATATTGCGAAACTTGTGCGGCAACGTCGTCGGGAAGTAATAGCCGTCACCCGCGTTGAGCACACTGATTTGCCCATCAACAGTCAACTCAACCGTCCCCCGCGTAACCAACCCACACTCCTCCCCTTCCGAGTGCACAATCGGCTCTTCCCCCGAACTCGCCCCCGGCGCGTATTGCTCGCGCAACAAGCGCATCTGCCGGCTCGGCACCGAAGCGCCAATCAGCAGCAACCGCAGCCCATGACGCCCGAGATCCGGTTGTTCGTTGGCGCGGAACACGTATTGATGTTCACGTGGCGGCTGATCAAAGGTAAAGAAGTCTGCCAAAGACATGGGGATGCCTTCGAGCAGTTTTTTCAGGGAGCTGACGGAGGGACTGACGCGATTCTGTTCGATCAGGGAGATGGTGGCATTGGTGACGCCGCTACGCCGGGCCAGCTCGCGCTGGGAGAGTTTGTAGCTTTCGCGTACTAATTTGAGTCGTGAGCCCGTGTCCATGACAGCCTTATGCGAGGAAAACTTAAGGGTTATGGGGGTGGATGGCGGGCGACTTTTGGCCGCGAAAGTACCGCTTCCCTGTCCCGTAATTGTGAAAGGCGGGTATTAAATCACGTTTGGGGGTGTTGCTGTAGGCGCATGGTTATTGGTGATGGTGGTGGGTCAGTTGGCATTGATGGGGAACCGGATGGCGTCATCGCGAGCGGGCTCGCTCCCACAGTTTTTGACCTCTGCTGCACATACATTTTGTGCCTGCCGTGGATCCAATGCAGGAGCAGAGCTTGCTCGCGAAGGCGGTGTGTCAGGCGGCACCGATGTCGGATGTGCCGTCGTCTTCGCGAGCAAGCTCTGCTCCTACAGGGTTGTGTTGGGTTAGATGCCGAAACGGTCGCGAAGCGCGTAGTACGCGGCGCCCATGGCGGTGAGCGGGGCCTGGAAGGTGCGGCCGCCGATCATTGGCATGTGTGGCAAGGATGCGAAGGCATCGAAGCGTTCGGCGTCGCCGCGGATCATTTCCGAGATCAGCTTGCCGGCCAGGTGCGAGCAGGTGACGCCGTGGCCGCTGTAGCCCTGCATGTAGTAGGCGTTTTTCTCGATGCGGCCGAATTGCGGCATGCGCGACATGGTCAGCAGGAAGTTGCCGGTCCAGCGGTAGTCGATCTTCACGTCCTTCAGTTGCGGGAAGGTCTTGAGGATTTTTGGCTTGATCAGCTGTTCGATGTCATCCGGTTCGCGCGCGCCGTAGACCACGCCGCCGCCGTACAGCAAACGGTTGTCGGCGGTCAGGCGGTAGTAATCGAGCAGGTAGTTGCAGTCTTCGACGCAGTAGTTGTTTTTGATCAGGCTGCGCGCAACCTTTTCCGACAACGGTTCGGTGACGACGATTTGCGAGCCGCACGGCATGCTTTTGGCGGTCACGCGATTGTCGAGGCCCTGCGGCAGGTAGGCGTTGCCGGCGATCAGCAGGTACTTGGCGCGGACCACACCTTTGGCGGTGCGCACGGTGATCGGTTCGCCGTAGGTGATTTCCACCGCCGCCGATTGTTCGTAGATTTTGCCGCCCAGGCCGATGATGGCCGAGGCTTCGCCGAGGGCCAGGTTCAGCGGGTGGATGTGGCCGCCCTGCATGTCGAGCAGGCCGCCGACGTAGTTGTCGCTGCCGACTTCGCGCTTGATGTCCGCGGCGTCGAGCATTTTCAGGTTCTTGTTGCCGTAGCGCTCCCAGCTGCTTTTCTGCTCGGCCAGGCCTTTAAGCTGCTTTTTGTTCAGCGCTGCGAAGATGCCGCCCGGCTTGTAGTCGCACTGGATGTCGTAGTGTTGTATGCGCTGACGGATGATGTCGGCGCCTTCGAAGATCATGCTGCCGAGGACTTCGGCGGTTCTGTCGCCGTAGCGCTCTTCGATGACATCGACGTCGCGGCTGTAGGAGTTGACCAGTTGGCCGCCATTGCGACCGCTGGCGCCGAAACCGACTTTGGCGGCTTCGAGCACAGTCACGCTGTAGCCGGCTTCGGCAAGGAACAGCGCCGAGGACAAACCGGTGTAGCCGGCGCCGATGATGCAGACGTCGCAATCCACCGCTTGTTCCAGCACCGGGAAGTCGCCGGTGAAGTTGCGGGTTGCGGCGTAGTAGCTGTTTACATGAGTCTGTTTCATAGGTTTCTCCGATGGCCGCTGGCATGTGCCGGCGGCCGCCGTTGTAGAAGTATTAGAGCTTGATCCAGGTCGCTTTGAGTTCGGTGTATTTGTCGAACGCGTGCAGCGATTTGTCCCGACCGTTACCCGACTGCTTGTACCCGCCGAACGGCGCGGTCATGTCGCCGCCGTCGTACTGGTTGACCCAGACGCTGCCGGCGCGCAAGCCGCGAGCGAAGGTGTGGGCCTTGCTCAGGTTGCTGGTCCAGACACCGGCAGCCAGGCCGAAGATGCTGTCGTTGGCGATGGCCAAGGCTTCTTCAGCGGTATCGAAGGTGATCAGCGACAGCACCGGGCCAAAAATTTCTTCCCGGGCGATGGTCATGGCGTTGGTCACGCCGTCGAAAATCGCCGGCTCCACGTACAGGCCGCCAGTGGCTTCCAGGGTGCGGCTGCCGCCCGCGATCAGTTGCGCGCCCTGGTCTTTGCCGACCTGGATGTAGCGCAGCACGTTGTCCAGTTGACGCTGATCGACGACCGCGCCGACGGTGGTTTGCGGGTCCAAAGCATGCCCCGGTTTCCAGGCTTGCAGCGCTTCCACTAGCAACGGAATGAACTGCTCGCGGATCGAACGCTCGACCAGCAAACGCGAACCGGCGGTGCAGACCTCGCCCTGGTTGAAAGCGATGCCGCTGGCCGCTGCCTGTGCTGCCGCGCGCAGATCCGGCGCATCGGCGAACACCACGTTCGGGCTCTTCCCCCCTGCTTCGAGCCAGACGCGTTTCATGTTGCTTTGGCCGGCGTAGACCAGCAGTTGCTTGGCAATCGCGGTCGAGCCGGTAAAGGCCAGCACGTCGACGTCAATGTGCAACGCCAGCGCCTTGCCGACGGTGTGGCCGTAGCCCGGCAGGACGTTGAACACGCCTTTCGGAATGCCGGCGTCCAGCGCTAATTGAGCGATTCGGATCGCGGTCAGTGGCGACTTTTCCGAAGGCTTGAGGATGAACGAGTTACCCGCCGCGAGGGCCGGGGCGAACTTCCAGCTGGCCATGATCAACGGGAAATTCCACGGCACGATGGCGGCAACGACACCGGCAGGTTCGCGGGTGATGAGGCCGAGTTGGTCGTGCGGCGTGGCGGCGACTTCGTCGTAGATCTTGTCGATGGCTTCGGCGCTCCAGCGGATCGCGTTGGCGGTCGCCGGGATGTCGATGTTCATCGAGTCGTTGATCGGTTTGCCCATGTCGAGGGTTTCGAGCAGGGCGAGTTCTTCCCGGTTGGCCAGGATCAGGTCGGCGAAGCGGATCAAAGTGCGCTTGCGCTCGGCCGGGGCGAGATTGGCCCAGACGCCGGATTCGAAGGTGCGGCGTGCGACGGCGACGGCTTCGTTGGCGTCGGCTTCATCGGTGCTGGCGACATTGGCCAGGAAGCGGCCGTCGACCGGGCTGATGCATTCGAAGGTTTCACCGCTGAGTGCCGCGCGGTATTGGCCGTCGATGAAGGCGCGGTTTTCGATGGTTAGGGACTGGAAGCGTTGTTCCCAGTCGCTGCGAGTGTTTGTCATGGTTGTGACTCGACGCAGAGGAATGTTGGGTGGGGCGTTGGTGGTGGCTGAGCTGCCGCCATCGCCGGCGAGCCGGCTCCTACAGGGTTTTGTGACGTACACAAAAGATGCGAACGACGAAGATCTACTGTAGGAGCCGGCTTGCTGGCGATGGCGGTGTGTCAGGCGGCACTTGTGTTGGATGTGCCGCCGCTATCGCCAGCAAGCCGGCTCCTACAAAGTTTGTGTCGTGCACGAAAGGTGTGGACGACACAGATCTCGTCAAACCGTGTGCAGGTACCAGTTGTACTCAAGATCCGAAATGGAGTTTTCGAACTCGGCCAGCTCGCTTTCCTTGCACGCCACGAACACGTCGATGTACAGCGGGTCGATGTATTTGGCCATGACTTCGCTGTCGTCCAGCTCGCGCAATGCATCGCGCAGGTTGTTCGGCAGGCTTTGCTCGTTTTGCTCGTAGCTGTTGCCTTCCACGGGTGCGCCCGGCTCGATCTTGTTGGTCAGGCCGTGGTGCACGCCCGCCAGCACCGAAGCCATCAGCAAGTACGGGTTGGCATCGGCACCGGCCACGCGGTGTTCGATGCGCACGGCATCGGAGGAACCGGTCGGCACACGTACCGCAACAGTACGGTTGTCGATGCCCCAGCTCGGCGAGTTCGGCACGTAGAACTGCGCGCCGAAACGACGGTACGAGTTGACGTTCGGGCACAGGAAAGCCATCTGCGCCGGCAGGGTCTCGAGCACACCGCCGATCGCGTGTCGCAGCGCGGCGTTCTGCTCGGGATCCTCGCTGGCAAAGATGTTGTTGCCTTCTTTGTCGAGAATCGAAATGTGCACGTGCAAACCGTTGCCCGCCTGGCCCGGATACGGCTTGGCCATAAACGTGGTGTCCATCTCGTGGTCGTAGGCGATGTTCTTCACCAGACGCTTGAGCAACACCGCGTAGTCGCAGGCCTTGATCGGGTCGTTGACGTGATGCAGGTTCACTTCGAACTGTGCCGGGGCGCTTTCCTTGACGATGGCGTCAGCAGGAATGCCCTGCTCTTTCGCACCTTCGAGGATGTCTTGCAGGCAATCGACGTATTCGTCGAGGTCATCGATCAAATACACCTGGGTCGACATCGGACGTTTGCCGGAAACCGGCGAGCGTGGCGATTGCGGACGACCGTTCACGTTGTCCTGGTCGATCAGGTAGAACTCGAGTTCGAACGCAGCGCAAATGGTCAGGCCAAGTTCATCGAACTTGCGCACCACATTGGCCAGCACTTCGCGCGGGTCGGCGAAGAACGGCTCGCCTTCCAGTTCGTGCATGGTCATCAACAGTTGCGCGGTCGGGCGCTTCTGCCAAGGCTCGATGCTCAGGGTGCCAGGGATTGGATAGCAGATCCGGTCAGAGTCACCGATGTCCAGACCCAGGCCGGTGCTTTCCACCGTGGAGCCATTGATGTCCAGGGCAAACAGGGACGCCGGCAGGTTGATGCCTTTTTCGTAGACCTTATGAAGACTGGTGCGCTCGATGCGCTTGCCGCGCACCACACCGTTCATATCCGCAATCAGAAGGTCGACGTACAAAACCTCAGGATATTTCTTAAGGAATGCGTTTGCTTCGTTGAGTTGAACGGCACGCAGAGGGACCGACATGATGCACCTATTAGCTGTTAATTATTATGTTCACCGCACTTTCTGGAGCCCAGTCAACCCGAACGGCAAAGTGAAGTCAATAGCGAACACTTGGCCTTTCATCCTTTATTTTTGGGACTTTTCTGGGCACGAGAGTGCCATATAGGCCCTCAACACCGCACAAAGACTAGCAATCGGACGTGCGGCGTTTAGAATTTTTTACATGAGAGTTGTTAATTAAAATCAACAAAGCTAAGCTCCTGAAAAACTCGTTCAAGGTCGAGGTGATAAAAATGGCATTCAAGCCATTGATCGGCGTTACAGCGTGCGTCAAACAGATTGGCCTGCACCCCTACCACATCAGCGGCGACAAGTACTTGCGTGCTGTCAGCGTCGCGGCTCTGGGGCTGCCCGTGGTCATTCCTTCCTTAGGCGAACTGACTGAAATCGAGGATGTGCTCGCGCATCTCGACGGTCTGTTGCTGACCGGTTCGCCATCGAATGTGGAGCCCTTCCACTATCAAGGCCCGGCCAGCGCTCCCGGCACGGATCACGATCCGGCGCGGGACGCCACTACCCTTCCTTTATTGCGTGCAGCCATTGCGGCGGGCGTTCCGGTACTCGGCATCTGCCGTGGTTTCCAGGAAATGAACGTGGCGTTCGGCGGCAGCCTGCACCAGAAGGTGCATGAACTGCCGGGCATGCTCGATCACCGCGAAGCGGACAGCCCTGAGCTGGCCGTGCAATACGCCCCGGCGCATGCGGTGACGGTGCAACCGGGTGGCGTGTTCGAAGCGCTGGAGTTGCCGACCGAGTTCATGGTCAATTCGATTCACAGCCAGGGCATCGACCGCCTCGCTCCCGGCCTGCGTGCCGAGGCGATTGCGCCGGACGGTCTGATCGAAGCGATTTCGGTGGACCACAGCCCGACCTTCGCGGTCGGCGTGCAATGGCACCCGGAATGGCAGGTGCTTTCGAATCCTCCTTATTTGAGTATTTTCCAGGCGTTCGGCGATGCATGCCGACGACGGGCCGCGCAGCGTAAAACCCGCTGACCCAAAACACCCATTTACTGCCCCCGCGAGTTTGGCGGGCGTGCCTTTGCGCGTCCGTGGCTCGCGAAAACAACACACTGCAATAACAACAAGTACGACCCAGGCAGCCAGGACGGCGGCGCCGAATAAGCCCGAGCGGTATGGATCAGGCGAGCGCAATCCTTTGTAGGAGCGAGGCTTGCCCGCGAAGGCGGTGTTTCAGACAACGATGATATCGACTGACATACCGTCTTCGCGGGCAAGCCTCGCTCCTACAGGGGTTGCGCCAACCGAATGCCCCGGGCTTGCAATCCACTCTTAAGTCAGGCCGCGTTGGCCCGACGACTGAAACCTGTTGGGAGTTTCACATGGCAAACGCCTCCAGCATTTACAGGAAGGCTCTTGAAGGTCACCAGGCACCGAAAAAGGTCTTGGTGAAAGTCGACCGCGTCACCAAGAAATTCGACGAAACCACCGCAGTGGACGATGTTTCGCTTGAGATTCATCAAGGGGAAATCTTCGCCTTGCTCGGCGGTTCCGGTTCCGGCAAATCGACGCTGCTACGCATGCTCGCCGGCTTCGAGCGCCCGACCGAAGGGCGGATCCTGCTCGATGGCGTGGACATCACCGACATGCCGCCGTACGAACGGCCGATCAACATGATGTTCCAGTCGTACGCCCTGTTCCCGCACATGACCGTCGCACAGAACATTGCCTTCGGCCTCAAGCAGGACCGTTTGCCCGCCAGTGAAATCGACGCCCGCGTGGAAGAGATGCTGCGCCTGGTGCACATGACCCAATACGCCAAACGCAAGCCGCATCAACTCTCCGGCGGTCAGCGTCAACGTGTCGCCCTCGCCCGCTCCCTGGCGAAACGTCCGAAGCTGTTGTTGCTCGACGAACCGATGGGCGCGCTGGATAAAAAACTGCGTTCGCAGATGCAGCTTGAGCTAGTGGAAATCATCGAACGCGTTGGCGTGACCTGCGTGATGGTGACCCACGACCAGGAAGAGGCCATGACCATGGCCCAGCGCATCGCGATCATGCACCTGGGCTGGATCGCCCAGATTGGCAGCCCGGTGGACATTTACGAAGCCCCGGTCAGCCGCATGGTCTGCGAATTCATCGGCAACGTGAACGCCTTCGAAGGCACCGTTGTCGAGGACCTTGAAGGTCACGCGATCATTCACAGCAAGGATCTGGAGCAGAAGATCTACGTCGGCCACGGCGTCAGCACTTCGGTGGAGGACAAGTCCATCACCTACGCGATCCGTCCGGAAAAACTGCTGGTCAGCACCACCCAACCCGAGTCCCGCTACAACTGGTCCCAGGGCAAGGTGCATGACATCGCCTACCTCGGTGGTCACTCGGTGTTCTACGTCGAATTGCCTGGCGGCAAAGTCGTGCAGTCGTTCATGGCCAACGCCGAACGCCGTGGCGCGCGTCCGACCTGGGACGACAAGGTCTACGTGTGGTGGGAAGACGACAGCGGCGTGGTACTGCGCTCATGAAAACACTCAATCAGCGGTTCATGCGGCTGATGCCGAGTGGTCGAAAGCTCGTCATCGGGATTCCATTCCTGTGGCTGTGCCTGTTTTTCCTGTTGCCGTTCTTCCTGGTGATGAAGATCAGCTTCTCGGAAGCGGCGCTGGCCATTCCTCCTTACTCCGAGATCTACACCTTCGCCGAACAGAAACTCCAGCTGTTCCTCAACGTCGGCAACTACCTGATGCTGACCGAGGATGAGTTGTACATCTCGGCTTACTTCGGCTCGTTGAAGGTCGCGTTTTTCAGTACGTTGATGTGCCTGGTGATCGGTTTCCCGATGGCCTACGCGATCACCAAGGCAAGCAAGGAAGCGCAAAACGTCTTGCTGCTGTTGATCATGATGCCGACCTGGACTGCGATTCTGATCCGCGTGTATGCGTGGATGGGCATCCTCAGCAACAACGGTTTGCTCAACGCGTTCTTGATGTGGACCGGGCTCACCGATCACCCGATCGAGATCCTCAACACCAACACGGCCGTGTATATCGGCGTGGTCTATGCCTACCTGCCGTTCATGGTCTTGCCGCTGTACGCCAACCTGGTCAAGCACGATCAAAGCTTGCTGGAAGCGGGTTCGGACCTGGGGTCGAGCAACTTCAACAACTTCTGGAAAATCACCGTGCCGCTGGCCAAGAACGGGATCATCGCCGGCTGCATGCTGGTGTTCATTCCGGTGGTCGGTGAGTTCGTGATTCCGGAACTGCTGGGCGGCCCGGAAACCCTGATGATCGGCCGTGTGCTGTGGCAAGAGTTCTTCAACAACCGCGACTGGCCGGTGGCGTCTGCCCTGGCGGTGGTGATGCTATTGATCCTGATTGTGCCGATTCTGCTGTTCAACCGCAGCCAGGCCAAAGAGATGGAGGCACGGGGATGAAACGCTTCGGATTTTCAAAGTTCATGCTGATTTTCGGCCTGTCGTTTATCTACCTGCCGATGCTGATCCTGGTGATCTACTCGTTCAACGCCTCGAAACTGGTGACGGTGTGGGGCGGCTGGTCGGTGAAGTGGTACGTCGGCTTGCTCGACAACTCGCAACTGATGGGCTCGGTGGTGCGCTCGCTGGAGATTGCCTGCTACACCGCGATTGCAGCGGTGGCGCTGGGGACTTTGGCGGCGTTCGTGCTGACTCGCGTCACGCGCTTCAAGGGCCGTACGCTGTTTGGTGGCCTGGTCACCGCGCCGTTGGTGATGCCTGAAGTGATCACCGGCCTGTCGCTGTTGCTGCTGTTCGTGGCCATGGCGCAGCTGATCGGCTGGCCGATGGAGCGTGGCATCGTCACCATCTGGATCGCCCACACCACGTTTTGTGCGGCCTATGTGGCGGTGGTCGTCTCTGCCCGCCTTCGTGAGCTGGACCTGTCCATCGAAGAAGCGGCCATGGACCTCGGGGCGAAACCGTTCAAGGTGTTTTTCCTGATCACCATCCCGATGATCGCGCCGTCACTGGCGGCCGGCGGCATGATGTCGTTTGCCCTGTCGCTGGATGACCTGGTGTTGGCCAGCTTCGTGTCCGGGCCGGGTTCGACGACCCTGCCGATGGAAGTGTTCTCGGCGGTGCGTCTGGGCGTGAAGCCTGAGATCAACGCCGTGGCCAGCCTGATACTGCTCGCCGTTTCGATTGTGACCTTCATGGTCTGGTACTTCAGCCGCCGCGCTGAAGCCAGCCGCAAACGGGCGATCCAGGAAGCGATGGACCAGACCGCCAGCGAATCCTGGCAGCAACCGAAAAAGCAAATGGTAGAAGCGACGGCCTGATACCCAACAGCCTGCTCGCGATGGACGTTAACGATGACGCGGTCTGTCTGATTGAACGCGGCGTCCTCAGGTTTTTCGCGAGCAGGCTCGCTCCCACAAAGGAGCGTGCAAGCGCTTGCGGTGTGATTTTGAATAAAAAGAGAAATGGAGTTGTACCGATGAAAATGTTTGGCAGGACTCTGCTGACACTGTCCTTATTGGGCGCGATGGCTACCGGCGCCCAGGCCAATGACAAGGTACTGCGCGTCTACAACTGGTCGGATTACATCGCCCCGGACACCGTCAAGAAGTTCGAAGACGAGACCGGTATCCGCGTGACCTACGATGTGTTCGACAGCAACGAAACCCTTGAGGCACGCCTGCTCGCAGGCAAATCCGGCTATGACATTGTCGTGCCGTCCAACAGCTTCCTGGCCAAGCAGATCAAGGCTGGTGTCTATCAGGAACTGGACAAGTCGAAGCTGCCGAACTGGAAAAACCTCAACCCGGTGTTGCTGAAAAACGCTTCGGCCAGCGACCCGGGAAACGGTCACGCCTTCCCGTACATGTGGGGCTCGATCGGCATCGGGTTCAACCCGGCCAAGGTCAAGGAAGTGCTCGGTGCCAATGCGCCGACCAACTCCTGGGACTTGCTGTTCAAACCGGAAAACGCCGAGAAACTGAAAGCCTGCGGCATCAGCTTCCTCGACTCGCCGACCGAAATGCTGCCCGCCGCCCTGCACTATCTGGGCTACCCGGTGAACTCGCAGGACAAGGCGCAGATCGCCGAAGCTGAAGCGCTGTTCATGAAGATCCGGCCGTCGGTGGCGTATTTCCATTCATCGAAGTACATCTCCGACCTGGCCAACGGCAACATCTGCGTGGCTGTCGGTTATTCCGGCGACGTGCTGCAAGCCAAGGCCCGCGCACAGGAAGCGGGCGACAAGGTGAAAATCGAATACAGCATTCCGAAAGAAGGCGCCGGCAGTTTCTACGACATGGTCGCGATCCCACGGGATGCGGCGAACGTCGACAACGCCTACCTGTTCATGAACTTCCTGATGCGCCCGGACATCATCGCCGAGATTACCAACAACATCGGCTACAGCAACGCCAACGCGGCGGCGACACCGTTGGTGGATGAAGCAATTCGCGATGATCCGGGCTCGTATCCACCCTTGGCCGTGATGGCGACGTTGTATGCGATTCCGGACATGCCGATCGGCGTTCAGCGGGTGATGACCCGGGGCTGGACGCGGGTGAAGCTCGGGAAATAATTGAGCCCCTTTGTAGGAGCGAGGCTTGCCCGCGAAGGGTCCGTCACATTCAACATTAATAGCGACTGACACACCGTCTTCGCGGGCAAGCCTCGCTCCTAAAGGGGCATTGGGTTTCTACTGTTTACCGTTCACGCAGCGCCTTACCACCGCTGCACTCCTCTCTGACGAACGGCCTCACCTGGCTTCCTCGGTTAAGGTGAGTTCGGCGCCCTCCTTGGGCGCCTTTTTTTGCAACGACTGAAACCCTGAGCCTTGTGCCTTAAAGCTATGAACTTACTTGTTCGATGTTTCAACCACACACGTTACTGCTCGTCACCTGAAAATCTAATTTTCGTTCTTGGTTACTTGCCCAATCATCACGTCCGGCCATGCATTACCACTGAAGTCAACAATTACTCCCTCTGTTGATCGGCCGGCACGCCCCAACAAAGTGGTAATTTTTTCTAGAGACTCCGTTTGTAGCGGACTGGTTACAAAAGCCATATTAACTTCCGGCAAGTCAAGCCCCGCCAGCATTCCGCTGGTGATCACAAGGACGCTTCCTCCGTCACTTGCATTATTGAATTGTTGAACCGCATGACGACCTCCATCTTTTTCTGCACTCGAAAGAAGTCCTACTGTTAGCGGAGCCACACCACTCTCTCCCTTCCCACCTAACGCGACCACCAATTTTTCGTACAAAATGGATGCAACAGATATTCTATTCGTGACGATAATAGCCTTACACCTACTATCAAACGAAAAACTCTTCAGGTCTTTACAAACCTCACCAATTATCCACTCCTCCCTGACACCATCAGAAACCGCGCTTTCATCAGCACCCGCTCGAGCCACCACAGTTACAGGCCTCTTATCCAGTATCAACGGAAGAAGAACACCATGTTCTACAGCTTGCTGCAGACCAAAACTAACAACAAGAGAGCCAAAATTCTTATCCGGAAACTCTTTGAGACCAACAGGAGAACTGGAAAAATTAATTAATGCAGCAAGCGGAGTTGATCTCTTGAAATCAAACTGAACGCCTTGCAAGCCGACACCAATCAAAAGACACTTCTGCTCAAACACCATCGGGATATTTCGAAGTTGCGCCATCGTAGTAAAGATTACTCCAGGATTCGGAGCAGAGAGCGAAGCCATCAAATTCACCTTACCCATGGGCATTACAGTATGCATCCCCGAGGAGCCAGGGCAGTGATCGATTAATCTACCTTGAAGTTGACTCAACAACTCTCTGTGAGTGCCGACCACAATGAATGGCACATACTCCAGCCCTGCAATTTGACGTGCGCGAATTATGTACGAGACAATGGACATATTTATCCCTGTCCCAAGTGTTTGATGAACCACCCCCACTTTTCTATCTTCATGCAACGACAGTGTTTTAACCGTCGCCTCAACGGCTGCCTCTACTAATTTTAACTGGTAAAGTCTGAGTTTCGAATCTATCTGGGCCGAATACTTTTTCAACTCCGACGATAGATTTTTAAGTTCAACCCCCGACAAGTCCGGCTGCTCACCACCAAGCATGACCTCCCTAACTTCTTCCGCCTTTACAGCTGCAGCAACTAATCCGTCAGGCAATTTTATTGGATAATTTTCGGCAAACTTCCGTATAGCAGAAACTAGAGAGCTCGAATGTTCAACACCATCCGCACCCATTTCCGAATTCAACAGATTTTTCACATCTATAAATGCTTTCAAGAACAGGGTAGCAGATGAAAGACCAGTTTCATCAGTTGGAAAAGGTGATTTACTCTCAACAACCCGACTGACAAAATGATCTTCAGGCTTACTTTCGAACAATACGGAAAAGACCCAATGCGCTGCGGACTTTATGCCATCGACAATTTCCAAAGCCGGTGCAAACCCATTCCCATTATGATAAAGCTCATTCCGAATCGAATGATAATAGACCAAAACATCACGCTCTATGAGCATCTCTTGTTTAAGCTGAGAAACAACATAATATTCCAAAAACTCAAGCTTTGAGTGAAAGTTGTGCATCCACTTCCCAACTTGTGCTTTTTCATATTGCAAACCACTTCGCTGAATGGGATTAAGTGACAAAAAGGTGATGATTGAAAGTTCAATAGCATTGTCAAAACTAACCAAGACCATGCGACGGTCGAAATCACTGTCCCCTCTCAAGTGCTCCTCGGCATGTTGGATCAGCTCCAAAGGTCCACGTGCCCAGGGTTTCAGTTTTTTCATAACAGTCCTTAAAACTAATTTCTCCGATAACTAACACTACCAGATCTCTCAGCGTGCGACGCGATAGCTATCGCCAGCAAGCCAGCTCCTACAGTGATCTGCGGCGCGACGCGTACCTTGTAGGAGCCGGCTTGCTGGCGATGAGGCCAAAACATCCAACATAGATACTGGCCGCTTACCCTTTTCCGTTCACGCAGCGCCTTACCACCGCTGCACTCCTCTCTGACGAACGGCCTCACCTGGCTTCCTCGGTTAAGGTGAGTTCGGCGCCCTCCTCGGGCGCCTTTTTTTATGCCGGCACCAGCGGCCATTCGGCCAGCGCCCGATAGCGGCCCTTGTGGGATTCAAACAACACAAATCGATCCGCCCGCAGAAAAAACTCCGGCGGCGTCGTCGACTCAGGCACCGGCGCCCGATAGTCACGCATCAACGTCAGATGCGGTCTGAATTCCTTGTGTACCTCTTCAAACCCGAACGGCAACATCGCCTGCTCCAGCGCATACACCAGCCGCAGCAACTCCGGCGGCGCCTGTTCCGGCGCGAGCACCAACACCCCGGCCCTGCGCCACACATCCAGGCGATCCAGCGCCAGCCGCAACGTCGCACCCGGCACGCGCACCTTTGCTGCCGCCGTGCAGATTTCGGCAATCTGCGCCACCTCCACAGCGCCCAAAAACAGCAACGTCAGATGGAAGTTTTCCACCGGCACCGGACGCCCGATGCGCAATTGCAGCGCGCTGCGCCATTGGGCAATCGCCTTGCGCTGTTCGGATGGGCAATCCAATGCAAAAAACAGCCGTTTGACCGGCTCCGCGGTTTCGTCGCTCACGCCTGGCACCTCCTGACATGCACGTTATAGTTGAACCAACCGAATAAACGGGACGGGGCCATGCGAGAGATCATCAGCAAAGAGCCATGGTGGGCCGTGCCACCGCAACCGGGTCAGGATGAGTCAGAGCTGGAATGGGGCTGGCTGGTTCACTATAGCGAAGGTGAACCGCGTTTCGAGTTTGTCAAAGAACGACCGACGGACAGCGAGATCCGCAATCGCAAGAGTTGCAGGATCACCCCGACGCCGGAGTGATCCTGCCACACGCTCAGACCTGCAAGAGGATGTCGAAGCCACCGAAGATCATCCGCTGGCCATCGAACGGCATCGGGTTGACGTCCTGCTGCATACGCGGGTCGGCCATCAATTTCTGCATGCCGGCATCGCGGGTGGGCTTGTCCGGCCAGACGATCCAGGAAAACACCACGGTTTCGTCGTCCTTGAGTTTCACCGCCAGCGGAAACGAAGTCACTTTGCCATCGGGCACGTCATCGCCCCAGCATTCGACAACACTCAGGGCGCCGTTTTCCTTGAAAATCACAGCGGCGGATTCCGCGTGTTTCTTGAATTTTTCGCGGTTGGCACTGGGCACCGCAAAGACACAGCCATCGACGTAAGACATGGTCATTCTCCTGCCGGGGGTTAAGGGTCGATCTGCGGTTTAGTCGGTTCGGACGGGCTCCAATCGACAGCGCCGCTGCCCGAACTGACCGACGGTACGTCGGCACTCCCCGCCAGGTTGCCCTCGATCTGCCCTGCCATGTACAACGTCCCCGCCATCACACCGGAGGTCGGGTTCTGCACCATTTTTATCCAGGCCTTGTCGAACGTGTTGCCCAGGCTGCTGCGAATCAGCGCCTCGCTGTCCGGTCGGTCGCTGGCCTGAATCAGTGCGCGAATCCCCGCCACGCCCAAGGTAATCAAGCCTCCGGCGATTTTTCCCGCCGCTGCGGACACCGCGCTGGCGGCACCGCGCGGGGCCATTTCGGCTTCCATCCGCTGGCTGGCGCGCTTGGCCACCGGCGCCATGGCTTGGTCGGTGGAATCAACGCCCTTGCTACCGCCGGCCTTGTGGATTTTGTCGATCAGCGCCGTGTACGCCGGCAGGGTGTTGAGCGGCTGGGTGTGCACGACCTGGTACAGCGAAGCGTCTCGCGCGGGCGGCGGTCCGAGGGCGATGGCCGGGATTTTCTGGATACGGCCATTGAGCTGGGCCATGGGCACGCCGTGGCGCTGGGAGATTTTTTGCAGTTCTTCCTGAAGAATATCCACGTAGAACGCCGTGGCCAGACCGAGGATCTGGTCGGGATCAATCTCGACCGCGACCGGGGCCAGCACGCGTTTCTGGTATTGCTCCAGCAGATAGGCCGCCAGGCGTTTCGACGAGGCATCCTGCTCACCCTGGGCGCTGAGGCTGTACCAGCTGACTTTCATCGACAGCCATTCCTGGGTCCAGTAACTGCTGAACCAGGGAATGAATTTTTCTTCGGTCAGTTGATAGACCCGGGTTCGCCAGTAATCCATGGCGCCGCGCGAATAGATTTTTGCCTGCTCGGTGGCGGACTGGGATGCCGCGACGATGTCCCTATCCACCTGCTGCCAGGTGCTCTGGGAAATGACCACGGGCGGCGCAGGCGCCGGGGCACGCGCAGGCGTGACGCATCCCGCCAACACCAGCAGCACGGCGACGATCAGCGAACGCAGGTTCAAGATCGTGGTTCTCTAGGGTCGAAATCAGATTAAGGGTTTCTACCTGAGTATAGGTGTTTGCCCGCAAGAGCATCGCGAGCAGGCTCGCTCCCACAAGGGATCAGCGTCGTTCACAAAATAACATTTCAACACCGGCCCCTGTAGGAGCGAGGCTTGCCCGCGAAGGGTCCCTCAAGAACACCACAAAAACCCGACCATCACTCACATCGATATTCACCATCGCCGCGAATGCCTTCCGCTCATGAACCGTCAGCGTAGGATCAACTTCAACCCGACACACAACCCCGAACCGGAGGGGCAAATCATGTTGATCCATCTGCTGACCTGCCTGGCCCTGACAGCCTTCACGCTGACCGTTTTTTCGTGGTACGTCCTGACCGAGGAGCGCACATCATGATCCACACCGTCACCCTCGCCGTGAGCTTTCCGGTGTTCGGCAACAACTACTACTCGCAGCAGGCCGTCTCGCGCAAAGTGCTGTCGCTGGTGTTCGACAAGAACTTCGAAGCGCTGCTGATGCCAGCCGCCGGCAACCACTTCAGCAACGAAGTGGTCGGCCTCAACGATCAATTCCGCTTTTTGAATGATGTGCTGGCCGAACATCTGCTGGATGCCGAGCTGGCCCAACACACTTCGAGGTCGTTCAGTTTTTGAGACTGACCGTCACTGGCTATTGCGCACAGACCTCACGAACACACCCACGTAACCAGCGATGCACCGGATCGGCGTCCAGGCGCGGATGCCAGAGCATCGCGACGGTGAATTCCGGCAAGGCAACCGGCAGCGAAAAACTGTGCATGCCCGCCCGCAGGTTTTCGGTGTGGCGTTCAGGAACGGCAGCGATCAAATCGGTGGCTCGGGCAAGCGCCAACGCGGTCGAGAAACCGGCAACGATGGTCGCGACCTGCCGTTCCAGTTGCAGCGCCGCCAGCGCTTCATCGACAGGCCCCTTGTCGAGCCCGCGCCTTGAGACGCTGATGTGACCGCCCGCCGCATAACGTTCCGGAGTGATCTCGCCCTGACTCAACGGGTGACCCACGCGCACTACGCCGATGAAGCGGTCACGAAACAAACCCTGGGTCCTTAACTCAGGCCCGGCAGCCTTCCCCACCACACCGGTTTCCAGATCAACGGTCCCGTCCCGCAGCGACGTGCTGTCCTTGTCAGGTTTGTGCATGAAGCGCAGCAGCACGCCCGGCGCTTGCTCGGCGACGCGGGCGATGAGCGGCGCGCCAAAGGTCTCCACAAAGCCTTCGCTGGTGCGCAACGTGAACGTGCGGACCAATTGTTTCAGGTCAGGCTGTTGCGCCGGGCGCAGCACCGCTTCGGCGTCCTGCACCAACTGGCTGACCCGCTCGCGCAATTCCAGCGCCCGAGGCGTGGCGACCAGTCCGCGCCCGGCCCGGACCAGCAACGGGTCACCGGTGGTTTCGCGCAACCGCGCCAACGCCCGGCTCATCGCCGACGGGCTCAGTCGCAAGCGTTTGGCGGCACGCGCCACGCTGCCTTCAGCGAGCAGCACATCAAGGGTGATCAGCAAATTGAAATCGGGAGTCGACATGCGTTGCCCCACGGCCGGGTGAGATGGCGTTTGACGCACGAGTAGAGTGCAACCCGTGCGCCTTCCGCCATGTTAGGCGCCAGCGTAGATTTCTGATAGCTCCACTTCGGGAGCGGTCAGATCCAGAGGGACAGCATGAAGCCGACTATCGCCATCGTGGACAACGCAACACAGACACCCGCCGTGCGCTGGGCGCTGGTCAGCCTTTCGCTGTCGATGCTGCTGTCGTCACTCGGCACCAGCGTCGCCAACGTCGGTTTGCCGACGCTGGCCCAGGTGTTCGGTGCAACCTTTCAGGACGTGCAATGGGTCGTCATCGCGTATCTGCTGGCGATCACCACGCTGATCGTCAGCGTCGGAAGGCTCGGTGACCTGATCGGCCGCCGCCGGTTGCTGCTCGGCGGCATTGGCGTATTCACCCTCGCCTCGGCGCTGTGCGCATCGGCACCGACATTGGGCATGTTGATCGGCGCCCGAGCCCTGCAAGGCCTCGGTGCGGCGATCATGATGGCGCTGACCATGGCCTTCGTCGGTGAGACAGTGGCGAAAGCCAAAACCGGCAGCGCCATGGGGTTGCTCGGGACGATGTCGGCGATAGGCACCGCGCTGGGGCCATCGCTGAGCGGCCTGTTGATCAGTGGGTTCGGTTGGCAGGCGATGTTCCTGGTCACCGTGCCATTGGGCCTGATGACGCTGCTGCTTGCGCATCGCTACCTGCCGGAGGATCGGCAGAAGGCAACCACCGGGAGCGCCCGTTTCGACGCGTGGGGCACGCTGGTATTGGCGCTGACGCTGGCGGCATATGCGCTGGCCATGACGTTGGGCCGTGGCCATTTCGGGCTGCTTAATATCGGTTTGCTGTTGGCGGCGGGGTTCGGCGTGGGGCTCTTCGTTTTGGTTGAAATGAAAGTCGCTTCGCCGCTGATACGGCTGGCGATGTTTCGCAACCCGGTGCTGAGCGCGAGCCTGGCCATGAGCACACTGGTCGCGACGGTGATGATGGCAACGCTGGTGGTCGGGCCGTTTTATCTGGCCCACGGGCTTGGGCTGAAGGCGGTTGTGGTGGGCATAGTGCTCGCGGTCGGGCCCTGTGTCGCGGCCCTGACAGGTGTGCCCGCCGGGCGGATCGCCGACCGATTCGGCGCCCAGCGGATGACTGTCGCCGGGCTGATCGCCATGGCCGTCGGTTGCCTGGTGTTATCGGTGTTGCCGCTGACCGTTGGCATTGGCGGGTATGTTGCGCCGATGGTGGTGATCACGCTCGGCTATGCCGTATTCCAGACGGCCAACAACACCACGGTCATGAGCGATGTGCAGCCCGATCAGCGTGGCGTTGTCTCGGGCATGCTCAATCTGTCGCGAAACCTGGGATTGATCACCGGTGCCTCGGCGTTGGGGGCTGTATTCGCCCTCGCCTCGCAGGCGGCCGACATCACCCTGACGCCACCCGAAGCCGTGGCCCACGGCATGCGGGTCACCTTCGCGGTAGCGTTGGGGCTGATCGTTGTTGCGTTAGGCGTCGTGCTAGCCCGCCGAACGCTGAAACCTTTGTAGGAGCCGGCTTGCTGGCGATGGTGGGTCAGCTGAATCGATGTCGACTGACCCACCATCGTCGGAACGCCGCCCGCAGCAAGCCGGCTCCTACAGGGATTTGCGTGGCTTTGGCTTACTGTTTGATCACAACCAGCGGTTCGCCTTTCTTGACGATGTACGTCGCCAGTTCGGAGCCGGTTTTGGTTCCGATGTTCTTCGCGACGTGCGCAACGCCGGCCGGGATGTACAGCGAATCACCGGCTTTCAACGTGACCGGTGGCTGCCCTTCCAGTTGATATTCGAACGTGCCGTCGATGACATAAGCCACTTCCACGCCTGGATGGGAGTGGTTGGGCGACGAGATGCCCGGATCGATATCAACCCGTACCTGGATCACTTCACGACCGTCGACGTCGAGGTCCTTTTTCAGGAGATCGGTGCGATGAATCCCTGTCTGCCAGCTTTTTGCAGGGGCCTTCACTTCCTCGGCCTGAGACATCCCGGAGAACGCCGCGAGTGCGGCAGTGGTGGCAACAGCGACGCCAAGCATTCTGGCGGTGTGACGAGCGTTGATACGGAACATGGCATTTCTCCGGGTGATACCGTTGTGGTGCCCCATTAGGCGGCGGTCGTGTATCGGGCACGTGTCGCGGATGCCATGGTTTTGTAAGCCAAGATAGCTGCGGCCCCGAGGGATACACGGGGATACAAACCGGCCGACTCATTTGGAGGTGTTGAGCACCACCGCCGCCCGGATCAGCGCCTTCAATGCTTTTTCATCAAGCGCCTCGCCCTCATGCACATCAATCGCCCGGCGGGTATTGCCTTCCAGGCTGGCGTTGAAGAGATGGGCAGGATCGTCCAGCGCAGCGCCTTTGGCGAAGGTCATTTTCACCGCTGTTTTGTACGTCTCGCCCGTGCAGATGATCCCGGCATGCGACCACACCGGCACGCCCCTCCACTTCCACTCCTCGACCACGTCGGGGTCTGCCTGTTGGATGATCGCCCTGACGCGCGCCAGCGTCTCGCCTCGCCAGTCATTCAATTCCCTGATTCGTGCGTCGATCAGCGCAGAGGCCGATTCGCCCCCGCTGCTTTCCTTCGTCATGGTGCTCGCCCTCGACTGATGGTGGTCGCTTGAGTATTGCCGACTCGGGGATTCTCTCCAGCAATCAGGTGACCGGCTGGTCGCACAAAGTTGCGAGAGGCGCATTCGCGGCCTATGGTCCAAACGATGCATTGCTGGCGACCGGCGTGCGATGGCTCACCGCCGGTTGCTGTCCTTCCCGTGCGAATTTTCGCAAAGAGGTGACAACATGCCGAACGACTCCCGCCCTGCCGTGCTTGAACTGATCGGCAATACGCCGCTGGTGCGCGTCAGCCGCTTTGACACGGGCCCGTGCACCCTGTTTCTGAAGCTCGAATCACAGAACCCCGGCGGCTCGATCAAGGACCGCATCGGCCTGGCGATGATCGACGAAGCCGAGCGCGACGGCCGGCTGAAATCTGGCGGCACCATCGTCGAGGCCACCGCCGGCAACACCGGCCTCGGTCTGGCCCTGGTCGGCCGCGCCAAGGGCTATCGGGTGGTGCTGGTGGTGCCGGACAAGATGTCCACAGAGAAAGTCTTGCACCTCAAGGCCATGGGCGCCGAGGTGCACATCACCCGCTCCGACGTCGGCAAGGGCCATCCCGATTATTACCAGGACGTCGCGGCACGGCTGGCGCTGGAAATTCCCGACGCATTCTTCGCCGATCAGTTCAACAACCCGGCCAACCCGCTCGCCCATGAGTGCAGTACCGCACCGGAGATCTGGGCGCAAACCCAGCATGACGTGGATGCGATTGTCGTCGGCGTCGGCTCGGCCGGCACGCTGACCGGGCTGACCCGTTTCTTCAAGCGCGTACAGCCCAATCTGGAAATGGTGCTGGCCGACCCCATCGGTTCGGTGATGGCCGAATACAGCCGCAGCGGCACCATGCAGACGCCCGGCTCGTGGGCGGTGGAAGGCATCGGCGAAGACTTCATCCCCTCGATTGCCGACCTGTCCAGCGTGCGCCACGCCTATTCGATCAGCGACGAGGAAAGCTTCGATCACGCCCGCCAACTGTTGCGCGCCGAAGGCATTCTCGGCGGTTCTTCGACCGGCACCCTGCTGGCGGCGGCGCTGCGTTACTGCCGCGAACAAACCACGCCCAAACGCGTGGTCAGCTTCGTCTGCGACACCGGCACCCGCTACCTGTCGAAGGTCTACAACGACCAGTGGATGAACGATCAGGGCTTGCTCAAGCGCAAACCTTATGGCGACCTGCGCGATGTGATCGCACGGCGTTTCGAGGATGGCCGGGTGATCAGCGTCGGCCCGGACGACACGCTGCTGACGGCGTTCCAGCGCATGCGCCTGGCGGATGTGTCGCAACTGCCGGTGCTGGCGGACGGCAAGCAACTGGTCGGCGTGATTGACGAATCCGACATTCTGCTGGGCATGCAGGAAGATCCTTCACACTTCCGCTTGACCGTGGCCAGCGCAATGACCGACAAAGTAGAAACCCTGCCGCCCAGCGCCAGCCTGGAAAAGCTGCAGGCAGAACTCGATCGCGGGCTGGTCGCGATCATCGCCGACGCCTCGGGCTTCCACGGCCTGATTACTCGCGTCGACCTGCTCAATCATTTGCGGAGATCCCTTGCATGAGTCAACACGATGAAAACGCCGCGGCACGCGCCTTTGCCACTCGGGTGATCCACGCCGGGCAAACGCCGGACCCGACCACCGGCGCATTGATGCCACCGATTTATGCCAACTCCACCTATTTGCAACAAAGCCCCGGCGTGCACAAGGGTTTCGATTACGGGCGCTCGCACAACCCGACGCGCTTCGCCCTGGAACGCTGCGTCGCCGACCTGGAAAGCGGCACCCAGGCCTTCGCGTTCGCCTCCGGGCTGGCGGCGATTTCGACGGTGCTGGAACTGCTCGACGCAGGGTCGCACATCGTGTCCGGCAATGACCTGTACGGCGGGACTTTCCGACTGTTCGACAAGGTGCGTAAACGCAGCGCCGGGCATCGCTTCAGCTTCGTCGACCTGACGGACCTCGGAGCGTTCGAAGCGTCGTTGCAGGACGACACCAAAATGGTCTGGGTCGAGACGCCGAGCAATCCATTGCTGAGCCTGACCGACCTCGCCGCCGTCGCACGTATCTGCCGCGACCGCGACATCATCTGCGTCGCCGACAACACCTTTGCCAGCCCATGGATCCAGCGCCCGCTGGAGCTGGGTTTCGACATCGTGCTGCACTCGACCACCAAATACCTGAACGGCCACTCCGACGTAATCGGCGGCATCGCCGTGGTCGGGCAGAACCCGGAACTGGCGCAACGCCTGGGTTTCCTGCAGAACTCGGTGGGCGCAATCGCCGGCCCGTTCGACGCGTTTCTGACCCTGCGCGGCGTGAAAACCCTGGCGCTGCGCATGGAGCGTCACTGCAGCAACGCGCTTGAGTTGGCGCAATGGCTGGAACGCCAGCCGCAAGTGGCACGCGTCTACTACCCGGGCCTGCCATCGCACCCGCAGCATGAATTGGCGAAGCGGCAGATGCGCGGTTTCGGCGGGATGATTTCTGTCGATCTGAAGAGTGATCTGGCGGGTGCCACGCGCTTCCTTGAGAGCGTACGGATATTCGCCCTGGCTGAAAGTCTGGGCGGCGTGGAAAGCCTGATCGAGCACCCGGCAATCATGACCCACGCCACCATCCCCGCAGAAACCCGTGCACAGCTGGGCATCGGCGACGGGCTGGTGCGGTTGTCCGTGGGGGTTGAGGATGTCGAGGATCTGCGTGCCGATTTGGCGCAGGCGCTGACACGGATCTGAACAAAACGGGGTTCGGTGGCATGACACCGAACCTGTAGGAGCCGGCTTGCTGGCGATTGCGGTGTATCAATCACCATTGATGTTGGCTGACACGCCGCTATCGCCAGCAAGCCGGCTCCTACAGGGGAATGCGTAAGGCCGGCCGATTGCGCTCCGCCTTGGGTGTTATTCGCCGGACTTGATGCTCGTCCAGACCCGCGTGCGCACCCGCTCAAGCTTTTGCGGCAGCGGTTGCACCACATACAGGGTTTTCAACGCTTCGCTGGTCGGCGTCAGGTTCGGGTTGCCGGTGATCTCTTTGTTGATCAGCGCAAGCGAGTCCTTGTTGGCGTTGGGGTAGCCAAGGAAATCACTGATCGGGGCGATGACTTTCGGGTCCAGCAAGGTGTTGAGAAACTCGTGGGCCTCCTCCACGTTCTTCGCGCTTTTTGGAATCGCAAAGGTATCAAACCAGATCGGCGCGCCCTCCTTCGGCAAGCGCCAGTCGACCACTACGCCGTTGCCCGCTTCCTTGGCGCGATTGCCGAACTGATAGAAGCTGCCGGAATAGCCGATGGCGACGCAGATGTCGCCATTGGCGATGTCGGTCATGTACTTGGCGGAGTTGAAGTAGGTGACGTAAGGGCGAATCTTCAGCATCAATGCCTTGGCTTTTTCGTAGTCGTCCGGATTCTGGCTGTTCGGGTCCAGCCCCAGATAGTGCAGCGCCAGCGGCAGGATTTCCGAAGGTGAGTCGAGCATGGCGACGCCACAGGATTTCAGCTTCTGCATGTTCTGCGGGTTGAACACCAGGTCCCAACTGTCCACCGGCGCATTCTCGCCCAGCGCGGCCTTGACCTTGGCCGGGTTGAAACCGATCAGCACGGTGCCGTACATGTAGGGCACGCCGTACTGGTTACCCGGATCGTTCTTGTCCAGCAATGCGAGCAGTGCCGGGTCCTGGTGTTTCCAGTTCGGCAGCTTGGACTTGTCGAGTTTCTGGAATACACCGGCTTTGATCTGGGTTTCGATGAACTGGTTCGACGGCACCACCAGGTCGTAGCCCGAGTTACCGGTCAGCAGCTTGGCTTCCAGCGATTCGTTGGTGTCGAAGGTGTCCCAGGTCACTTTGATTCCGCTTTTCTGGGCGAAGTCCTTGGGCACGGACGGCAGGATGTAGTCCGCCCAGTTGTACACCCGCAATTCCCGCTGTTCGGCGTGCACGGCACTGGCCAACAGCGTCAGCCCACAAACAGTGGCGCCCAGTATGCGTTTCATCATGACCATGAATGAATTCCCCAAATGTGTCGCTCGTTGGTTTTTATGTTCTGTACACGGCAGGCCTTAAAAATTGCCCAGGGCAAGGAAAACAGGATTTCAGTTGTGGATTCGCAAGCGTGCTGAAACAGCAATGCTGCTTCGATTCTTGCTGACGAACGAGTGAGTTCATAGTGCGAGGTCGGCCAAAAGGAGATCGAAATGGCCAATATCGGTGTCCCGGTGGATCCGGTGGCGGAAGACGCCCTGATCACCCTGTTGTACGCAATCCCTGTAGGAGCCGGCTTGCTGGCGATAGCGGTTGGCCAGGCAACATCATGGGTGACTGACACACCGCTATCG